>CALLYK010000371.1 GCA_937858365.1 uncultured Isosphaeraceae bacterium | reverse complement strand
GGAACTGGAGACGGCCATGAAGCGGGCGCCGCGGAAGGATCACCGCACGGTACTCGTTCACTTCGGATTCGCCCAACCGGATCAAGTCAAGCGGTGGATCGAACTGGGTGGGGTGGTGAGTTCCAACCCGTACTACGTCACCGCACTCGCCGGCCCGTACGAGAAGATCGGCCTCGGGGCCGACCGGGCGAAGAACATCGCCCCGCACAAGTACGTGCTGGACCACAAGGGGTCGTTGTCGTTCCACTCGGACATGCCGATGGCCCCGGCCAAGCCCCTGCAGCTGGTCTGGGCGGGTGTGAACCGCTTGACCTACGAAGGCAAGGTGGCCGGCCCGGAACACAAGGTGCCGCTGGAGACGGCCCTGAAGGCTATCACGATCGACGCCGCGTACTCGATCCAGTTGGAGAAGGAGATCGGGTCGATCGAGGTCGGCAAGCGGGCCAATTTGACGGTGCTGGAGAAAGACCCCAATAAAGTGGACGCATCGGAAATCAAGGACATCCCGATTTGGGGCACGATGCTGGAAGGCCGGGTGCAACCGGTGAAGGCAGCCGCTGACAAGAAATCGGAACGGAAGCCGAAGGGCACCCCAGAGCCCAGAGCCAGCGCCGACTCGGTCGTCGCACCGCGAAGTTGGAACACACGGGCCAAGCCGGCCGCTTGCCCCCCGGGTTGCTCGTGTTCCATCGGTCAACTGTTCAGCCACCACCTCGCTGTCCAGTTAGGCACGGGCAAATAATCGATCCCTTTCACAGTGGCGCACCATAAAGCCATGTTTACGCCCGAGGGGTCGGCGAGAGCAGTCATAGCTGGTCTACGCTCCCGATCCTGAACTGCTGTTCCCCTTCCGCTTCTTACCCTGTTGCCGCTGTTGTGACTTCCGGCCCGGCCGGTAACCGGTCGGCTTCGGCGGTCCCGCCCCGCGCTCGCCGGGTTTCTCGCCCGTGGCGGGGTTGGCGACGGTGTGATAGTGGTCCTCGTCCTCGTCCACACGTGCCGTGTGGTTGGCGCGTTGGCGCCGCGCTTCGATGGCCTCTTTCGGCGGGTTGGCTGGAATCAGGCAATCGCAGCCGGCGCCGATGAGGTCGGACCGGCCCGCCTTCAGCAGGGCCTCGCGCACCATGAAGTAATTCTCGGGCTTGAAGAACTGCATCAGGGCCCGTTGCATCTTCCGATCGCGCAGCCCCTTGGCCACGGGGATCTCTTCACCCGTGAACGGGTCGATTCCTGTATGATACATGCAAGTGGCGATGTCAAATGGGGCCGGGATGAAGTCTTGTACCTGGTCGGGCTTGTAGCCGTTGCGTTTCAGGAAGAGGGCCAGGTGGACCATCGCCTTCAGGTCGCTGCCCGGGTGCGACGCGATGAAGTAGGGCACCGTGTATTGGGCCTTGCCGGCGCGCTTGCTCGCGGCCTTGAAGGCCCGGTCGAAGCCCTCGTAGTCGTGCACCTCCGGCTTCTTCATCCGCTTGAGGACCTCCGGGTCGGTGTGCTCGGGCGCGACCTTGAGGTGGCCGCCCACGTGGTGCGCAGCCAGTTCTCGGAGGTAATCCGGCGAGCGCTGGGCCAGGTCCATGCGCACGCCCGAGGCCACATGCACCTTGCGGACCCCCTCGACCTGCCGGCTCGCCTTCATCAGTTGGACGAGCGGACCGTGGTCGGTCCCCAGGAGCTTGCAGACGGTCGGATGGACGCACGAAAGGCGCTTGCACTTGGCCTCCACGTCCGGGCGTGTGCAGCGCATCTGATACATGTTCGCGGTTGGGCCCCCCAGGTCGGAAACGACCCCCTTGAAGTCGTCATCTTGGCCGAGTCGGCGGAGCTCGGTGAGGACCGACTCGGGCGACCGCGATTGAATGATCCGCCCTTGATGGGCCGTGATCGAACAAAACGTGCAGCCACCGAAACAGCCGCGCATGATCGTCACCGAGTCCTTGATCGCCGCATGCGCCGGCACCGTCTCGGCGCCATACATCGGGTGGGGCCTCCTCGTGTAGGGCAGGCCGTAAACGCGGTCCATGTCGTCTTGACTGATCGGCAGACCGGGCGGATTGCAGACCACCACCTGCCGGTCGTGATACTGCGCCAAACGTCGCGCGTTCAGTGGGTTCGTCTCTTGATGAATGATCTTGGTCGCCTTCACAAATTGCATTTTATCATTCTTCACGTCATCATAACTCGGGAGGACCAAGGCGTCTTCTGGGGCCTTCTCGCTGGCGCCCAGGGCGTAGGCGACGGCCCGCATGTCGCGCAGGTCCTTCACCGACTCGCCGGCGGCCAGCCTGCGGGCGATCTCCAGGATGGGCTGTTCCCCCATGCCGAAGACGACAAGGTCGGCCTTGGAATCAAGGAGGATCGACCGCTTCACGGTGTCAGACCAGTAATCGTAATGGGCCAACCGGCGCAGGCTGGCCTCGACGCCGCCGGCGATCACGGGGACGCCGGGGAACGCCTCACGGGCACGCTGGCAATAAGGCATGGTGGCCCGGTCGGGACGCAGGCCAATACGTCCGCCTGGGGAATAGGCATCGTCATTGCGTACTTTTTTGTTTGCTGTGTAATGGTTAATCATGCTGTCCATGTTCCCGGCCGAGATGGCGAAGAACAGGCGCGGGGCGCCGAAGGCACGCCAAGGTTCGCAACTGCGCCAATCAGGCTGGGCCAACACGGCCACCCGAAAACCGGCCGCCTCCAAGACGCGTGCGAGGATGCCGTTGGCGAACGATGGATGGTCGACGTATGCGTCGCCCGTGACGAAGACGACGTCGACGTGGTCCCAACCCCGGGCCGACATTTCTTCCCGAGTCGCGGGCAGATGGGGACGCTCCCTCGGGGCCATCGACAAGACGGGAAGTTGCGTCGGCGCCTCGTTGGGCCGATTCGCCGAGCGATTCGAACAGGGCGGTGGGGCGATCGTGTCGAGTCCCATGAGGTCACACCGAAGGCGACAAAAGGTTCGTCAAATGACCATTGTTGGCACAAATCGCGGGACCGGCAAGGTGGTCCGGGACCGCGACGTTGGCCTGGGCGAGGCGCTTCATCGGGGGGCGCTCTTCTTGCCCAGGTCTTCCAGGAATTCGGCGTTGGAGGGGGACTTGCCGAGTTGCTTGAGGAAGGCCTCCATCGCCTCCACCGGCTTGAGGTCCGCGAGCGTCCGGCGCACAAGGGCCATGCGTTGGGTCGTCTCGGGCCCCAGGAGTTTCTCCTCCTTGCGTGTGCCCGAGCGCGAGATGTCGAGCGCCGGATAGACCCGGCGGTCGGCCAGGCGGCGGTCCAAGACCGCCTCCATGTTGCCTGTCCCTTGAAACTCTTGAAAGATCAAATCATCCATGCGACTTCCGGTCTCGATCAGACAGGTGGCGAGCACGGTGAGCGAGCCCCCTTCCTCGAACTCGCGCGCGGCGCCGAAGAGACGTTTGGGGACCTCCAGGGCCTTGATGTCCACGCCGCCGGTCATGGTCCGTCCCGTGGCCGTTTGCTTGTTGTAGGCTCGGGCCAGGCGGGTGAGGCTGTCCACCAGCAGGAAAACGTCGGTGCCGGCCTCGGCCAGCCGTTGGGCCCTGGCCACGGTGAGTTCGGCCAGGCGCACGTGCTCTTCGATGCTCTGATCGGAGGACGAAGCGATCACCAGCCCCTGCACCGAGCGCCGGATTTCGGTCACCTCCTCGGGCCGTTCGTCCACAAGAAGGACAATCAGCGCCACCTCAGGATGATTGGCGGTCAAGGCCGCGGCGACCTGCTGCAGAAGGACCGTCTTGCCCGTGCGCGGCGGCGCGACGAGCAGGCCGCGTTGCCCCTTGCCGATTGGCGTGAGGAGGTCGAGCACGCGCATCGTGAGGGGCGTCGGGCCGGTCTCCAAGCGGATTCGCCGGTGTGGGTCGATCGCGGTGAGGTCGGCGAAGTCGCGCCGTTCCGGCTGGTCGACGAGTCCCCTGCCCTCGATCGTGACGACCGCCTGAAGGGCCGGTCGCGGGCCGTCGCTCACAGGGCCGCTGACGATCGTGCCGGGCCGAAGGTCGTGGTGCCGCAAGAGCGCCGGCGGGACCATCGGGTCGGCCGGATGACAGCGCCAATGGCGCGCCGGGTCGCGCAAGTAGGCGACCCCGTCGCGAGGCCAGTCGATCACGCCAGTTCGCGATGTATCGTGAGACATGATTTATACATTCTTTCAGACTTTGCGATGTTCGGTGGTCGCGGCGCGGCCCCCTTCGGGCAGGTCGACGATGGCGTAGTCGCCGAAGAGGTTGGGGCTGGCGACGCGCAGGACCTCCAACATGGCGAGGGCCACCTTGCGGATCTCGACGTCGGCGGCCGGGTCGCCGCGCATCTCGATGAAGTGCCTCAGGGCCCGGGCGTTGCCCGTGACGAAGATCTTGGTCTCGGTCGCGTTGGGCAAGACGGAGCGGGCCGCCTCGCGCGCCTTCTTGCGACGCAGGGTCCGGTCCTCGATGTCGCGAAACTTCGCGGCGAGGCCGTCGGCCAGGGCCCGATACGCCTTCTGACTGGCCGTGATCGCGTCCAGCCAGATCGCGTGCAGCTCGGGGTCCTCCGCAATCGCGTCGGGCTCGACGAAGGCGCATTCCGACTCGTCCACGAAGCGCTGGCTGAGCTGCGAATAGCCGAACCCGGCGCGGTGGCGGACCAATTCATGCGTGAAACTGCGACTCACCCCCGTGATGATGAAACTGAAGACGGCGTGTTCGAGGACCGACCCATGTCCCACTTCAAGGATGTGACCGATATAAGCGGCATTGCCTCCAGGACGCGGGCGCGCGAAGCTCATGTAGCAGAGGCGGCCGGCCACCTCGACGAGCTTCTCGCCGGCCTCGTCGGTGTCGGTCGTCCAATGCGACACGTCATGGTCGGCCAGGAACCGCGAAAGGGCGTCGTCGTCGATCGTCTGCCGGCCGACGAGATAGAGCTTGGGCCCGCGGAGGACCGTCGCGGTGGGCGTGCTTTCCATCGGGGCGAACATCTCGGGAGATCAGGGTTGTCCAAGGCCATGCGCTCGGGGCGTCGGCTTGATATACTAGCCGCTCGATGGACGAGCGACGACACCCCCCCGAACCGGGAAGGACCGATGCGGAAGATTCGGCTACGCAAGGAAGGTCCCGACGCGCTGCTCGAACGCCTTCGGAACGAGCTCAACCCAGCGCAGTTCGCGGCCGTCACGGCGCCCGACGGTTTCAATCTCGTGCTGGCGGGACCGGGCTCGGGAAAGACCCGCGTGATCACGTATCGGGTCGCCTATCTGATCGCCAAGGGGGTCGCGCCCGACGCCATCCTTCTGGTCACGTTCACGCGCCGGGCGGCGCGCGAGATGGTCGGCCGCCTCGAGTCGCTGGTGGGGCCGCGCGCAACCCTTATCTGCGCAGGGACATTTCATCATATCGGTAATCGACTTATTCGCAAATGGTCCGACCGATTGGGGCTTTCGTCCAACTTCACGATCCTGGACAGCGAAGACCAGCGCGCGATGGTGGGCCTGGCGATGGAGGAGGCGGGGTTGATCGGCACGGGGAAATACGCCCCCAAGGCGGCCCTGGTCGCGCGTCTGCTCAGCCTCGCGTTCAACCGCGGGCGGGACCTGGAAGACGTGGCCGCCGAGGCGGGACTGGCCGTTGAGGAGTGGGGCCCGCGGCTTCGCCGGGCCGCCGACGCTTACGCCGATCGTAAGCGCCAACATAATTGCGTGGACTATGATGATTTGCTCAGTCTTTGGAGACGTCTTCTCGACGAGTTTCCCGACGTGCGCGCGGCCCAGGGGGCCATGTTCCGACATTTGCTCGTGGACGAAATGCAGGACACGAACGCGGCCCAGGTGGCCCTTGTCGAGACGATCGCGCGGGCCGGCGCGGGGAACCTCACGGCGGTTGGCGACGATGCCCAGTCGATCTACCGCTTCCGAGGCGCCGAGTACGCCAACATTCTCGATTTCCAGAAACGTAACCCCGATGCCAAGGTCTTTCCGCTCGATGTGAACTATCGGTCGACCCCCGAGATCGTCGCCTTCTCGAATGCGTCGATCGGCCATAATCAAACGGGGTTCCCCAAAACGATGGTGGCCATCCGGGCGAGCGGTCCCGTGCCCCTGGTCGTGCCTGCCGCCGATGTTTACGAGGAGGCCGAGTTCCTCTGCCAGCAGATCTTGGAGAACGTGGACCAGGGGATCGGCCTCGGCCAGATGGCGGTCCTCTATCGCAACCACTTCGACAGCGTCATCCTTCAGGCCGAGCTTTCGCAGCGCCGGGTCCCCTACACGGTGCGCGGGGGCATGAGGTTCTTTGAACAGGCCCATATCAAAGACGTGTTGGCCTATTTGCGCTTGATCGTCAACTCACGCGACGAACTGGCCTGGCGGCGCGTTTTGCAGCTCTTGCCGGGGATAGGGCAGGTGAAGTCGGCCGCCTTGTGGCAACACCTGGCGTCCTCGGCCGACCCGCTGATGGAAGTGGCCACGGCGCCGATGATGAGCAAGGTCCCGGTGAAGAGCAAGGGGCCCTTCGCCGCGTTTGTCGCCGACCTCCGCCGCATCCAGGAGACCGACCCGGCGAACCACCCGGCCGACGCCATCGCCGCCATCTTGAGGGGCGGTTATACCGAGGTCGTCCGCCGCCTCTACGAACGGCCCGACGAGCGCCTTCAAGACATCCAGCAGCTCGGCGTTTTGGCCGCGCGCTACGAAGACCTTGAGAAGCTGGTGGCCGACCTCGTGCTGGCCGGCGACGTGCAAGGCATGGACGCGCTCGACGATGCCGACCACTCCGAAAGCCTGGTCTTGAGCACGATCCATCAGGCCAAGGGGCTGGAATGGTCGCGCGTTTTCGTGCCTCGCCTGGTGGAAGAGGGCTTCCCGAGTGGCAGGGCCCTGGGCGAACCGGGGGGCGAGGAGGAGGAACGCCGGACCTTTTATGTGGCCGTGACTCGGGCGATGGATGAGCTTGTGTTGACCTATCCGTTGACCACGCAACGCGGCGGTCGCGGGCCCGTGATCGTGGCCACGCCCAGCCGCTTCCTCACGGAATTGGACGAGGCCCTGTATGAGCGGGCCGTGTTGGAGACGGACCTGGAACTCGCCTGGTCGAGCGGCACACGACCCGGAGGCGAGTCATGAACGAGATGAACGCACGCGAGGTGGGCCCGCTCGTCGGGTCGCTCCTGACCGAGCCGGATGGGTCGCGCCGAGACCGGTTGCGCGACTTCCTCGTCGCCACGTTTCCGCCCGCGGAACTGAAGGGGCCGCTGGCGAAGGTGCTGGACGAACTGCACAAGCCGGGGGCCGCCGACCTCCTACGCTTGGTCGAATGGGTGCGCGACCCGGCCCTCTTCGCGGCCCTCGCCGATCGGATGCGGCTCGCGGACGGTCCACCGCCGGACGTCGCCTGGTTGGCCCTGCAAATCCTGGACGACGCGGGTCTCTTGGCCGACGACCTTCGGCCCCTGCTTTTGGAACTCGACGACTTGGCGGACACCGACCCCATCGAAGACCTGGCCGAGCAATTGGAGTCGGACCCGGGCGCCGTTTGGGTGCCTTTGCAGGCGTTGGGCCGGATTGAGCCGGACGTGCGCGCCGGGATCGTCGCGGGTCTGGCGGGCGGGCCGATGGGCCCAGGCACGGCCGAGTTCCTCCGGGTCCTGGCCTTCGCCCACGACCCACTCACGCGCGACGCGGCCCTGAAGGCGTTGGTGGTGCAACCCGACTCCAACGAGGACGTCGCGCGGGCATGGCTCGGCATCGCCGCCCATCATCCCGACGCCGAAGTCACGGCGCGTGCGCGGCGTTGGTTGGGCGGCAAGGCGGAGCGCCGCCAAGGTCCGGCGGCCCTGGCGACGCGATCGGTCCCCACGCTGCGCGGCTGTCTCGTCACCGACGTGGATGGAGAAGGGCGCGGCGACATCGTCTTGACCACGGAGAAAACAGGGCGACTGGTGTCGGCCGCCTTTCATGTGGACGTCCTCCGCGGTGTCCTGGACGTGAGCGGCGAAGTGCTGGAAGGCCCGGCCGACGCGCGCGGACTGCTCGCGGAGTACGCGGCCGACCCGGCGCGCGACGTCGTTGAAGGAAGGCCTGAGTTGGCCTTCGCGCTCCTCGCCGGCTGCCTCGGGACATGTGGTCCGGAGGCGCCTCCCGCCCTGCGTTTCTGGATTGAAGCGACCGTGGGCCCCGACTTCAAGCCCCGGCCCCTCACAACGGCCCTCGACCCGGCCGACCTCGCGGACCTTTCCCCGGATGACGTCCGTCATTGGTCGAACTTAATTATGAACACATGCGTTGATTGGGTGGACGATTCTTCGTTGACCAAGGACCTCGCCCGAGCGATCCGTCTGCGCGAGACCGGCGCGGGCCCCGACCCGGCGCGCGACGCCGGCTCGTATCGCTACCTCTTCGAGCGCCGACTGTGCGACCGCCTGGGCCTTTACGCTCGGATGCTCCTCTGGATGGCCGCCTTTTGGCAAGGGGCCGGTCAGGCCGACCTGGGTCGCGCCGCCCTCGTGATCGCCTGGCAATTGACCGACCCCGCGCAGGCCCTGCCCGGTCATCCCTTCCTCGTCGAACTGACCACGAGGAGCCTGCTCGCCGGATGACAACGCAAGTGTCGATATCAAGATTAACAAGAAATGCGACGATGAAATGACATCGCCTCGGGCGATTAGTCCAAGGCGATGAGTTCCTCCTCGGCGTGGACGCCCACGCATTCGCCGCGTCTGGTGAACTCTTCCAGTTTTTCAAAGTCGGCCTCTGTCACGGCCGCTTCGGGGTCTTTTCGGTAACGGAGCAGGTGCTCCTGAATGGCCGCCATGCAGACGCGGCCCTCGGGCACGCGTGAGGCGAAGGCCCGCGCCAGTTCGGCGACCTCGGGAGGGGCGTCTTCGCTGCCCGCGTAAAACCAGAGAAACAAGCGGCGGGCCTGGTCGGCGGTCGTGTTACCCAGGTGGAATGTCCGATCGACGCGCCCCGGTCTGACGAGCGCCGGGTCGAGCCGCTCGGGGTGGTTCGTGGTCAGGAAGAGGATGCGGCCTTCCTTGCTGCTCACACCGTCGAGCGCGTTGAGCAGGCCACTCAGGGTCACGCCCGTTTGCTCGCCCGACTTGCGCTTGGGGCCGAAGGCGCAATCGACGTCTTCAATAAGTAAGGCGGTGCCGATGGGAAGGTTGTCCACGACGCTGCGTAGGCCATCATCGCCCAGCGTCTTACCGCTCAGGCTGAGCACGGCGACGGCCAGGCCGAGCTCGCCGGCCGCCGCGGTGACCAGCGTTGTCTTGCCGTTTCCGGGCGGCCCGTGCAGCAAGTAGCCGCGTCGATGAGGCACGCCGCGCAGGGCGTACCAACCGCTCGACGCCACGAACTCGCGCATGTCGTCGATCAGGTCTTCCAGCATGTTGTCGGCCAAAACGATGGATTCCAGGGGCCTTTTGGGCCTCCAGGAGGTCGCATACCAGTTGTCGTATTGGGTCGTGAGGATGGTCACCCCGCGCACCTTGGGCAAGGCGGCCACTTGGGCCTCACGGAGAAGGTCCTCGATCGTCGCTCGATCGCCGCCGACCAGTTCCAGCCGTAGGGTTTCTTGAAAGGCCAGCGTGCCGCCGTTCTCCAAGTCGCGTCGCGAGCGGTGAAAAATAAGCAAGCGATTGCGGAACCAAAGCAGGTGCGTGCCAGGCGCGGGCGAGAGTAGAAAGCGTGCCTCGGAGACCTTGCCCGACGTGTTGTAAGGGTCTCCGTCGTCCCCTTCGGTGCGGGGCTTTTCCCAGGTGGTGGTGAGGCTGAGGTTCCGTGTGCGCTGGGCGTATCGCTGCGCGGCCACCCAGGTTTGGAGCCAGCGAAACGCGGGGTCGCGATCGGGGACCTCCAGCGAGATCATCACCCGTCGGAGCACAAACGACCAGAGTTTCATGGGCAGGTTGCGCAACATGGCCATTGCGCCGCCAAAGAGCATGAGCGTCAGTCCGCCCGAGAGAAACTGGTTGTTTTCCAGCCAAGAGTTCATGCGGTCTTTCCAAAGACGAATCGTGGAGGGTCGCGCAAGTCAGTCACCGGAAGCGGTCGCGAGGTTCGCGCCGTTCGTTGACGGATGTTCGCGTGTCGCGCTTGATTATTGTCATGGCGGTCCAACGGAGGACCATCGGGAACGGGTCTCCCCTTGCCACTCGCGTGCGTGGGCCGCTCGGCCATGCCTGGTCGAGTTCGCGCGAGAGGGGTATCCTGCGGGGAATTGGCCCTGGAAACGTCGTCGGGACGAGGCCCGCTTGAGCGACCCATCAACAAGAAAAGATGTCGTCATCCTTGGTGCTGGGGCCGCCGGTCTCTTCGCGGCCATTCGCGCGGCCGAGCGTGGACTCTCCGTTTTGGTGTTGGAGAAGAACCGCCGGCCCGGCGTGAAGATCTTGATGTCCGGCGGCACGCGCTGCAACATCACGAACGCGCGCGGCCTGAAGAACACAAGGGCCGTCACTGGACCGATCGACCCTGGATACGACCCGCGCGAGGCCCTGGGTGCGCGGAGCATTCAGCGAGCATTCGGCGAGTTGGGCGGCAAATTTCTGGGCCCTTCGCTGAGGGCCTTCTCGGTGGAAGACACGATCGGGTTCTTCGAGGCCGAGGGCCTGGCGACCAAGATCGAGGCCAACGGCAAGGTCTTTCCCGCGAGCGATCGAGCGACCGACGTGCTCGCGGCCATCTTGCGTCGTTGCGAGCGAGCCGGGGCCGAGCTGCGTTTGAACTCGCCCGTACTTGACGTTCAACGCCACGCAGAGGGCTTCGTGGTACAGACAAGCGAAGGGCCGATCCCCACGAGAAAGGTCATCGTCGCCCTGGGGGGCCAATCGTTTCCAGGCTGCGGGACGACCGGCGACGGCTACGCGATCGCGCGCCGGTTGGGGCACACGATCGTCGAGCCGCGACCGGCCCTCGTGCCGATCAAGGTGGCCGCGGATTGGGTCGAGGAGTTGAAGGGGACGACGCTGCCGGACATGATCGTCCGCGTGGTCGATCGCGATGGTCGCGTGGTCGATGAGCGGCGCGAGGCCCTTCTCTTCGCCCATTTTGGCCTGACAGGACCGGCCGTGCTCGACGTCAGCCGAACCGTGGCGCGGGGGCGTGGGCCCTTGTCGTTGGCACTGGATTTCCAGCCGGACAACGCGGGAGAGACCCTTGACGCCGACCTCGCGATCGCGGCGCGGCGCGGTCGTTCCCGGGTCGCCACACTCCTTGCCGACAAGGTGCCGCATCGACTGTCCGAGGCCCTCGTCCAAGTGGCGCGCGTGCCGGCCGACCGAGTTGGTCCCGAGCTCTCCAAGGACGAACGACGTCGCCTGGTGGCCGCCTTGAAAGACCTTCGTTTGCCGATCGTCGGGACGCTCGGCTTCGCCAAGGCGGAAGTCACCAGCGGGGGCGTTTCCCTCGGAGAGGTCGGGCCCGAGACCTTGGAAAGCCGCATAGTGCCCGGATTGCACTTCGTGGGGGAAGTGCTCGACCTGGATGGTCGGATCGGCGGCTACAACTTCCAAGCGGCCTGGAGCGCCGGCTGGCTCGCTGGGTCGAAGGTCTAGCGGCGCTTTCACCTCAAGGTGCCGGTTTGGTCCCGCCGGCGAGTGTCGCCAAGGGGAGGGAACGCTCGCCAAGCTCGATCAAGGCGGCAATCGCGACCAAAGCGAGAGGCAAGGTCGCGTAGTGCGCGTAGGCGTCGGCCGCGTTCAAGAGCCAGGCTGAGACTGGGAGAGAAAGCAAGACAACATACGAAAGCGCGGAGACACAACCGCATACCAAGCAGGTCCCCAAGGCGAGCGCCGCCACGCGACCACCCTCCGCCCGGAGTAATCGGCCGTAGCCGTTGAGGGCCGCCCGCCAACTCCCGCGAGACCAGGCAAGGCCCCCCACAAGTCCAAAGAAGAGGAGGGCGACGCCTTGCACGATCACCACGCCCCAACCATTCAAGAAGACGCCAAGGCCGCTTTGGACCACGAAACTCGGCACGTGACCAACAAGCAACCATGTGGACACGGCCGCGTAACGCCCCGGCAATGCCGTGAGACAAACCAGGACCGAGCCCGGCAAAAGTTCAAGTATTCCATGCACATCAAGACCCGGCTCACCCGAAAGCGTTGGGCCGGCGGAGCGGAGCTCGACGACCACCCACCCAACAAGCAACCCGTCGGCGAGTAGCATCATCAAGGGGACCAAGAGCGCCTCGAAGATGATGCAACCGCCAGGTGGCAGACCATTCGTGCCGGCCAGCATCGACCCGAGTCTGTACAGGACATAGAGCCATGCGAACGCCCAACAGACAGTCGACCAAGCGGGCAAGGGACGATCGGAGCCCACGGCCCGGCGCGAGTCGCCCCATCGATCGGCCGAGCGCTTGAACGTGATCGCCGCGGCCGTGAGTAAGAGCAAAACGTTGTCGCCCAAAGCGGCAACGTCGCGCCAAGGTGTGAGGGCCGCGAGCGAGCCTTGATCGAAGGCCAATTCGCTCACCGTCCGCGTCTTCCGCAAGAGCACCAATTCATCAAGACGTTCCGAATTGTGGAAATGAAAGAACTGCCAACTCGACCAGACGATCACGGTGGCCCCAAGCAAGGCCGGCACGAGCCGCGCGGCTTGACGCACACGTAGGAATGCGAGGGAGATGAGGCGCAGATGGCCCGAAAGGTCGAAGAACTGGCGTAAGGCCCGGCGCGGACCTTGGGCGATCAAGACGAGGAGCAGCAAGGCCGACAACCCGATGAGCAGAAGGCCGAGGCCAACCGGACGAGGCGACAACTCGGGCGAGGAGAGCGTCAGGCCCCCACACCAGCGCCGGAGGGCGAGTTCGGCCAACCCGGCGGCGTCCGTCGGCAACGTGGGGGCCGGACCGGGAGCGGCCGTGGGGACCTGGGCCCAAAGCCGTGAGAAGGAACTCGTCAACATATGCCGTCATCTCCGACGTGAGGCGTCGCCCACGGCGACACCGCGCCACGACGATTGTAACGGGCGAGCGCTGAGACAGGCCAGGACTCCGACGAAAATCGGAGATGGCCGCGGAAGTTCGGGTCGGGCCGTTGTCCCAGACCAGGCCCTCCGATACAGTTCGTAATGATGGTCCATGTTCTTGGGATGGTCACAAGGAAAGGCCGGCGCTCTCCATGTCCTTGACCAGACTCGTCTATTACGGGGCGATCGTGGGCGGTTGGGCGGCCTTTCTGGGCTGGCTGGTGGCCGAGCAGATCATCGGACGACTCGGCGGCACGGCCGCTAGCACATGGCTCGTCCCCGTCTACGCGGCCTTTGTGGGAGGGGCCATTGGCGCGGGCCTGAACATGCTCGCCGGCGCCGCCAACGGCCAGTTTCTCCAGCAGTTGAAGCGTCTCGGACCCGGACTCATCGGCGGGGCGCTTGGCGGCGCGGGAGGGGCCTTCCTGGGCGAGGTCCTCTTCACGGTCGGCGTCCCGCGGCCGATTGGCTGGCTCCTCATGGGGGCTGGGATCGGGGTCGTGGAGGGCCTTTACGACGGCTCCATGAACAAGGTCCGCAACGGCCTCATCGGCGGTTCGGTGGGGGGCCTTCTGGGCGGCGTCCTCTTCGAGATCATCCAGGTGGTCATCAAGTCGCCCTCAAGCATGCCCAATCGGGCCGCCGGTTTTGTCGCACTTGGACTTTGTATCGGTATATGTATTGCTGTCGTGCAGGTCGTCCTCAAGCAGGCGTGGCTCACGGTCGTGGACGGTTACCGGCCGCGCCGGGAACTCATCCTCAATCAGCCGAGCATCGTCCTGGGCCGCTCAGAGAAACTCCCGCTGCCCTTTTTTGGCGCCCCTTCCAAGAACGTGGAACCCGAGCACGCGCGCATCGTCCTTCAAAAGGATGGCTCGTACCAGCTTGAGGACATGGGGTCGAAGATCGGCACGATCTTGAACAAGAAAGTGATCGACGGAGCGGCCACCCTGGCCGATGGCGACGTCATCCGCTTGGGCAATAATGTCATCCGTTTCCACTGGAAACAAAGGGGGCAAGCCACGGTTGCGGCCGTGCCGACAACGCCCCCGGCCAAGGCCCCGCCGGCGAAACAGGTGGGACCGGCTCTTGTCGAACCGATCGATGATTCGCCGCCCCCCCCACCGCCACCACCAAGGCAAGCCGTCGCGCCCAAGCCGGCCCCGTCGGCGACCAGCAAAACCGAGGCCCTGCCACCGTCGCAGATCGGGATCGGTACGCTCGCCAAGCAAGCCTTCATGGTCGATCCGCAGACCTCGACGGTGCTGCTGTTCAAGGATGCCGACAAGCCGATGCATCCGTCGTCGATGGCCAAGATGATGACGATCTACATCGTCTTCGAGGAGCTGAAGGCCGGCCGGCTGACCCTGGCGACGGCGGTGCCGTTCTCCGAGCACGCCCGCTCGCAACCGCCCTCCAAGCTGGGCCTCGGCGCCGGCCAGTCCATCACCGTCGAGCAGGCGCTGCTGTCGCTGGTGGCGCGCTCCGCCAACGACACTGCGACCGCGCTGGGCGAGCTCATCTCGGGCTCGACCCCGGCCTTTGCGGCACGCATGACGGAAACGGCGGTACGGCTGGGCATGACCGCCACCCAGTTCCGCAACGCCAACGGCTTGCCCGACCAGGGCCAGATCACCACGGCGCGCGACATGGCGGTGCTGGCGCTGGCACTGGTCAAGCAGTTCCCGGAATATTACGGCTACTTCCACACCCAGGAGTTCATGCTCGGCAAGACCAGGATCGGGCCGGGCATCAAGTTCCTGGAGCTCTATGCGCCCTATGCCGACGGGCTGAAGACCGGCTTCATCTGCGCCTCGGGCTTCAACATCGTGGGCAGCGCGGTGCGCGACGGACGCCGCCTGATCGCGGTGGCGTTCGGCTTCCGCCGCGCCGATCTGCGCGACGAGTTCGCTGTCCGCCTGCTCGACGAGGCCTACGCGATGAAGACCGGCGGCAACCGGCCCAAGATCTGGCAGGTGCGCAACGGCACCGGCGGTCCGGCCACGGTGTTCGCGCAGGGTGAGTGCGGCACAATCCGATACGACCTGCCGGGCGATGCGGCTTGGCTCGGCACCTTCCCC
>CALLYK010000370.1 GCA_937858365.1 uncultured Isosphaeraceae bacterium | reverse complement strand
CGAGGCAGTCGCGCCGCGCTCTCGTCCAGGTTGAGGCGTCTCGCACGAGCAACTCGTCCTTCATCTCAGGGCCCGCCGGGCCTCAAAGCGACAGATGCGGTCAATGGGCAACCAGAAGTCGCGCCGGGTCCAATTGGGGCCGAGGAGGGACCGCTCACATTCACCAGGTGCTGATGGTCCCGAGCTTCAGGCTCGGAGGGCCATGATCCAGCGCTCTCTCGTCCCCAAATGCACCGACGCTACCTAGGTCATACGCGACGCGTCGGCCCGAAGCAAGGGGCCTGCGCGATCGACTACCACGGCGGGACCCATCATGGGTCCTCTTCCGGCAACCAGAGGCCCATCTCGCTCACAAGACCACCAACGACGTCACTCTCGGTCCCGCCCACGGCGATACTCTCCAGACAACTTGACGGCATGATCGCGAGCACTACGCTTTCCTTTCGATTCGATTCGATCCTCGTTCCACGAAGGGACCGGCGCTTCGGGGAAACACCGGGCCGGTCCCGCTTGGAAGTCGGATTTCGGTGTCTGGCGGTCGCGCTGGTCATCAGCGGACCGCCTCCGCCCGGCTCACAGTTTTCCCGCCTCGATCAACCGGCCCACGATCATCCGAGCGGACTGGGTGATCGGCCGCTTCTCGAGGACCTCCACGGGAGAGAGCCATTCCACGATCGTCCCCGGAGAGGTCCCGACCGGTTCGCCCTTGGGCAGGTCAAGTCGGAAGACTTGATAATGGTAACGTTTCCAAACGCCGTCCCGATCACTCTGCTGGAACTCGCCCCCGAGGTCCATCACAAAGTGCGGCTCGCAGGTCCGTCCGAGGACCTCGGCGCCGGCCCGGGCGGCCGCGTCTTCCCACTCCTCCTCGCGGTCCGCGTTGGGCAGGTTCGGGTCCCGCCAGGATCGTCGCTTCGTCATGGGCGTCGTGAATCCTCCCCAATTCGCGTTCCAGGGCAAGGCCAGCTTCTCGCCCTGAGCGAGCAGGCAAACGGCCACGTTCACGGTCGGGATCGAGATCGATTTGGACATGAGACAGTCCTTCTCCGCGAGTTTGGGTCCCCTGTGTTGCACGACGTCGATCTATTCTATAAAGTGGTGATCGGCGAAGTCAATTCCTTCAATTCATCGGGAAGTTCACGGAAATCACCATGCCGCGTTCGTTGACCCTTTCGTTCGACCTTCTCCAAACGTTCGTCGCCCTGGTCCGCCAAGACGGGGACGCGGGTCAGGTGATGCGCGCGTTGGACCTGAACCAGCCGACGCTTTCGAAGCGTCTCGCTCATCTCCAACATGCCGGCCCGCTCCTGGACCGACCTTGGTTGGTCCGCGACGGCAAGACCTGGCGGCTCACCGAGGAAGGGCGGAAGGTCCGGCCCGCCGTCGAGGAACTCGTCGATCGTTATCACCGCCTCCATCAGTTCATCGACGCGGGCGGCGCGGGGCCCGAGTCGGGGCCTGTGCATTTCGCCTGTGGGCGCGAGTCGGCCGGCGACCTGGTGCGTCGGGCCTTTGGTCGTTTTCGTCGCGAGCGACCCGAGGCCCGCCTGCGCATCTCGACCATGCGTGGGAGAGCGCGGATCGAAGGGGTGTCCAACGGCACGCTCGACCTGGCGATCGTCAGCCACGACGATGCCGACATCCTCGACTTCGCGCGGCGACCGCTGCGGATCGAACCGCTGAGGTCCGAGCGCTTCGCCCTTGTTGGTTCGACGAAGTCCCCTTGGGGCGCGAAACTCAAGGCACTGCCGAAGGAGTCTGCGCCACCCGAGGCGCTCACGCGGTTCCCGCTGGTCTTACCCGAGCCCGACGCCGGTGCGCGCAAAGGAATGGACGAGGCCCTGAAGGCCAGGGGCCTGCTCCACCAACTCCAGTTGGTGGTTGAGGTCGGCGGTTGGGGGGCGATCCTCGGGTTCGTCCGCGACGGTCTGGGAGTGGGCGTCGTTAGTGAAGGGGCCTTGGACGACACCGCCGGCTTGACCGTGCGGACCCTCGACCCCAGCGTCTTCCCGCCGATTGAGTCCAAGATGATCTGTCGGCGCGCTTCGGCCTCGGGAGACGACCTGGACCTTTCCGAAACGGCCCTCGCCTGGCGCGACGCCTTGCGTCGTGAGGCGAGGGACCCGGTCGGGTCGAAGCGCTGAAGCAGGCGCTCGCGGCCCCGCCGATCAGAATGGGTCCGGGGGGCGCACCTTTTGCGAGAGCTTCTTCGCCAAACGATCCAGGGCCGGGCTGCGATCGTACGGGTCGAGGTGGATGTTGATGAGGCTGAAGCTCTCGGTGTGCGCCAGCGCCGCCTTCAGGGCGTTGTCCAGGTCGACCTCGTTGTGGACCTCCAGTCCCAGGCCGGTCCCCAGCACTTCGGGTATTTTGTGGAAGGCCCAGTTGTGGATGTCGTTAAACGAGCCTTCCAGCAGGAACCGTTCGGTCGTGTAGCCTTTGTTGTTCAGGACGACCACGATCGGGTTCAGGCCCTGGCGCGCGATCGTCGAGAGTTCCATCCCGGTCATCTGGAAGGCCCCGTCCCCCACGAGGACGAGCGTGCGCAGCTGCCGATTGGCGATCCCCGCCCCCACGGCCGCGGGCACTCCGAAGCCCATCGACGTGTAGTAGGCTGGGCTGATGAAGTCGGTGCGCCGAGTCATCCGCAAATCGACCGCGCCGAAGAGGGCCTCGCCGATGTCGGCGATCACGATCATTTTGTCGTCGAGCAACTTGTTGATCCGCTCGAAGACGCGTATCCCGGTCAGTGTGGCGGTGGGGTCGGCCTTCCAAGGGCCGGTGGCGGCCGTCGGCGGCGGCGGCGGGACCGTGACCGTCACCTTCGGCTTCCGTTCACGCAGACCGCGGAGGAAATCGTCGAGTCGGACGTCCGTGTAACGATGATGACGAATGCGTAAATCTTCACTCGTCGCATTGATCGAGCGCCCGGGGTCGAGTTGGGCGGTGAAGATGCCCAGGTTGATGTCGGTCATGAAGAAGCCGAGCAAGAGGAGGCAGTCGGCGTTTTCGACGTAGGCTGTCACCTCGTCTCGTCCCATTGCCCCTTCATAGACCCCGACGAAGAGGGGGTGGGCCTCACTGACGACGCTCTTGCCCAGGATCGTCGTGGCGATGGGCAGTCCGGTTTCCTCGGCGAAGGCGAGGAGGTCGTCTTGGAGGCCGAAGCGGTGGATCTCGACGTCGGCGACGATCAAGGGGCGTTTGGCCGCGCGGAGCATCGCCTCGGTCTCGTCGAGGGCCTCGCGGAGCGCGTCGGGGTCGCTGGGGGGAATGCCTTCCTGGGTCTTGTGGGGCGTGATCTGCCGCGCCGTGATCATGTCGCGGGGGATTTCGATATAGACGGGCCGCTTGTACCGGACGGCCGCGCTGAGGACCCGGTCGATCTCCATGAACGCGGTGAGGGGGTCCTTGAGGATCGTCGAGGCGACGGTGAGTTTCTCGTACACTTCGTATTGCGTGTCGAAGCCGCGTACCTTGTGGTGGAGCATGGGGTCGCGAGCTCGCTCGGCCATTCCGGGGGAGCCGGCCAGGACCACGACCGGGCTCTTCTCGGCGTAGGCGCCGGCGATGCTGTTGCATGTGCTCAGGCCGCCCACGCAATAGGTGACGACGATCGCGCCCAGGCCATTGACACGCGCGTAGGCGTCGGCGGCGAAACCGGCGGCGTCTTCGCGGGTCATGCCCACGAGTTCGATCGGGCTGGTCTCGAGCATCTTGTAGAGCCCCAGGATGTAATCGCCGGGGATGCCGAAGATGTGTCGAATGCCGTGGGCGTAAAGACGATCAATCAGGTACTGACCGATCGTGTCGGGGGCCGTCGCCCCGTTGCCTTCATGGTCGCGGGACGGAGACGCGGTTGGTGCGCTTGCGGTGGCCACCGGGGACCTCCTCGACAGGTGTGGGACGGAAGGCGGAAGGCCGCGCTGGGTCAACCGGGCGGCACGACTCGCCCGGACCATTGGGTCAACGGTCTTCGCGCCCATTGTGGCAAGCACGGAAGGTAAACGTAAACCCAGACGCGCCGGCCCGACCGCGTGAACGTCTCGCGGCGTTCAAACAGACCTTCATCGACCCCTTCATATGGGTCGAGGCGTTCGACCAACTCACGTTCGTCGGTTTGGCGCACGTGACCGGAAACCCAGTCGGCTTCCGGGTCGTCCAGGTCGATCAGGGCTGGATAGGGCCCCAGGTCGAAAAGGCGTCCGCGTACGGCGTCGGCTGACCAGCCGTCCCTCGTCGCGGCCGTGGCGTCGGCCGGACCAAGAGTGCCGTAGGCGAAGAGCCAGGATCGGGGCATGACGGTCCTCAGGCTCAGCGGGGGATGGGTGCGGACAGGAACCAGGAGGACCGCCCGAAACCGAAGGTTCGACCCAGCCAAGGGTGGAATCATGACGAGTATGACTACGCGGTGCGGCCCGGTCGAGGCGTTGGGCCGTCATCGCCCCGCTTCCCCCTTCCAACTGGGACCCTCGACCGATAAGAATGAGGAGCGCCGTGCATCAACGGTCCGGGGACAGGCGGATGGGTTCGAGACGTTGGGTGACCTGTGAAGGTTGTGGGGCGCCGCTGCCCCGGCCCAAGCGCGGGGGGCTGACCCTCGACTGCCCTTGGTGCGAGACCCCCAACACGTTCGAACGGACCTCACCGTTTCTCTCGCGCCGCAAGGTCGTTTGGGGCGCCACCGTCGCCTTGCTGGGCCTCAGCGTCCTCTTCGCGACGCACGCCCTGCGCCGTCCTTGGACCGAGGTGGTCACCACACGCCTGGCCCCCGCGCCGACTGTGAACGTTGAGGTACTCGACCAGGGCCTTCCCGAGTTCGCCCCGGAAACTCCGTTCGAAGCGGTCCGTACACCCCCGCCACTCGCCGAGGCCGCGGGGCCACCCCTGATCGAGCCGCCCCCGACCACCGAGGTCCCAGCGGGACCACCCGCGATCGCGGGCCTTTCGCCGATCGTCGCCGATGTGGGGCCGGCGCTCCGAGACCGTGAGACCCTGCCGCCACCGCCCCGAGTGGCCCGGCCACGCAATCTGCTCGTCGGCGACGCCCAAGGCCGCCGGGTGATCGCCCGCCACGCGACTGAGTCGGCCGGGAGCCACCTAGTCGTCTTGCCCGACGGCCAACTCGGCCGCACGGACGTTCTGGTCCCAACCGACGCCCCCTTCAGACCTTGGACGCCTGCGCAAGTACGAGACGACTTGCTCGCGGGCCCGTTTCAGGGATTCCACGCAACCTTGACCGCCCATTACGTCGTCGTCTCTTCGGGGACCCCCAAACACGCGAAATTCACGGCGGACCTGCTCGAGAGCCTCTATGTCGGGCTCGGGGCGATGCTTAAGAAGCACGGTTTCGACGTCCACGAGGCCGAGTTCCCGCTCGTCGCCGTGATCGATCGCAACCGGGCGGACTTCCAGGCCAGGCGCGGGGTCGCCGCCGAAGTCCTGGCCTATTACGACCCGATCACGAATCGCATCTATTTGTATGAGCTCGCCGAGAACGAGGACGACGAACGGGATGTCGTGGCGCCGCGCCAGTCTCAGACCGTTGCCCACGAGGGGACCCACCAGGTCTTGCAGAACAACGGCTTGCAGCCGCGCTTGGCCCCCTGGCCCACCTGGTTGGCCGAGGGCCTGGCCGAGTACTGCGCGCCCACGTCCACCAACGCGGACGGCACCTGGAGAGGTTGCGGCGAGATCAACCCGCTTCACGTGATCACCCTGCGCGACCTAGACGACCCGCTCGCCAAAATGCTCCGGGGGACTGGCCCGCCCATGAAGGGTGAAAGCGCCATCAGACGTCCCAAAATGGAAGAACTACTCACGAGCAAGGACCTACGTCCCACCGACTACGCGGCGGCCTGGGAATTGACGTACTACCTCGCCCAGAAACGCCCCAAGGACTTCGTCCGTTACTTGAAGACCATGGGGACGATACGACCCCTGGAACCACCGGGAGAGACCAATCCCATCAAGGTCTTTCGGGGGGCCTTCGGACACGACCTGACGAAGATCGCCGCCCGGGCCCGCGGGCTGCTGGCCCGGAGCCGGGCCTACACCGACTATCCCTACTACGCGGCGATCGCCGAAGTCTGGCATGAGGACCTCGGCCTGATCCGCGAGTGGGTCGTTAGCCAATCGCCGGCCCTGATCAGCGAGTGGACGATTGAACGGACGTCGCCCGATGGTGTCGAGTCAACCATTTGGGTCGAGCGCTTCCCCACGCGGGCCGCCGCCCAACTCTGGGTCCGCTTTTGGCTCGGCGACGACGGTCCCCAAGGGGGGGAATGAACGGGTCGCGTCCCGACGGCCTCATCACGTCTCGGCGACTCGCACGCGGACCTGGCAATCGGCCGCGACCGGGCCACTCGCTCGGATCAACTCCCTCCCCTGCCCAACCAGGAGCGAACCCAACACGATCGACGCGCCGGCCGCCGTGAGGGCTTCGGCCGGGCCCATCGGGCAGCCTTCCAGAAGACGTGGTCCGCCGGCCGCGACCCGGTCCAACAGCGTGCTCAAGATGCCGCCCAGCATCAGACCCATCCCCGTGGAGAGGACGGGGCGCGAAGCGTGTTCAGGACGGTCGGCAAGGCGGGCGATCACACCCACCGTCCCCAAACCCAGCATGGCGGGAATCAATTCCCCCATTCCTGGAGGACCGATGGCGCCCGCTGGGGCCGTGGCGAGGAGGGCCTTCAAGACCTGGTCCAGGGTCAAGCCCAGGAGCGCCGCCCCTCGAAAAAGACCAGCCCCGTGCTGAAAGGCCTCGCTTTGACGGTTGCTTTGTCCGGGGGGGGCCTCTTCGGCCGGTTCGACGACCGCGAAGGGCCGATCCAGGCGAACGCGCCTCTCGCCACGCCCCGCCACCTGAAGGCGAAATGTGATGGTGGGCCCCTGATCGGGCCGGTCGAACGAGATGCCCAATCGGCGCCCCTCGTCGATCTCGCGTTCGTGAACGACCCGCCCACGCCAGCGTCGTTGCCGGTGGTGCGTCGCGGTCCGGTCCTCGACGATCACGGCCGTGACCCTGGCGATGTTCACAGGGCGATGCGCGATCAGGCCAGCCCCCGCCGTACTCAGGTCGACGGTCCGCGCGGGCAACCGATAGGGGCGCCCCTCCGGCCCAGCGACCTCCAGATAGGCCCGCAAGTCCATCGGTTCGCGTGGCGCGCATCGCGAAGTGTACATAGGCGAAGGTCTCCGTTTCGCAAGACCACGGCGAGATGGACCAACGCCACACGCCACCCGATCTTGTCAACCACCCATTCCAACCTACCGCGACTTGGGATGATCGGGTCCATCCTGGTCGCGAGACGTTGCCCGAATACCTCGGACGTTGCCGACGCGCCGATGGCACGCCTCGTTCATGTGGCCCGGAGGCAACCTGACCGCCTTTCCCGGCCCTGACCAGAAGGGTGGCGATTCGGGACACCGTTGCGATAGGATTGGGTCCTCGACCCGCCGATCCCGAGGGCCCCGGGCGAACGACGTCGCGGCGCCCGGCGATCGGCCAACACTTTTTCCGCCGCCCGGGTAACGCCGAGCCAAACCATGTCCGCGCCCAACGCGATCCGTCCCGATTGGAGCATCGACATCGACCCGGTGCTTCGCCAGGAACTCGAACGATACGTCCTGGTCACACGCTGGGACGAGCTGATCGGCATGGTGGACACCGTTTACAACTGGGGCCGGCGTTCCTCGCTCTGGCCGCTCGGTTTCGGCCTGGCCTGCTGCGCCATCGAGATGATCTGCACGGCCTCAAGCCGGTTTGACATCTCCCGCTTCGGCGCCGAGGTCTTCCGGGGCTCTCCCCGCCAGGCCGACGTGATGATCGTCTCGGGCACCGTCACCAAGACGATGATGCCCATGATCGTGCGCCTCTATGAGCAAATGCCGGAACCCAAATATGTCATCGCCATGGGCGCCTGCGCCACGGGCGGCGGCCCCTTCAAGGAGGGTTACAACGTCGTCTCGGGAGTGGACAAGTTCCTGCCCGTGGACGTGTACGTTCCGGGCTGCCCGCCCACGCCGCAGGCGCTTCTCCACGGCCTGATGGCCCTCCAGGAGAAGATCGACGGCGAGCGCCTCGACGTGAACCTGCCCCTCCTGGGACACCTGCGCGAAGGCAACACGTCGTGGTACAAGCCGGGGGTCGAGCGGTCAGTGCCCATCCCCGTGCTTGGCCCCGACCTGATCGACGTGCGGACCTTGGAAATGACCGCCGAACTCGCGGCACGAGGGGCCCTCGAAGGGGTGCCCGACGGTCTGGCCCGTCCCGTCAAGATTCCCGCGCCGGAAGCGGTCCCCGAAGCGGCCCCCACCCAAGCCGAAACGGCAGGACCGGAAGACAAGAAGCAAAGCGTCCTGGAACGAATCCGAGCGCAGTCGGCGCAGAAGGCCGCGGAAGCCCCGCCCGCCGAAAAGCCGATGAGCGTCGCG
>CALLYK010000369.1 GCA_937858365.1 uncultured Isosphaeraceae bacterium | reverse complement strand
TATCCGCCTGCGCCTTGCCGCGCCCTTCGGCCACCGCCTCGGCGAAATTCGCGAACAGCACCGTGAACCAGAGCCACAGCACGATCTGAGCTTCGAACAGCCCTCCGCCTGTACCGATGGTGATGTCGCGGATCAGCAAGACTGTCGTCAGAACGCTGACGACCTCAAGCACGAACATCACCGGATTCTTCATCAGCGTGACCGGGTTGAGCTTGACGAAAGCCTGGCCGATCGCGGGCACGACAATGCGCGTGTCGAGAAGCGTCGCGGCGCTGCTGTGCTTGCGCAGTTTCGAGGTTTCCATGACCATTGCTCCGAAGGCTCAGAACACGCTGCCGGCCTGCATCGCCAGATGTTCGACGATGGGTCCGAGCGCGAGCGCCGGGAAGAAGGTGAGACCGCCGACGATCAGGATCACGCCGACGAGAAGGCCGACGAACAGCCCGCCGGTGGTCGGGAATGTGCCGAGCGACGGCGGCACGATCCTTTTGGCGGCAAGCGATCCGGCGATCGCCATCATCGGCACGGCGGGACAGGGAGAATATAACACGAACGGTGTCGCCCACGAGAACATCGTCACCCTCCTGGACGCCGGCACCACGCCTTCGCTCGGTCCCGACGACCCGTGGTCGGGCCGCCTCTACTTCGTCATGGAGTTTGTTGAAGGCAAGAGCATCACCGTCCACTGTGACGAAGAGTGTCTGTCCGTCAACGAGCGCCTTGAGCTGATGCTGCCGGTCTGCCGAGCGATCCAGCACGCCCATCTCAAGGGGGCCATTCACCGCGACATCAAGCCCAACAACGTGCTTGTCACGAAGCGAGATGAACGGGCCGTGCCCAAGGTGATCGACTTCGGCCTGGCCAAGGTGGTCGGCGGTGAGGAAGCGCCCGAGTTCGACGAGAAGGGTCTCCTGTTGGGCACTCTGGAATACATGGGCCCCGAGCAAACCCGGAATGGAGAGGATGTCGATTCCCGCACCGACGTCTATGGCCTAGGCGCGTTGCTCTACACTCTCTTGACCGGGGCCACGCCCTTCAAACGCGCGAAAAACGAGCCTCGGTCCGAGTTTCTCAGACGCATTCGCGAGGAGGAGGTGATCCAGCCGAGCGATCGGGTCGCCCAGAGTGAAGAAAGCGAACAACTCGCCCGGCTGCGCGGCACCAACCCCAAGTCGCTCGCGAAAGGGCTTCGAAAGGACCTTGACTGGATCGTCCTGAAAGCACTTAAAAAGGACCCAAACGAGCGCTATCAAACGGCCCAAGAACTGGCGCGTGACATCGAGCGTTTTCTGGCGCGGGAGCCGGTTGAGGCCGCCCCGCCTTCGAAGACGTATCGCGCGATCAAGTTCTTGAGCAAGCATCGTCGGCCCCTCTGCGTCGCGGGGGCCTTCGCGATCGTACTTGTGTCGGCCACGGCCTTCAGCGCATTCGAAGCTGTGCGTGCCTCGCAAAGCGAGGCCCTCGCGCTGACTTCCGAACGGCAGGCTCAGTCCATCCTCGCCTTCTTTCGAGAACGGGTGCTTTTCGCTCCCAGGCCGGAAGGGAAGCCCGGCGGACTTGGTCGCGATGTGAAACTCCGAGAAGTGATCGACAACGCCACGGCCTCCCTCGACCATGACCTTTCCGGCCAACCCAAAGTGGAAGCGGCCATTCGCGACACGTTGGGCACCAGCTATCTCAATCTGGGTGCCCCGGCCAACGCGGTCCCACAATACGAACGCGCCCGAGAGCTCCGCCGGCGTTTCCTGGGTGAGGACCATCCCGACACCCAAACCACGATGAACAACTTGGCCGCCGCCTATCAAGCCGCGGGCAGGACCGCCGAGGCGCTGCCGATCCACGAGGCGACCCTGGCGCGATCCCGCGCCCAAAAGGGCCGAAATCACACCGACACCCTCCGGTGCGAAGCCAATCTAGCCACGGCTTATCGGCTTATCGGCCGATCGGCCGACGCCGTCCCGTTATGCGAGCACATTTGGGAAGTGCGCGAAGCGCGTCTGGGGCCCTCTCATCGCGACACGCTCGTCGCCATGAACAACCTGGCGCTGGCCTATCGCGCACAGGGTCGCAAGGACGAGGCCCTCGTGTTGCACGAGAAGGTCCTTCAACGTTCGCGCGCGTCCCTCGGGCCGCAAGACATCGACACCCTGACCGCGCTCAACAACCTCGCCGGCGACTACCTGGAATCGGACCGGCCGGGCGAGGCCTCTCCCCTCCTGGAGGAGGCCCTTCAAGGCCGTCGGCTCAGGCTGGGCCCGGAACACACCGAAACACTCGTCACAACGAACAACCTGGGCGCGACCTTACTTTTGCTCGGTCGGCCCGATGAGTCGATTGCCCTCTTCCAAGATGTCCTGCCCCTCCGCGAGGCCAAACTCGGCCGCGATCATCTGGACACGGTCAAGACCCGCAACAACCTTGGCGTGGCCCTGAAAGAAGCCGGGCGAGCGACCGAGGCCATCCCATTGCTCCAGCAGGCCCTGGCCGTGCGTCGCGTGAAGCTTGGGGCGAACCACGCCGAGACACTCACGACGATGAACCACCTCGCGGGGGCCTTCATCGCGACCAAGCGCTGGTCTGAAGCGGCCGAATTGCTCCGAGTGTGTCTCACGTCGCGCCAGCGAATTCCGGCCGACTGGCAAACCCACCTCACAAGGGCCCAGCTCGGAGAGGCGCTTTCCGGTACTGGTAACCTGGCGGAGGCCAGAGAACACCTGGTCGCGGGCGTGGTTGGGATGGACCGGCTCGCTGACCAAATCCCCTCCTCGCGCAAGAAGGAACTGGAACTCGGTCGTGAGTACCTGAAGGTCCTCGGAGAAGAAAAGCGCTGATGAAAAGACGCGGTCCCAAGCCGCTCCCGCGCTTTCCCGAAGACACACGAGTAGTTACCATGCGGGTTGATCCGCTCCCCGAAAACGAGGGGCGATTCCCGTCATGAGGGAGTTTTCGTGTTCCCGAACATGCTCCAACAGATTGGTCGTTGGTGGGGACGGTCGGATCGCAGGACCCCCGAACGCAGGTTCGGCGATCGTGGCGAACAATACGCCGCCCGTTTTCTGAAGCGCCAAGGAATCCGGGTGCTTACGCGTAATTATCTGACTTCGCGTGGGGAGATCGACCTTGTCTGTCGCGATCGCGACGTTCTGGTCTTCGTGGAAGTGAAGACCCGACAACGCGGCGAGCCGTTGCAGGCCGTCAACCACCGAAAGCGACAGCGCCTCGTTCGTGCCGGCAAGGAATTTCTTCGAATGCACGGCCTTCCCAACCATCAGCCCTTCCGATTTGACGTGATTGGGATCATCTGGCCCGAAAAAGGGGCCACCCAACCCGAGTTGCAGTATTACCGAGCGGCATTCCATGCGGGGGACCTTTGACGAACTGGGGACTCATCGAATACCACGCGACAATACGATAGGGCGACCAAGTCCCCTGGAATGATCCCCAAAAACACGGCTTTCGACGGCCCGATTCGTGTTCTTGGTCGTGATTGGCGCGATCAGGTCGCCGACCTTGTTCAGAGCGCGCAAGAGAAGCGTTTCATTGAGTGACGCGAGCACACGCAGGGCGCTTTCGCCGCCTCTCCACGATCACTTGTGGGATTGATCTCGCTCCACGAGTGGCACGAACACGTGAGGCCGGGGCCCGTCGTAGGCCGCCGAGGGGTGGATCAGCCCTCCTCGCGTCCTCTGCTCGGCGATGTGGGCCGTCCAACCCGCCAGTCTCGCACACAGAAACAAGGGGCCGAAGAGCCGGATCGGCAGGGCCAGCATCCGGTACGCGCATGCCGTGTAAAAATCCACATTGGGAAACAACCGCTTCTCCGTCCGCATGACCTCCTCAATGGCCAAGGCCACCGCGAAGGGGCCTTCCTCCCCCTTGGCGACCCCCAGTTTCTCGGCCCATTCTCGGAGGATTGGCGTGCGCGGGTCCATCGTTCGGAAAACAGCGTGGCCGAAGCCCATGACTCGCTCACGCGCGGTGAGCATGGCGCGCAAGCCCTCGCTCGCCTCAGTCGGACTTTGGAACCGGTCGAGAAGGGCGCTCACCGCCACCGACGCTCCACCGTGCAAGGGGCCTCGTAGTGTGGCCGTCGCCGCAGTCACGCAGGAGTGGAAATCGGCGCGCGTCGAGGCGCAGACGCGGCACGCGAACGTGGAAGCGTTGAACGCGAGTTCCGCGTAGAGGACCAACGAAACATCGAGAAAGCGCCTGTCGATTTCATCAAACCCGTCGGGTTGAAGAAGGCGAAGCACATGACCGGCCGTGGATGGCTCGTCGCTCAACGGCCTGATCCGCTCTCCCGACCTGGCCCGTTCCCAGGCCACCATGAGACCGGGTGTGAGGGCCAGGGCGCGATCCGCGGCCGTCAGAAGACCGTCCGGTCCTTCTTCCGGCTCAATCGTGCCGAGAAACGAGAAGACCGTCCGCAAGACGTCCATCAACGCCAATGGGCCCCCTTCGTCGGGCACCTGGTCCAGCAGGTCCATCAGAGCGCCGCTCGGTTCGCGGAGGGACACCAGGCGCGCTTGGTAAGCCTCGAGCTCGGCCGCCGACGGCAGTTGACCCCGCGTGAGGAGGAAGGCGACTTCCTCGAAGGTCGCGTGTTCGGCCAGGCCCTGAATGGCCAGACCGCGATAGGAAAGCTCGTCGGCGCCATCGCCGAGCGAGCAGATTGCCGTCGTGCCGACGTGTCCTCCGGCCATCACTCATGTACCTCGGACCGCGCTGAGAAGGTCCTGGCCTTCTTCGATCCAGAACCGGCCCGCTGTGAACGGCCCGCTCATCATCAGATGGCACAGGTCCATGTTGGAAATGTGCGTGCCGAACTCGCGAGAATTCGGCGTGGCGACCCAGCGGCTCGGCCATTCGCGTAGGAGCTCGCGAACGAACTGCCCTTGCAGGACCTCGTGGACCTGTTCGTCGTCGCCGCCGATGTCCTTCAGCACGCCTTCGAGCATCAGGAGCGACTTGCGAAAGAGCATCAGGTCGGCCGAGACGCGCAGGCCCGCCTTCATCACGGCGTCGTCGAGGAGGCCGAGCAGCCAAGAAAAGCTCGGACAGCGTCCATGCCGCACGGCCCGCAGGTGCGTGCGGACGACCTTGTCGAGGGCCTCGCGTTTCACTTTGCGCCACTCGGCGAGGACTTCGAGGAGCCTCACGATCCGTCCCCGGTCGAGGGTCATCGCCCCAAGGATGACTTGCACGATCGTTTCGCGTTCCCACTGGCCGAGCGTGCCGGCGAGGGCCCAATCCAGCACGCCCAGGCGACCGTCGTCCGTGAGGACGAGGTTGCCCGCGTGGGGGTCGGCGTGGAAGAGGGCACCGTTTTCCTTGGCGAAGATCGGCCGTGCGATCAGGGCCGACACAAGGTCGCCGGCCAATCGCCTTTTCTCGGCCGAGGACCGGATGCCGTGTTCAGTGATCTTCACACCGAAGACCCGCTCCATCGCGGTGACGCGCGGGCCGCAGGGCCCGAGCAAGGCGGGTATCTGAACACGCGCGTCGGGCCCGAAGAAGGCCCGCGCTTTGACCAGGTGGCGCTGCTCCAGGTCGAGACGTACCTCTTGCCGCAGCTTCGCGCCCACCTGCTCAAAGACTTCCTGATAGGCGAGGCGCGGTATCAGAAACTCCTCGCATCGCTCGTCGAGGTGCGCGCCGACTGACTCCAGGAGCGACAACTCCTCTTCAAAGCGCTCTTCGATGTCCGGCTTGAGGACCTTGAAGACACCCGGAGAAGGGCCCCCGGAAAAACCGATGACGACCGCGACGCTCGCTTCGGCCAGGGCCTTCGCTTCGAGCTTTAGGCCGAATCGCTCGATCGGGCCGATTTCGCGGTCGAGCGTCTCGCGGACGGCGGCGGCGGGGACGACGGCCTCGATCGATTCGAGTTCTTGAAGGTGGGCACGCAGGGCCGGGCAAATGCGGCGGTCACGCGCGAGGACCTGTCCGAGCTTGTGCAAAGTGGGACAGCAACGGGCGAGCGTGGCCATGCGCCGGGAGAACGTGGAGTCGAGGGGAAGCGACGCCTGTTCGGCAATGATGGCCAACTGCCGCGATGCCGAAAGGCCGTCCAGAAAGTGGACCAAAGCGGCCCGGACTGGACGGCCATAATGCGCATATTCGGGAGGCAGCACCGCCCCCAACGCTTCCTCGGTGATGAGCGTTTCCCAGCGCGAGATCATGGGGGCCTCGATCGTCTTCAAGGCCGCGCGATCGGCAAGGACGCCAACATCGGCGAGGATTGCCAACCCGCGCAAGCTGGACTGGCGGGCCGACCTCCCACGACCGGATCGCGGAAGGCACCAGTTTCAAGTATACCACCGAGGGGGCCCGGAAGCCAATTCGCCGATCACATCGTCGAAGAAATCGTATCCATATTGCCACATCAGATGTCCTCGATCGGGAGCTTGTTCAACTGCCTGCCGACGCGCAGCAGGACCCAAGCCAAGACCGCGACCATCACCACGATCGCCGCGCTCAAGCCGGTAGGGCCCTTGAGGAGCTTGCTCCAGAAACTCGGCCCGGTGAGTTGGTAGCGCGGGTCTTCAACTTCGGGCCCCAAGAAGAGAGGCGCGGGAATGAGGTCCGGTCGCGACGCCGCCAGCACGGCCTTCGTGTCGTAGCTGGGCGCCTCGGCGGACCCCGACCCGTAAACGACGCGACGCGGGTTTCCATTCGATGCCAAGATCATCAAGCGATACGTGTTCCCTTCGGCCCTGACGCCTTTGATCTCCAGAGGTGGGCCATCTCCGTTCTCGATCACGATTTCGTATCGCTCCGATCGATTTTCGGAGAAGACCAACCCGAGGCGATCGTCCGGCCTCGACGCGAGCGCGATCCGAGCGATTGTGCCACTCGCGACCTCCGACCATTCCGTCTTCGTCGCGCGCCGGATCGGGGCCCGCACCGATGTCTTGCGACTGAAGTTCCTCGTCGGCGTTTCCAGCATCAAGGCCGTCAGTGGAGCTCGACCGCAACCGAATCGCACGCGCGTGACCTTCGCCTCCGCGTCTTCGACCACTTCGACCGAGTCGACGGGATACTCCGTCTTAACGGGTTCGCGCGTCTCTTCGCTTTCGACGAGTGTCCAAGCGTCGATTCGATCGATTCGGAAGGGGCGACGCTCGATCGCGGTCGATTCGGAGCGCCCTTCTTCCGCGCCGCCCCGCAGATTGCGGGTGAGTTGCCTGAAGGGGGACTCGCGTTCATCGAGGACCTGCTGGATGGTCAGCTTGAACCAACGCGCCGAATTCGCCGGAAGGCCGATGTCGCGTTGCCGCACGTCCATGTGCCTCGTGTAATCATAGATCAAGGCGTCATCCACCAGCGGCGACCATGTCATGCCGTCGGGCGAGCATGCCACGCGAACGCTGTGTTCGTAGTTGGTCAAAGGGGTCTGAATGGTCAATCCGGCCGCGACCGGCGGGACTTCTTTCAAGCGCACGACCACTTCCAGCGCGTTTCCTTCCAGGGGGCGCGCCGAGACGAGTTCGCTGGCGATGATCTTGGGCACCTTGCGAAGGCGCCGCTCATACACTTGTTCCAAAGCGTAGGGGACCTCCTTGTCCTGCGTGTCGAGCACGCGCAGGTCGGGAAGGCCCGATCGCGTGGCCTTGAAGATGTCGGCGTCCAGGGTGATCGCCAGGACCTCCGCGTCGGGGCCTTGTTTCACTTCTTTGAAAAAGCGAAACCTGGGCCCATCGTCGGCGAAGGCCGTGGGGAGGGCGAGGGCCGACAGCACGAACGAAAGCGCTTGGGTCTTCATGCCACGAGTTCCTCTTCGATGGTCTCAGGCTTCCGGGCGAACGTCTGGCGATAGCGGAGATAAAGGAACGCGCCGGCGAGCACGAGGACGCCCAGCATGATGAACGCGACGATCCGATAGAATTGGTCGAGGCTGGCCAAGTCCACGAGGAAGACCTTCAGGCCCACCGCCGCGAACAATCCCAGACCGACGAAGCGCGAGGGGCTGCTGTTCGCATGGATTCCCCTTACGATCAGCCCCAGCGCGAAGAGCGACCACAAGATCGAAATGCCGCCTGCCCTGAGGTTGGGCACGAAATGATGGAGGAGCGTGTTCAACTCCAACGACGAGTACAAGAAAGCGAGCCCCACGGCGAGCCAACCGGCCACGTGCGCCAACCAGCGGTCGTTTGTGGCCCCGGCGGAACGGATGGCGACGAGGGCGAAGAAGGCCCCAACGATCCCGAAATCGAGGAGTCGCATCAGGGCCCCCAGGCTCGAGTAGCCACCGCCGTACACCATCGACCCACCGAGTTCCCACGACGCCAAGTCATAAACGACGAGCTTGATCAACAGCCCGCAAACGAAAGCGACAAGGAGCGTGAGTGTTGCCCGCCCCTCTCGCGCCAAGTGCTCGCGGAAGAGGACGAAGCACATCGCCAGCCAGACCATCGAGAGCGCCGGCAACCGAGCGGGCGGGAAAAGATGACGCAGGCTTCGGTCGAGTTCCAGTTGGAGAAACAAGAAAGTCATACCGAAAGCGAGCACGACGGCACAGCTCATCGCGCGACTTTCGCGGACCCACTGCGAAACGTCGGTCGCCCGGTCGAACACCACCTTGGCCGCGGAGATCGGTGTCTTCAGCGACCAGTACGCCCCGGCCATCGACGCGATCGGGACGCCGAAGAGCAGCAACCTTTCAAGCATCATGAAAAGGTAATCGCGCAAGGGGACATTCGTCATGTCCGTGGTCCAGTACTGTCCGGTCAAGTCGGCGAAGAGGAAGCGGAACAAGACGATCGCATAGAGCGCATACGTGAGTTGACGGAGGAACTCGCTCTTGAGCCGCAAGGCAACCTGCAACATCACATAGGCCTGGATCGCCCAGCACAGGGTGATCCATTGGTGCGAAAGCAAGAGCGGCACGGTGACCGCTAGGAAAAAGACGGCCAGCGCCATGAAACCGATCAGCAAGCCGCGGTCCTGGAGGCGAATTAGAAGAAAGTGGACCACATGGACCGTGTGAAAGATCGCGAGCCCTAACGCGATCACGGCCGCGGCGCGGTCGCCGAAGCGTTCTCGGGCCAAGAGCGAGGCGATCACGAAGAAGGCCCCGGCGTTTACAAACAACCCAAGCAGCTCAATCAGAGTGCTCGGCACGCGATTGCGGACGTTGAACAGGAAGAGGGTCGTCGAATAGAGGACGAAGAAGGCCATCAGGAACGGAAATACGCTCCAGAAAACCGAGTCGTGATGGCCATTCAGGGCCGCGATGACGAGACCATACGTGAATAGCAGCCCGAGATGGTTGAGCAAGTGCCAGTTCTTTCGCAAGCTGATGCCGAGGGTCCCAACGCCCAGGAACAGCAGATACGAGAAGAGACCGACATACTGGACCTCACTTGACGGAAGCATGATGGGCGTGCCGTAGCCGCCGATCAGGCCGAGGATGGCAATCAGCATCGAATCGAAACGCACCGCCAAGACCCCCGCTGAGACCGTGATCAGTCCGAGCAAGACGAACGCGAGGGTGTTGTCAATCAGCGAGTAGAAGTTCACGGCCGCGTACACACTGAAATAGAGCGTGGCGATGCCGCCGCCGATCAAACCTTGACCGAGCAACTGATATGCCGAACCCAGAATGCGAGACCCACCCACGATCAAGGCGACCCCCGCGAGGATCGCCAGCGCGACGCGAGCAGGCGGGGTGATGAGCCCCTCGTCGATCGAGTACTTCAAGAAGAAGCCGATCCCCATCACGAGGATGATCACACCCAGGCGCAAGAGCCAAGTGCTGGCGACCGCGAACTCCATTGAGTAGCCCGACGAACGGTGTTCCTCGCCCACGATGATCCAATTCCAGGTGCGGACCAAGATGTCTCGAGCGGCCGTTTCGAAGCGACTTGGTTGACGCGGAGGAGGCGGGATGAAAGGAGGCAACGGCCGATGGATTGGGGTCCGGGCCGCGTTCGGCGTCGGTTCAAAGACCAACTCGGGCGGAGAAGTGGTATGCGGCGCCACGATCGGTGACGACGATATGCTCTCGGCGACAGGTTTGGCCCCAGGGACTTCGCGTGTCTCGCGACCACGCAATCGCGCGTCCCTCAACTCACGCAGGATGTCGTCCAGAGACCGCTGGGAGTCCTTCAATCGGCGCAAGAGGTTGATCTGGATTGCGAGGACGCCAAAGACCGCCAGAATACCCAGGAAGCTCAGGAACTCCATCGCGACATCCTCCCGAGGCCAGGGACCAAAGCCGTCCGAAAGAAGATGTGGAAGCGAAAGGCCGACGTGCCACGCTGGGGGAATTGGCGATCATTCAGGCGATTGTATCTCGGTGGAACGTCCCCCCGCACGCTTTCGACACGGTCCTCGCCAACCAAGCGAATCATGTTATCATCGAGCCAACCCTCGACCTTGTCCGCCGCAATCGACCCATTCGGGCCTGAGCGAGTCGAACCATGAGACCTCACTTCGTCGCCATCCTGGCGTTGATGTTGCTTCAGCCAATCAAAGTCCAGGCCCGAACCGACGTGGAATCGAACCTCCGCGCGGGTGTGGCCAAGGTGGACATCACGCCGCCGCCCGAAACGCCCGTCATCGGCCATCCCCGGAAGACCTCAGGTGCCCGCGACCCACTCCGCGCGGGGGTCTTGCTTCTCGACGACGGCAAGACCAAGGCCGCGATCGCCACGTTCGACCTCATCGGCGCCACGGATGACCTGGTCGCCGGCGTGCGCGAACTCGTGCATCAGACCGCCGACGTGCCCCGCGAAAACGTGATGGTCACGGCCTCGCACAATCACTCCGGGCCCGACTTCAAGAAGGAGAAGGCATGGGCCCAGGACCTGGTGAAGAAACTGAGCGGCGCGGTCTCCCAAGCCGCGAGCGACATGCGTCCTGTGACGCTCGGCTACGCGGAGGATGAGATCACGTTCAACATCAACCGCCGCAAGGTGATCGACGGCAGGGCCGTGGTCCGCCTCAATCCCGACGGCCCCAACGACCGGCGCGTGAAGGTGCTGCGGTTCGATGACGGTCGTTCCCTCACGCCCCTGGCCGTCTTGATGCACGCGGTCTGCCATCCTTGCTTCTTCACCTGGGGCGACAACGCCACGCCGCCCCATCCCGAGGGCTTCCCCAAAATGAGCGCCGATTTCCCCGGTGAGGCCCAAACGTTCGTGGAGAAGGTGTACGACGGCGCGACAAAGACCCTCTTCCTGCAGGGCTGCGCCGGAGACATCCGACCGAACCTGCCGGGCGACCCCTACCGTTGCGCCGATGAGGCCGACATTCAATGGGCGGGGCGCGACCTGGGCGGGGCCGTTGTGCGGGCCTTGGCCCATGCCATGATTCGCGAGGAGAAAGGGAAGCGGCCGTCGCATTACAAGCTGCGATGCGCGTCGGAACGCGTGGTCCTGAAGGGGAAGGACGGTCCCGTCGAGGCCGAGTTGATGGCGATGAAGGTCGGCCCCTACCTGATGCTGACGATGCCGGGCGAACCAATGGTGGAGTACGGTTTCAAGCTGGAAGCGGCGATCGCCGACCGTGCCGTGCCGATCATCATCGGTTACGCGAACGGGAACATCGGATACATCGCCACGGCCGACGCCCATGAAGTAGGAGGCTATGAGCCCAAGCAATCAGCGCTGCTGCCCGAGGCGGAATTCGAAATCCTCGGGGGACTGAACCGCCTGGCCGACAAGGTGGTGGGAGACGTCTTCGAGTCGTTCTCCAAGCACCCGCCCGGGACCTTGCGAAACAAGTGAGGCGTCCGCGCGAAGACGGGCCTTACCCCGTCCGATCGCAAGGAGACGAGACCCCGTTCCGTTGGTGTCCAATCTCGCCTTGCCTGATCGGGCCTTCTCGGGCATCGTGTCGGCTCGACTCTTCCGGTCGGCAAGGACGCCCTCGCCATGAAGCTGCGCGACCCTCGCTTGATTCGCATCGTCGGTTGGCTGGTCGCCGTCTTTCTGATGGTCTGGAGACTGATGGTGCGACTTCGGATCGAGCCGGTCGCCAAGGCCCGACACCTTGATGACCCCCACCGCCCGCGCGGCATCTACCTCTTCTGGCATGAGACCTTGCTGGCCATGGTCGCTTTGCGCATGCCCGGCAACGTCATGATCAGTAAGCATGCGGACGGTGAACTGATCGCCCAGGCTTGCCATCATCTGGGAATCGGGACCGTTCGGGGCTCGACGACCCGTGGCGGCGGTTTGGCCCTCATCGAGATGGCCCGGCGCGCGAAGGCCGAAGCGACCGACCTGGCGATCACCCCCGACGGTCCCAAAGGACCGAGGCGGCGCGTCCAAGCGGGTGTCGTCTCTTTGGCGGGGCACACCGGCCGTCCTGTGGTCCCTGTGGGCATGGGCTTCACGTGGGCTTGGCGCGCGAGAAGCTGGGACCGCTTCGTCCTGCCCCTACCCTTCGGCCGGATTACCTATCTTGCCGCTGAACCGATCCAAGTGCCGGATGGCCTTGACCGCGACGGTCTGGAAGAGTATCGCCTTCGCATCGAAGCGAGCGCGCTGGCCGTCTCGGCGGAGGCCGAGCGGTGGGCGGCGGAACTCGCCGGGGTCCCACGCGCGACGCGCGGGCCCCACGTTCGTCCCGTCGGGGACCGGGCCACGTCCCCCGTGAACACCCAAGGAAGGGAGGACCTCGATGGACCGAACTGAACTCCGCCTGGCCCTACGCGAGATGGTCGAAGAGACCACCGGCGAGCCCTGCCCGCCCATCACCGACGACCAGGACTTACGCGCGGCCCTTGGTCTGGACTCGGTCGACCTCTTCAGCCTCGTGATCGAGACCCAAACGCGGTTCGCGATCAAGATCGGCAGCACGGAGCTCGACGGCATTACCCAGGTCGGCCACTACCTCGACCTCGTCGAGGCGAAGCTCGCCCAAGGCGGACCACGCACACGGGCCGCTTGAGCGGCGGCGGATGACCGGTCCGAACTCACGGACCACTCCCGAACGAGGGACCTCGCATGAGGGGCCAAGACGAGACGCGCGAAGGTCGCGACTGCCAGGTCCTCGCGTACGGCGTCGTGCGGGCGCCCTTCGAGGCCATCGCCGGTCTGCGCAAAACACCCGGGCCACCCGGCTCGCCCAAGGTGGCCCCTCCCCTGCTCAAACACGCCGACGAACAAACCGTGCTCGGTCTGGCCGCGACCCTCCGCGCGCTCGTCCACTTTCAACTCGCCGGTCGCTCGTTCGAGGACTGGGCCGTCGTGGCGGCCCCTCGTTACGTAGGTCGTATGCAAACAATCTTTCATATCGATCGATTCCGTCGCCAAGGGGCGTCCACCGTTTCACCCTTGATCATCCCGCATCTTTCGCTGCACTCGACCTCGGGCACGATCAGCCTGGCGCTCCGATCGCGTGGGCCGAACTTCGGCGTCGGCGGGGCCCACGGACATCTCGGCGAGGGGCTGCTCGCGGCCCTCTCCGCCGGGGACGAGGCCCCTGAAGGCACCTGGTTCGTGGCGACCGCCTGGGACCCCGAGCCCGTCCCCGACATGGAACGCCAATGCGCGAACGCGGTCACCGGTCACGCCCTGGCCCTTGCCCTCACGACCAAGGCGATCGAGGGGGTCGAACCCATCGGTTCGGTCCGCTTCGTACCGGCGGCCGCTGAGGTCCCCAGCGCCCTGGAACTTCCCGAGTTGCTCACCATGATGGAAGAGTCGAACACGCCCGGACGGCCTCGCCGATGGTTCTGCCCTCTGCCTGGGGGCGCGATTGAGCTGACGCTCGCAGCCGACGCTCCTCAGACTCAGGCCATCGCCGTTTGATCGGACACGTTTCCGCAACGATCACAACCCAATCGGACCTAGTCGAGGAGGCCCCGCGATGGAGCGCCGCGAACCAGTCTGGATCACAGGTGTGGGCGCGGCCACTCCGATCGGCATCGGCTACGAAGAGATTGCGGGGTCCTTGCTCGCGGGACGATCGGGCGTGGGGCCGATCCGGCACTTCGAGCCGGTGGACCAGCCTTGTCTGATCGCGGCCCCTTTGGGCGCGATCCCGTGTCCCGCGGGCTGGCCGACCGCCGACTTCGAGCGCCTCGGTGGCTGGGAGCAGCTCTTGCTTTCATCCGCCGTTCAAGCGCTTCAGGATTCCGGCTGGTGGGAGAAACGCGGCGACGTCCGCATGGGCCTGCTTCTAGGCATCGGAGCGGAATGGTTGGTCAACTGGGAGTGTCGTTCTTGCGCCAGGCCAATCGAGGAGCCGACCAGGCCCCCCGACCCGAATCAAGACCAGAAGTCACTAGCACGCGACCTGGCCGATCGCCTGGGGATCACCGGGCCGGTCTCGACGGTCGCGGCGGCCTGCGCCAGTGGGAATTTCGCCATCGCGCAGGCCAGGCGCTGGGTCGAGAGGGGCCTTGTTGATATCTGCCTGGCCGGCGCGTGCGACCGTCCCCTCACGCCGATGGGAATGGCCGGCTTCGGCAACCTTGGGGCCCTCTCGAAGCGGAACGAGGCACCTCATGCGGCCTCGCGCCCCTTCGATCGCGCTCGCGACGGGTTCGTGATGGGTGAGGCCGGCGCGATCTTCGTGCTGGAACGGGCCGGTCGGGCCCGCAAGCGAGGGGCCCGCGTCTATGGCCAGATCAGCGGCTTCGGCGCTTCGAGCGATGCCTATCACATGGTCATCCCCAGCACCGACCCGGCCCCTTGCGTGAGGGCGCTCCGAGCCGCGCTCCGCGATGGTGGTCTTTCGCCTGAGGAGATCGACTACGTGAATGCCCACGCGACGAGCACGCCGGTCGGCGACCCCGGCGAGGTCCGCGTCCTGCGCGAGGTCTTCGGCGCCTCCTTGTTGACGGTCCCGGTGAGCTCCACCAAGAGCATGACGGGACACCTTTTGAGTGCGACGGCGGCCGTTGAGGCGATCGCGTGCCTCGTCGCGATCGAACGAGGGGCGATCCCACCCACGATCAACCTCGACGACCCCGACCCTGAATGCGAGCTCTTACACGTCGCGCATCAACCCATGGAGCGTCGCGTGGACATCGCGATGTCAAATTCGTTCGGATTCGGCGGCAGCAATACTTGCCTGATCGTCCAACGCGTCGCCTGACACTCGCCCCGCGAGCGTCGGCCCGCCGGATTCGGCTGACTCGCGGGCCTCGCCCCTTTCGCGGAAGGTCTCCTAGCGGTCCAGTTCCCGTTCCCGCGCTTCTTTGCGGGCCGGATACTCCATGATAACGAGTTGATGCGATTCCGCGTCATAGGCGTATTCTTGATAGTAGGGAAGGCGCGGCAGGGCGATGTTGTTCTCCTGGATGACTTTCTCCATGAACTCCTTGGTGTCGTTGGGGTAGCGCTCGTTGACCGTCTTGAAGACGTCCATCGCCTGTTTGATCTTGAAGATCGAGGCCTGGCCGACAATCGACACGTAGGCGTTTCCCATGATCCGGATAGGGTCCTTGGAGACGATCTTGGGGGCGGTGGCCACGCCCCCTTTCTCCCGCTCGGACTGGACGTCGCGGATGTCCGCGGTGCGTTCGCCCAGGATGCTTCGCGGCTTCGATTCCTCGGGGGTCGGCGGTGGGGGGGTGACGACCGGCGCCGGCGCGGCCTTGGGAGCGTTGCCGACAGTGCGCGGCTCGGGTTCGCAGCCGAGAAGCAGAGACACGAGCAAGGCGACGAAGGGGGTCGTTCTCATGGCGGGAGACCTCTCGAAATGCGCTACTGATTGTCGAGCTCACGTTGGCGGGCCGCCTTCCGCGCGGGGTACTCGACCACGACGAGCTTATGGTTCTCAACGTCGTAGGCGTATTCCTGATAGTAGGGGAGCATTGGCAGTTGGAGACCGTCGGGTTGGTCCACCTTAATGATCTCCGTGAGAAACTCCTGGAGGCTGGCCGGATAGCGCTCGTTGAGCGCGTTGTACTGCTGCAGGTCCATCTCGGCCTTCATGGTGCCGAGTCGGCCCACGGTGGGGGCGTAGGCGCCCGCCGTCACGCTCAAGGGGTCGTTCCCCTTGATTTGACCCGTGGAGACCACCCCCCCCTTCGCGAGCTCTTCTTTGAGGTCATAGACCTTTTGGGTCGTCTTGTTCAGGGTGTCACGTGGTTTCGCGTTGGGGTCGCCCTCCGGTTTTGTTTGTGTCGTGCCGCTCGACTTGCCGGCCGTGCGCGGTTCGCCGCCGCAACCGAGGCAAACGATCAAGGCACTTGACGCCACCAACGTTAGGACGCGAAACAACGGCGACATGGTTGGGTCCTCGGATTCTGAGACAAGCGCGAGACGATGACGGCCTTGATTCTCTCCGGGCCGATGAAGCGAGGCAAGCGGTCCGCATTGATCGCTCGATCGGGCCGGGCGACAATGGAGCGAGTTTTCGGAGACGACCCATGTCCGCCGTGGTTGAGGCCCCCGCGCCGCCTATTCGCTTGACGGTCGCCGACCTGCTTGAGTCTCTCGGCGACATACCGCCGAGCCGCGTCCGTTTACGTCCGGCCCCCGGGACGGCCACCGCGGCCGACGTTCTCAGAGTGCTCGACCATGAGAACATCGCGTGCGAACTCGTTGACGGGACCTTGGTGGAGAAGGCCGAGGGGTACGAGGAATCACGCGTCACGGTGGAATTGGTCTTCTACATCACATGGTTCCTCAAGCGGCACGACCTTGGCGAGGTCGTTGGACCGGACGGGACGATTTGCCTGCCGACGGGTCTGGTGCGAATCCCCGACATCTCGTTCATCGCTTGGTCCAGCATGCCCGACGGCCGACGGCCGCGGGGGCCCGTCCCCGTCTTGGCGATCGACCTGGCGGTCGAGGTGTTGAGCGAGTCGAACACGAAGGCCGAAATGGACCGCAAGGTCCGCGAGTATTTCGATGGGGGATCGAAGCGCGTCTGGCTCGTGGACCATGAGAAGCGCACGGTCCGCGTCTTCTCCGGGCCTGATCGTTGGGTCGTGCTTACGGAGAATGAAACGCTCGAGGGAGAAGACGTCTTACCGGGTTTCGCGCTTCCCTTGCGAGACCTCTTCGCGGTGCTGGATCGGGCGCCCGGGACGTAACCGCGTCCGGGAGCACCGTGGAATCCGCCGCGGTTCGATCGTTGACGGAGACTTGTCCCGCCCGCTACGATTCGTCACGCCTTCCCCCGACCCTCTTGGGCCCTCCCGTGCGCATTCTCCTCACCAACGATGACGGTATCTTCGCTCCCGGCCTGCGGGCCCTTCACAAGGAGCTGACCCGCCTAGGCGAAGTCACGGTGATCGCGCCCCATGTCGAGCAATCGGGCGTGGGGCATTCCATCACCCTGCTCACACCCCTGGTCGTGAAGGCCGTCGAGAAGGAAGACGGCACACCCTGGGGCTGGTCGGTCGAGGGAAGCCCCGCCGACTGCGTCAAACTGGCCATCATCGAGCTGATGGACCGTCCTCCCGATTTGATCGTCTCGGGCATCAACTCCGGGGCCAACGCGGGAATCAACGTCCTTTACTCAGGCACGGTCGCCGCGGCGATCGAAGGGGCCTTCTTCAAGATCACGAGTGTGGCCGTTTCGCTGGAACTCTCCGAGCACTTCGACTATCCCCACGCCGCGCGCCACGGCACACGGGTCATCGAACGGATCTTGGCCCAGCGTCCCGAAGCTGGCTCGCTCTTCAACGTGAACTTGCCCGCCCGGTCGCGCGGCGAGCCCCGCGGCGTGCGTGTCGTCCCGATGGGTGTGGGCCGGTATGGCGAAGGCTTCGAGCGTCGAATCGACCCTCGGGGACGCACGTACTACTGGATGAGCTACACGCCGCCCTACTCGCTGGAAGGGCCCGAGACCGACGTCACCAGCTTGGCCGAGGGGTACATCACGGTCACCCCCCTGCACTTCGACCTCACCCGCACCGACCAGGTCGAGACAATGTCAAACTGGGACTGGGGCGTCCAGGGTTGAGGCCGCTTCGGCTGGACTTCGCCGACGGCCCTCGGCGCGGTCGGCGACGCCCAGCATGAATCGGTAGTGTGAGAAACTCCCAGCCATCACGAAGAGGTGAAACAAGTCGTGCGCGCCGAAGGCCCCGGGCCAGAGGTCCGGCCACTTCGCCAGGTTGATCATGGCGCCGACACTGTAAAAAACGCCGCCCCAGACGATCGGCGCCAGCCAGCGACGTGGGTGCCTGCGTCTCAACTCCACGCAAATCAAGACCGCCCCGCCCCCCAGGCCCAAATAAATCAGCGTGGAGGCCCAACACGGCAGCAATCCCAAAAAGAGCATCACGCCCGTGCCCAGGCCGGCCGACATCCAGGCGACCAGCAAGGTCAGACGCCGCCACCTTCCCTGAAGGAGCCCGAACGCGATCGGCGTATAAGTGCCCGCGATCAGCAGATAGATGCCCACATGATCAAACCGGCGTAGCTGCAAGACCCGTTCCTCGGGTGCGATCGCCCCGTGATAGCGGGTGCTGAGCGCGTAGCAGACGATCATGCAAACGCCGAAGACGAGGAGGCTGAACCGGGGCCCTCGGCCGTGTCCGGCCCGTCTCCAAAGGACGAACGTGCCGGCGATCGCGAGCAAGCACCCCAAACCGTGCGTGAGCGCGCTCGCGGGTTCGCGCAGCTCGAGTCCGACCATGACGTGACCTCCCGCCCCAATGCGACCGACTACTGAATTCGGCAAACGAGGCGGGCGGGCTTGACGTCAACCCGATCAATGAGCGACTTCGTGTTCGCGTGTCTTGCGGATCGTGCCGATTGTCCGTGATGTCGCCGGGCCTTGGGGGGCCCTTCCCGTCAGACGCCGGAAGGTCGCGGCCAGGCCGGGACGCAAACGCGCTTGCCGACCCAGATGATACGTCAACCAGGCCCGGGCCAGAAAGACCTCGTGTGACACGACGTGGGTCCCAGCGATCGGGACCGTCGCCCAGGAGGTGTCGGGCTCGTAGCCGCGCGCGATCAGCCAGTCGGCGCAAAGACGGCCGAGAAGGGCCTTTTGCAGCGCGGTCGCCTGGTCGCGCCAGCCGCCGGCTCGGCCTTCGCGCAGATGGTTCCAGTGGAGGAGCGTGTGGTCATCCGCCCGTTGGACGTGTTTTGGGTCGGCCAGGTTGAGTCCTTGGTCGCGCAAGCGGCGCCCGATAGCATCGACCCGGCGCCGGTTGGCCTCCAGCGAGTACTCCCCGGCGACTTCCTCGGCCTCGCCCGACGCGAGGGAGAGGCCAAGAAAGGCGGCCATCTCATGGACCCCCTTCACAGGGTCGGCAATCAGGTCCTCGTAGCGCTGGACGAGCCGCCGCGAGGCCGGTAAAGCCATCCAGCAGCGATCGTTGGCCAGCACCTGATGGACCATCCCCTGGGCGATCGTCCCTTCCAGGGACGTCCCGCGTTTGTGGGCCAGCGAGAAAGCGACGTCGCGAATGTCGCGATACGAATAAAGGGCCAGGGCCCGACCCGCCGCGAGGGACCGCACGAAGCGGGGGTCTTCGTCGTGTGACTTCAGGACCGACCAGTCCCCGCCGCGTTGGGCCGCATACTCAGATCCAGTGACGTAACCCAGACGCTTGGCCGACCGATGCCGCTCCAGGAGATGACAGGCCACTTCATACTGCCAGGTGGAGCAAGCGCGATACATCCCGACGCAAAGCACGTCCATGAGCTCGGGTCCCTCATACCGATCGATGTAGGCGTCTTCGCCGATCCAGCCGTTTTTGTCGAGCCCAAGGTGGCCCGCTCAAGGCGGCGACTGATGATGTCCCAAGGAGATGAGGGCGGCGATCGCGTCGTCTCGGCGGTCGGCGGGGACGAGGAGATAATCGGTGTCGAACGTGCTGAGGGCGAACACGGGAACACCCTTCGCCGCGAGCGGCCCAATAAGGGAGGCCAAGACACCCACTTCCGAGAAAGCGAAAGGCCCCAGGACCTTGAGCAAGGTCCAACCGGACTGATGACGAGTCGACTTCGGGACGAAGCGTGTCTCGCGAACGATCGAAAGCTCTTCCGAGGTCCGTGTGATCGCGAAGAAGGAAGAGGGCTGAAGGGCCCAATCGGGGACAGGTTCATCGGGCCCCAACCGCACGACCGACCAGTCGCCAGGGACCAACCTGAAGTTGTGAACTCGCATGACGGCGAGCATACCAGCAAAGTGGTCGACGCGCGCAGGCCTTGACCTCACCCCCGCCGGTCGGCCCGACCTTCACGTCTTGGGGGAATATGCCGCGAGGATCGTCCCATACTCGGCGATGAAATCCGGTTCTCCATGAAGGGCCTGATAGTCCGCGTCCACGTAGACCGCGAAACTGGTGATGTGCCGAATGCCACGGTCCCCGTAAGTCGCCACGTCGGCCTTGAGCACGTCGGGGCGCCAAGGTAGCCGTACCGCCGGTCTTTTCCAACCAGAGAAGCGGGACACGTCGAGCCAGTACTCCAGGACTTGGGCCGTGTCCGTCGGAAATGCGCCAAGGTTGGCCTCGAGTGCGGAAAAGGCGTCGAGATGATCGGGCCCCACTTGTTTTTCATACGGCATATCATAACGGCGACGGATGGGCGCGTATTCGAGAAAGACGCCCGAATCCGGCCTCACTTGCTTCGGGGGCGTCAGGGTGTTGGCATACGCGAGGTGGGCAAGGCTCGCCTTGGGGTCGATGCCCCGTAGCGCGCGCAAGATTCGGTTCTCGACCATGAGCGCCTGCTCGGAAGGCGACAATCCCTTGCAGTGCGCGCAAGAACACCAGGGTCGTCCGTCGTCACTCCAGAAGAAGTGGCGCCCGGTGGTTGGTCGCAATTCTCTGGCGAGAGCCACCGCGTTCTCGGCGATCAGTTCCAGTGCCCGCTCGGAGCGGACACAGCAGTTCGCGTCTGGGGTCCGGTCGCCCTTCTCGTCGCTTCGGAAGAACTCGGGAGACTTCTGAAAAAGGTCTCGCGGAAGCAACTCCTTCATGGCGTGAAGCTCGTATTCCACCGCCAAACCCAGCCGTTCACAGGACGCGAGGAAACCCTGCCCGGTCTCGGTCCTCACCCAGTCTCGGATCGCTTGAGGCGATTCCGGATGATGAATGCCAATCGTCGTCAATCCGGCGCGCTTGGCCCTCTCCGGCCAGTCCTTGAGCGTGAGATCTTGGGGCACGAGGACGATGCCGCGCGTCAAGAGCGGGGTGCCCGTCGCGGCGCGAAGGCGCTCCCACTCGAGGATTGCCGCCAGGTTCGCCGTCAAAAAGGACCGCCGGTTGAGCATGGAATTCGCGTACCTCCACCTTCGTGATCATCCGTCCGAAACCGGACCGTTCGACGATTGCCTTCGATGATCAGGATTCCTCTCAAAGCAGTGAGCGGTGCATCGGTCAGATCCATTGAGGGTCGAAGACCGTCCGCTCGTCACGCGCGTCTCCCGTGTTCAGGGTGCCGGCGGGTCCCAAGAGCAAGACGTGGACCTCCTCCTCGGCAACGGGGCGATGTTCGACGCCTCGGGGCACAATGAGGAATTGGCCTTCCTCGAGCCAAACGTGGCGGTCGCGATACTCCATCCGAAAACGTCCTCTGACGACCAGGAAGAGCTCATCCGCGTCGTCGTGCTTGTGCCAGACAAATTCCCCCTGAAACTTGACGAGCTTGACGTGTTGGCCGTTGAGTTCACCCACGATTCGAGGCGCCCAATGATCCTGAAAGAGCGTTAGCTTCTGGCGGATGTCCACCCTCTCGATCATGTCGGGTCGGAGTGCGTCCATGATGGACCCTCCCTTGTGGTTAGCGTCGTCGTCCGGGTTGATGACCCCTCGTGCGATGCTCGCGCTTGAGGGCCATGTGGCGATCCCGGAGTGCTGTGTCGGCGCCCGGGCGGTCGCGGAAGGACCGCATTTCCGCGGCCTCGGCGGCCCGAGGGCCGTGCCCCGCGCACGTGGCCGGCGCCGATTCGTCGTCCAAGATCAAGGCGAACATGGTTCCGACTCACGAGGTCGCTTGGCCGCAAGACCACCAGAAGAAACCATCGAAGAAGAAGAGAAACAAGCCCTGGACCAAGACGGCCAACCCGAAGCCGCGCGCAAGAGATTTCGCCCTGGTCATCAGAATAAGGGCGACGACCATGTAGATCACGTCGAGCCCTGTGTTGAATCGGAGGATGGGGAGCAACTGGGCGGGACCTTGATGTTGTCCCACCAGACCGAACCAGGCGATCAGGCCGTCGATCAGTCCCCAGATGCCGCTCATTAACCAGAAAGATCGCCAGAACTCGTTCGGGCGGGCGTAGAGGCCAATCGCGGTCGAGCCCAGCGACGCGAGCGACCAGAGTAGCAAAGCGGCCACCAACGTGCCTTGCAGGTCATCCGTCATGATGGAACATCCGTCTTCTCGTCTTGGATGAGCTGGGCCAAGACGGCGTAGACCGCCTCCGCGATCTTTCGGGCACCTTCGTCGTTGGGGTGCAATTCGTCGGCGAAGTGCTCGTCCCGCAACTTCGCGGCGAGATCGATGAGAGGCACGCGCGACTCCCGGCAGAATTCCGCAAGCCGACCATTGTGGTAGTCCCGGATGCGCCGCAGTTCATCGGCGACTTCCCGAGGAAACCTGGACCCATTCGCCGGAGGGACGTTGAGCACCGTCGGCCGTCGTCCATTCTCCTGGACGGTGGTCACCATGGCGCGCATGTTCTCAATGATGCGCGGGCTCGTTCCTTCGACGCGCGGCCACATTCCGAGGTCGTTCGTGCCGTAGCCGATGACGAAGATACCGGCGTTGGGAAAGAGGGCGAGGTAGTCTTCGACCTGACCAATCCCGTTGGGGCTGACTTCGCCCGCGATGCCTCCATTGGCGACGCGCCGCCCGAGGTGTCCGCACAGGTCTTGGAGGAACTCCGGATAAGTCCGCAGCGGCCAAAACGGGACTGGGCCGAAGTTGTTCCAGCCCGTGATGCTGTCGCCCGCGCAGACGATGTCGATCGCCGCGCGATGCGACTGGAACTCCGGCGTTTCTCGATCACACAGGTAGACGGCCTTGTTCATGCTGGTTGGGAGTTCGGTCGGGTTCGGAGGTAGTCACGATTCACGCTTGGAGGCCTCCAAGGAGTGGGTGCCCCCAGACGATCGTCCGCTTGAGCATAATGATTCGTCCCCTCGTCGAAAACGCACTTGGAGGCGAACCGGCAGGGTCCGCTTGATGACAGCGTCGTCTAGCCAGGCGATACTGGTTTCCTTGCACAATGTTCGTGGTGATGACCCGGCCCGTGAGGGCCCATCTTCGCCTTGTCCGATTCTCTGACTCTCGATAAGGTACGGCCCGCATGTCCGCTGGATCGCCCATGAGACGACACCCCGACGGTGCTGGTCCCGGTTCGTCGTCTTCCTCCTGGCCCGTGAGTCATCTTTCGCGGAAGGCCCGTCACGGCCTTCTGTTCGCGGCGCTGGGGGTGATCGCCGTTCTGGGCGTCGCGCGGTGGCTCCGCCCGGACCCTCGCGGGTTCGGGACGCATCAGCAACTGGGCTTGTTCCCTTGCCACTTTCGCGCGATCACCGGCGTCGGGTGCCCCTCGTGCGGCATGACCACGGCGTTCGCCTGGTTCGTCCGCGGTCGGTTCGACGCCTCATGGGGGGCCAACCCCGCGGGGTGTCTTCTCGCCGGTCTTTGCGTCGGCCTCGTCCCCTGGATGCTCCTGGGGGCCGTCACGGGACGGACCTGGGGCGTCCGGTCAATCGACGCGGTCTTCCTGCGCGGGACCCTGGTCGTCGCCACGGTGAGTTTCTTGGTCTGGGCCGTTCGCCTGTTTCTCTGATCGGCCCGCGACCACGCCACACTTCAAGTCGTTCCTCGGCCGTTGACCCTTCGTTTCCCGACTCTTGTTTGGAGGGCGTTAGGATGACCCCTCGGCTTGTTTCCTTCGCAAGGAAGCCGATGAACCGTCGCCAGGCCGCGCGCGTCGGACTGACCGCCGGGGCCTTCCTGGCCCTGTCCATCGTCGGCTGCGACCCTCGTCAGGCCATGTACTTCTTGCAGCCGTTCGACCCCCAAGTCAAACCGCCTTGCCTCTCGTTGCAAGGCAAGAAGGTGGTCGTGGTGGCCCGCGCCGCCGCCACCGCGCAAGCCGACTACGTCCCCCTCGACCAAGAAATCGCCCAGCGGGTGGTCAAGGCCCTGAGAGATAAGGGCAAGAAGGTCGAGGTCGTGGAACTGACGAAGGTCCGCGCGTGGGTCGAACAGCACCCAACCGTCACCGACCCCAGCGAGATCGCCAAGGCGTTCGACGCCGACGTTGTCCTCTTCCTGGAACTCATCGAGTTCCGGATCGACAGTCCGGAAAGCCCCGGCATGTTCTCCGGTCATTCCCGCGTCTTCGTGCGGGCCACCGAGATGAAATATCCCGAAATCAAGGGCAAACCCGTGACCGAACGCCCCAGGGAGCCCGAGACGGTCCACGAGACCGAGGTCGAGAGCGACTTCCCGCGCGTTCAAGGGTCGCTGCCGGTGGACGTCACCCTCACGCGGACCGCCTTCCGCAAGCGGTTCCTTGATGTCATCGGCAACGAGGTCTCCTGGCAATTCGTCCCCCACGCCCCCGGCGACGCCGTGCAGAACATCCGCTTCGCCAACGACTGATCGATCATGGGGCCGCGTAGGCTGGGCCTCGCGGTCCAACGCGAGGCGCTGGCCTTTCGGGCCCTCTTGGGCTAGGCTGCTCCTCATGAACGAGGAACTCCTCCAGGCGGCGCGCGAAGCCGGCCGTCGGGCCCACTGCCCTTACTCGAACTTCCATGTCGGCGCGGCCGTCCTGGCCGACGGCCGTGTCTACACGGGCGCGAACGTCGAGAACGCCTCCTACGGCTTGACGATTTGCGCCGAACGGACGGCCGTCTTCGCCGCTGTCCTGGCGGGGGCCAAGCGCATCGAGCCCGTCGCCGTCGCCTGCCTCGACGCAGTCGACGGCGGCGACCCTGCGTCCTTCATGCCGTGCGGCGCCTGTCGTCAGGTCTTGGCCGAATTCGCGGGCCCCGACGTCCCCGTTCACGTTGACCGCGCGGGGACATTTACTCTGGGCGACTTGCTCCCTCGCGCCTTTCGCTTGTAGAAGTCCCCCTCGCGGACGAGGTGGCCAAGGTCGTCACGGGATCACGCCCCATCCAGTAGGCCAGCAGGCAACCCGCCGCGAGCATGATCATCGTTGGCGGCGAGAGCTTGTGGACCTTCGTGACGAATGAAGCAAGTGTGCCGTCGTCGCCAATCGACCAGAAGCACCAGACCACATAGAGTCCGAATACCAAGGCCGCCGCCGCGCAAACAAGACCGCGAACGGTGGACTTGGACCCAGCCCCCACGCCCGCCCCAAGACCCAGAAGGGCCCCAGGCAAGACCAACGCGTGGTAGCCGTGCGAGAGCATCCATCGGTAGGCGACGAAGCCCGCATAGGCACCCGCGGAGGCCAAGACCACTCCCAGAAGCTCGCGAATGATCCGCTTCCTCATCGTCAGGTCCTCCCCATGCATCTCCGATTGTATTCGGAGACAATGACGAAAGCCACGAGGTGAAGAGCGAAGAGCCCGACAAGCCGACTTCAGGGCTGGACGATCCCGCCCTTTTCGGTCAAGATCACGTCCCCACCTACTGAGGGGGGCCCGGTGGGCCCCTATCCGCTAAGACCTCGCCACGGTCATCGGGCGGTCACCGCAACGACTTCGCGGTGCGGATTATCATGAAGACAACGCGATCCTGGAAACGAATCGCCTTGGTCGCGGTCCTGTGCGCGATCGGCGCCGGCTGCTTGGCGACCAAAAAGCAAGCGGTCCGACCAAGCGGGCAAGACTCGGTCCCCTTGGTCGAGTCCAAGGACGACGACCCGATCGGGACCAAGGCGCTCACGCGCTCCATGTTCCAACCCTCACGCCGGCCCGGTGGTTGGAGCCCCGAGGCCAATTCGATTGAGGACCATCTCGGCGTGCGCTGAGGGAGGTCTTTCCATCGGGAGTGGCTGCGCCCTTCCGACTGGCGGTACGAGTGCCCACCTCGCCCAGGCCAAGTACGGCCCAGGGGATCAGGTCGTCCTGTCTTCTTGGACGGCACGCCTCATTGCGGCGGCCGATTCCCGCCCGAACCGCTTCTGCACCCGGCGCATGTAAGGGCGGCCGAACTGTGTGAGGCGGTTCTGGGGGCGCGAGAACGCGAGGATGTCGTACCAGACCTCGCCGCTTTCGGGGTCCCATTCCACGAGAAACCGCTCCTCTCCGGCGCCCGCATGGGCGGGCAGGGTGCCGTAGGCGAACCCAAAGCGAGGCAGGGGCGTCCGCTCATCGATCACGTAAACAATCCGGCAGGCGTTCAACCACCAAAGACCCAACCTTCGCGCGAGCACCGCCACGACCTCACCCGTCCGAATGGGAGTCGACGTGGACCACGCCTCAACCCAACCGAGTTGGAACTGGGCCCACCGTCCCAACGCCGACTTGGCCCTGAGAAAGAAGTCTTCCCCCTCGCCCAGCCGAATTCGCGTGTGGTCCACAACATATCCGTGCGGCGGCACGCTGGACGTGGCCCCAATCGCCTCGTATGTGAGCTTCAGCTTCGCTTGCGCCTCAAGGAAGGCTTGGATCTTCGCGGGGGAAGGTCTGCGCAGAGACATCATCGATGGTCCTCCCTGGGTCCGCCTTGTGCCTGTGCAATGTCCCTTTCCCCTATCATATTCCCAAGGCTTGACCACATTCGCCCAAGCCGTCCGATTCCGTCTTGGGGGGGCCTGGATGGTCCACGATCTCTTTCCTTTGGTTCAGGTGGTCCTTCGAGAATACACACTCCCTTGGGATGGCGACCACGGCGTCGCGCATTGGGCCCGTGTCTTGGAGAACGGTCTGCGACTCGCCGAAATGACCGGGGCCAATGTCGAAGTGGTCCGTCACTTCGCCTTGATCCACGACTCGCGCCGGGTCAACGAGGTGAGCGACCCGGACCACGGACCGCGCGCGGCCGCTTTCGCCCACGGACTTAGGGGTGTTCTTCTCCAACTCTCAGATGCCGACTTCCGACTCCTTCATCGCGCTTGCGAGGGCCATACGCACGAGATCAGTCACCCGAACGTCACGATCCAAACGTGCTGGGACGCTGACCGACTGGACCTGGGGCGCGTTGGGGTCACGCCACACGCAAGCCGGCTGGGGACAGCGGCGGCACGGTCGCGTGAGGTACTCGCGTGGGCCGATGGTCGCGCGACCTTCGGGGTCGTGCCCGATTGGGTCGCGACTGACTGGCGGATCGACCTACGGGGCCCCGGCTGGGCCCGTTCAGGTCGGTAGGCCGGCACGGCGATAGATGTCGCCTTCGCTCACGTAGATCACGGCCTCGGCGATGTTGGTGGCGTGGTCGCCGATCCGTTCCAGGTTGCGCGCCGTGTTGATCAGGCGAAGCCAGGCGGTCACGCGCTCCGGCTCTTCACGGATGGCGAGTTTCAAGTCCTTGAGGAGCTTGCGCCCCCGTCGGTCCAGGGCGGCGTCGGCCTCGATCAGGTTGCGGGAGAGGGTCGCATCCGACATCGCCAGCGCGTCCAGGCTATCACGGACCTGGGCCAGCGCCTGATTGCCGAGTTCTTCGAGGCGCTCCAGGAGACCGATCGGCAAGACCTTTCCAGCCAGCTTCTGACTCCGCTTGGCGATGTGTTCGGCCAAGTCGGCCATGCGTTCGAGTTCGTTGTTGATCCGTAGCAACGCGGCGACCCTGCGGAGGTCGGTGGCAACTGGCTGATGGAGGGCCAGCATCTTGAGACACTCGCGCTCGATACGTACTTGGTTGGCGTTGATGGCCGGCTCGCCGCCCCGGACGGCCGCGGCCAAGTCGGGGCGGACATGACAGAGCGACTCGACGCTCGTGCGTAGGGCCTCCTCCACAAGGGTCGCCTGACGCAAGACGTCGGCCCAAAGGGTCTCCATGTCACGCTGGAAGTGCCGGCCGGCGGGAGTGCGCGCCGTTTCGATCTCGGTCGCGGCTACTTCTCCATCCCGTAAGGCCATGAGCAACCCCCCTTCACTGTCCCGCTTCAAGTGTGCTTCACCCCATGTTCAGGATACATCCGCCTAAGCGTCAACTCAAGTCGTATCGTCGTAGCTTACCCTATTTTTCATGTAAGATTCTCGATTCGTGCGCATGAAAACGCCCCGGGCGGGCCGAGGCGTTTCTCCGAGCGCGTGCTTTCGACTTCAGGTTGTTCGTCCGTCAGGGATATCGGCTTCCCTTCAAGGGAGGGCCGACGCCCGTCACTGGAAGATAGACAGTATCGGGCGGGACGCGGTCGCCAGGCCGATAATAGCCCAGGTCGTATTCCGGCTCGGTGGGCGGGTCGAGCACCGCGTTGATGGGCCAGTAGGCGATCTGGAACGCGAAAAGGCCAATGGACGCGAACGGCTGTAAGATCTGACGACGCTGGTTCGATTGCCTCGGGTCGTCGATCGGATACGAGAAGTATTTGCCGATCGGTCCGAGGGCCTGCTCGACGCTCTGTCCGTAGCGTTCCAACGCGGCGTCTTGGAAGTAGAGCGGGCCATGACAAGTGGCCGCCGCCGACCAATATTTCCGGTACGCCGACCACTCTCGTTGCCCCAGGACGGGAGTGTCGTCGGGAGTGGGGATCGCTTTGATGGGGCGAGCCTCTGTTGGGCTGGGAGGCCGAGGTGTGACCAGTCGGCTCGGGTTCTCGGTCGCCCCTATGTCGTCTCGGGGCGGGCCAGTCGGACCGAATCGTTGGCGCTCCTCGTCTTGCCGTCTCTCAATCTGAGCGATCTGGGCCCGCACGTCGGGCGGCAGGTCGTCGTCGTGACGCTCGACGCGGGCGCTCGGCGGATTGAGCCAGGAGGGCGTTGTGCCGGAGAAACGAGGGGCCTGCACCGTGCGGGACGTCGCGGGGGGCAGTGGGGGCAAGGCGATCTCACGCGCCGGGCGGGACGGGCGCGCCTCCGGTCGCGCGTT
>CALLYK010000368.1 GCA_937858365.1 uncultured Isosphaeraceae bacterium | reverse complement strand
GCCCGAACTGCCCGAGGACCCACCGCCGCCGCGCGAGCCGCCACCACCGCCACCGCCGCCTCGACCACCGCGCGCGCCGCCACCACCACCGCCCCCGCTGGATGCCGTCGGGCTGGAGACCGTGCCGAGCAGGGCCTCCACCTGGACCTTGACGGTCGCGTTGTTGGAGCTTTCCAGCGTGCCCGTTTCCACGACGTGGATCGCGATGTCGCCGCGATCGATCACGACGGAGGGCAAGGCCGTCGCCGCGGCCTGCGCGGCTTGACGATGGTGCCAGTAATACCAGGGGCCGCCAACCAAACCGATCGCCCCCAGCGCGATCAGGACCGAACGGCGGCGCCGCCCGCGCTGCCGGGCGCCTCGGGGCGGGATCGCGATGGACGGCTTGGCGGTCTCTCCGGGCATGTCGGGCGAACTCCTCACGCGGGAGGTCAGGTGGGGCGGGACCGCGGCCGGTAGCGCCGGCGGTTCGGTTATTATATCCCGAGGCAAGCGACGGCGCGCAGGCGTCTGGCGCCTTCAAGGTAGTCAGCGTCGAAAGGACCGGATGAGACCGCCCCAACCGATCGAAAACGACCAAGAAGAGGTCCCCGTCGACCTGGAGGTCTTGCACGAGGACCCCCATCTGCTCGTGGTGAACAAGGCGTCGGGGATGGCTTCGCACGGTTGGGGGGCCCTCTCGTTGGAGTGGGCCGTCCGCCGACACATCGGCCCAGAGGACCCGGGCGCCGCTTATGTGGGCGCGGTCCATCGGCTGGATCGACCCGTGACGGGCGTTTCGGTCTGGGCGAAGACGACCAAGGCGGCGCGTCGCCTGGCCGACCAGTTCGCGGCGCGGCAAGCGCGCAAGGTCTATTGGGCCCTTGTCGAGGGCCAACCCAAAACGGCGAGCGGTCGATGGGAGGATTGGCTCTGCGAGGAAGACACCGGAGTGGGCCGCGTGCAGGTCTGTCGCGCGGGGACGCCCCGGGCCCGCTGGGCCGTAACCGAATTCACGCTTCGGCCGGGGCCCGGGCCGGACCTGACCTGGCTCGAATTGCGTCCAGAAACTGGCCGGACCCACCAGTTGAGGGTGCAGGCGTCATCGCGCGGGTTGCCGGTTTGGGGCGACGCCCGCTATGGTTCGACGCGGGCCTTCCCGAAGGGGATCGCGCTTCACGCTCGGTCGCTGACGCTGGTCCACCCGAGCACGCGCGCGGTGATGACTTTCACGGCCCCCTTACCGCCGAGTTGGCCGGCCATCGACCCTTGAGCGGAAGTCGAGTCAGTCCGGATTGATGACCACAACGCGATAGCGGAGCTTGCCGCGCGGTACGGGGACCTCGACTTCGTCCCCAACTTTCTTGCCGACGAGGGCCTGACCAATCGGGCTGGTGGTGAGGATCTTGTTGTTGTCGTAATCTTCCTCGCCGGGGCCGACGAGGGTGTAGTCTTCTTCCTCGTTGTGGTCCAGGTCCATCACGCGGACCTTGGCCCCGAAGACGACGCGGTCGCTGGGCAAGGTGGCCTTGTCGACGATCATGGACCGAGAGAGCTTGGTCTCAAGGTCGTTGATGCGGGCTTGGAGCATGCCCTGGGCCTCGCGCGCGGCGTCGTACTCGGCGTTTTCGGAAAGGTCGCCGAAGGCGCGCGCCTCGGCGATGTCTTGGGCGATCTTGGGCATCTCCTCGTTTTTCATCTTGTCGAGTTGGGCCCGAAGCTTGTCGTAGCCGTCCTTAGAAATTGGGATTCGGTCCGTGGCCATGCCAGGTGCTCCGCTCGCGAGACCGCCGGCCGAGAGTGACGGGCCGGCGAGGCCCTTGGTTCCCGTCAGGGAGCGACGCGCGCCGATGCGTTGGGTGACGCGGCCCCTTCTCGGATCGGACCGCGCGTCGAAACGTCCAGTTAAGCAAGAACCGCGACTGCGGCGGAGGTGCCGAGTCGCGGTCCAGTGTGTTTAGCGTAGTCATCTCTTGGGGCCGACGCAAGACCAACCAAGCCCCCGACTCCCGCCGAGACGGCCGGCCACGAGGGGCCGCTCGGCGGTCGCCAAACACTCATTTGTCCGTGGCCGTCTCGAAGTCGAACGTGTTCTCGCCCGACTTCACCTGAAGTCGCTTTTCCAGGCGCTCCAGGAAGGGCTTCTTCTTCACGATCGACCCGCTCAACGAGACCGTGTTCCAGCCGGTGAGGGTCTTGGCCTCATAGGTCCCGTCCGCGTTGATCTTGGCCACCTCGACGCGGGCGTGCTTGCGGTCGATGTTCGTCGGGTCGAACATGATTTCCCCCTCCTTGGCGAGCTGGCCCGCGATCCGGACGACCCCCTTCACGGTTGCCTCCGTCGTTGACGTGTCCCCTTGGGGTCGTCCCTCGCAGCCGATCGCGAGGCAGAAGAGGCACGCCGACGAAAGCGAGGTCAAGGTGCGGGCAGGCAAGCGCATGGGTCCTTCTCCACTTCATTGGGACGATTATGGTCTGGAACACCCATCAGGATCGCGCGCCGGGGTCTCGGTTGCAACGCGACGGTCTTCCTCTTCACTCATCGAGCACCAGCACGCGATCGGCGGGCAAGGCCTCCCAGGTGCGTTCCTGGCCGGACGGCCACCGTACGACCACACGCTCCACCCGCGCAGCCGGGCCGAGACCGAAGTGAAGGCGCTGGTCGTTCGCCGACAGATACGAACCGCCCCCAACCAACCAGCGGACTTGCGTTCGCCCGCCCGCCGTGACCGCCACGCGCGCGCCGATCGGCGTCTTCGGACGGCCGCCCTTCAACGTGAATGAGGTCCAGTGGCCCCCTTCCGTGACGTTGCGTAAGACGGACAGAGGCGCGTCGCGCTGGACGACGATCAGGTCCACGCGACCGTCGTTGTCGATGTCGCCGGCGGCGACGCCTCGTCCCACCGCGGCCTTGGCGAAATAGGCCCCCGTCTCGGGAGAGCAGAGCGCGAACTTACCGGAGCCGAGGCCCCGGTACAGGTGCGGGAGCTGGGCCATCGGATGGTTGGCCCAGGGGCGATCGTCGACGTGACCGTTGGCGACGAAGAGGTCGAGCGAGCCGTCGCGATCGACGTCGAGCGCCCCGGCGCCGAAGCCGGTGACGGGCCGGCTGGGCGCCCCCAGACCGGACGGATCGCTCACGTCGTCGAAGAAGCCCGCGCCCAGGTTGCGGTGGAACGTGTTGGGTTCGTTGAGGAAGTTGGTGTGGAAGACGTCGATCTTGCCGTCGCCGTCGAGGTCCTCGGCGACCACGCCCATGCTCGCGGTGGCCCAACCCGAGCCGTCGTACGCGAGGCCCGCCGTGACGCCGACTTCCTCGAACTTCAGCCCGCCCAGATTGCGAAAGAAGAAGTTCGGTGCCGCGTCGTTGGCGACGAAGAGGTCGAGCCGGCCGTCGTCGTCGAGGTCGGCGATCGCCAAGCCCAGCCCGGGTCCGCCACCCACTTCGATGCCGGCCTCACGACTGACGTTTGTGAACGTGCCGTCGCCGTTGTTCCGAAAGAGCAGGTCGAACTCGGGCGGAAAGTGACCCGGGGGACAGTGCATCCGTCGGCCGGTCGGGTCCCTGCAATCGGGCACCGAGCGCGGGTCCACCGCGACATAGGTCACGACCACGAGGTCTAAGTCGCCGTCGCCGTCGAGGTCCGCGAACGAGGCGGCCGTCGTCCAGCGATCGGAAGCGACCCCCGCGCGCGTGGTCACGTCCTCGAACGTGCCGTCGCCTCGATTCCGGTAGAGCACGGTGCGTCCCAGGCCGGTCACGAAAAGGTCGTCGTGGCCATCGTTGTCGAAATCGCCCACGGCGCAGCCCATCCCGTAGCCAAGACCGCCAACCCCCGCGCGCTCGGTTTCGTCTTCGAACGACCCGTCGCCCCGATTGTGGAAGAGGCGGTTGGGCGACTGCGGGTGGTCCGGATCCACGGGCAATGGGCCGCCGCCCACGACGTAAACATCGAGCCAACCATCGCCGTCGTAATCGAAAAGGCCCACTCCGCCGCCCATCGTGTCGGGAAGGTAGAAGTTGGGTGTGGCGCCCGGGTCGTAACGCACGGCGAGACCCACACGCTCGGCCACGTCCTCAAACCGAAAAGCCGTCGCGACCGCTCGCCCGTGACCTTCTCGCACCGCGGGGGCTTTCGCGCCGGCCAAACGTTCGAGACGCGGCGTGGGCCAGACCGATGGGGCTGGACGCGCCAGCGCCATCTGGGCGGGCCCGTGAGTCGGGTCGAGGGCGACCACTTGCCGATACCAGGCGCGGGCCTCGTCGACGAGACCGGACGCTTCGCAGAGCTCGGCCACGCGCGCGAATGAGTCGGCCGACTTCCCTTCCCGCAAGCAACGATCCAGCTCGCGAATGAGCAAGACGTTGCGAGCGCGCACGCCTTCCGAGCGTTCCAGGAGCGAACGACCGTCCTCAAGGCGCCCCGCCTTGTGATACGCCTGGCCGATCTGATGAAGCGCCTCACGATCTTGAGAGGGACTCACCGCAGCCTTCTCCCAATGCGCCAGGGCGTCTTCCCGGCGGCCTTCCAAGTCGGCGACGCGCCCCTTGAGGAACCACCAACGAGATTGATGATCGGGGCGTTCCGGGGTCGGGCCCAGGGCCTCCTCCGCGGCCTTTGTTTGTGTCTCGGCGAGAAGGCATTCCGACAGCGCCAGGCGGCCGATCGGGTCATCGCCCAGGCCGGTGCGTGCCGCCATCAGATACGGCAGGGCCTCGCTCGGTCGGCCGTCTTGAAGCAAGGCCAGGCCCCGAGCGCGTTGCAAGATCGGGTCCTCGGGCGCCGCCTGGAGAAAGGCCGTCAAATCGGGCTTGGGGTCCGACGTGTCCGAGGCCGGCAGGGTGAGTCCCACCAGCGTGATCAAATGACGAGGGTCGCCGGTGAGTTCGTGCAAGTGCCCCAGGGCCTCGCGCGCCTCGTCGATCCGCCTTTCCAGTTCGAAGAGATAGACCAAACGACGCCACGCATCGACATGCCGCGGGTCGGCTGCGACCGCCTCGCGCAAGGCCGCTTCCGCCTCGGCCGCGCGATGCGCCTTGATGTGGACCTCGGCCGCGAGCGTCAGCGCTCGGGCCTTCAGTTCCGGGGGGGACTTCACTCGAGCGAACGCGGCGAGGGCTTCGTCATCACGCGCCAGGATGCCCCGCGCGCCGCCGAGCGCCAGCCAAGCGGCCCCGTTCTCCGGGTCCGCCGCCACGATCCGTTCCAGTCGCGACGCGGCCTCGTCGTACCGTTGTGCGGTCAGCAACGGCTGGACGCTCGCGAGGTCGTCGGCCTGACCCGATCGCAACCAAACCACCGCGACGACGCCGCAAAGAAGCAGGGCCAAGGTCGAGCCGAACCACCACGTTTTCCAGGGCATGGGTCAGGGCCCTTGGCGCTTCGTGAAGTCGAAATACGAGCGTCCGTCAGGATACCATTCTCCAAGCGGTCCCGTGGGTGGAACGTCGCGTCGCTCCCTTGTCTTCTCTTCGATGAAGGACGATCCTAAGGGCCTTGTCTCGTTTCCTCGGGAGGGACCGCCTCATGCTCTCGCTGCCGTTCCTGATGGCCCTTCTGGGCCCATGCGTCATGGACGATGCGCCAACCCCGCTTTTCGGCCGCTGGGAAGGCCGATTCACCGCCGAGGTTGAGGCGAGTCCCGAGACGGCGGTGGAGGTCATCCTCACCAACCCGTTGGGGAAGACCTCCAGGGGACCAGGCTTTTGGGACGGCGGTCGTCGTTGGCTGGCTCGTGTGCAGCCCGACGAGGAAGGGACCTGGACCTACCGGACCAAGAGCGAGCCGAGCGTCGCGGGCCTGGATGGTGTTTCGGGACGCTTCGTCTGCCGGAAGGCCGGCGACGACCGCTTCGCGCTCCACGGCCCGATTCGCGTCGCGTCCGATCACCATCACCTGGAACATCGCGACGGCACTGCCTTCTTCTGGATGGGCGACACCGTTTGGAACGGCCCCTTGCTGAGCAAGGCCGACGACTGGGAAACGTACCTCGCCGACCGCGCCCGCAAGCACTTTTCGGTCGTTCAATTCAACATGCTCGCCCCGTGGCGCACTGCCGCCACCGACGGCGACGGCCAAATGGCCTTCACCAAGAAGGAAGGCGCGCCCGCGGCGATCAACCCCGCCTTCTTCCAACGGATGGACCAGAGGATGGACGCGATCAACCGCGCCGGGATGCTCGCCGCCCCCGTGCTTGTCTGGGCGCTCACCGGCAAGGACCCGGGGACCGTGCTCTCCGAGGACGATTGCACGCGCCTGGTCCGCTATCAGGTCGCGCGTTATGGGGCCCATCAGGTCCTTTGGGTCCTCGCGGGCGACAACCCCTACAACGACCGCACGGCCGACAAATGGAAGCGAGTTGGTCGGGCCGTCTTCGGCCAGGGGCCGCACGCGCCCGTCACCACGCACCCCACCGGCATGAATTGGCCCTGGGGCTCCTGGGCCGAAGAGTCATGGCTCGACGTGCTCGGCTACCAAAGCGGTCACGGCGACGACGCCAACACCCTGAAATGGGTCCATTCGGGTCCCGCGTCGGCCTCTTGGCGGATTCAACCCATACGTCCCATCATCAACCTGGAACCACCTTATGAAAACCACTTCGGCTATCAATCGCGGAAGCCGCACTCGGCCTTCAACGTGCGCAGGGCCTGCTATTGGAGCATCTTGGCGACCCCGCCGGCCGGTGTGACTTACGGCGGACACGGTGTCTGGAGTTGGCACGAAAGACCCGGCGAACATCCCACCGACCACAACGGCACAGGCCCCGCGCAACACTGGAGAGATGCCCTCGCGCTGCCAGGAAGCGAGGACATGAAACGGCTGGTCGAGCTCTTCGAGTCGTTGCCCTGGTGGACGCTCCGGCCGAGTCCCGAGATGGTCGTCGACCAGCCGGGCAAGGACGACCCCACTCGCTTCATCGCGGCGGCCCGAAGCGAAGACGGCCGACAAGCCGTCGTCTATCTCCCCGTCGGCGGCAAGGTCTCCCTGAAGGGGGCCCCGAACGGGACCGCATTCTGGTACGACCCGCGCACCGGAGAACGTCGCGAAGCGAAGGCGGTCGCCGAGGGGGCCTTCCAGGCGCCCGACGACAACGATTGGGTCCTGCTTCTGAAGGCCCTTCGATTCCAGGAGGGACACCCATGCGACCCCGCCGCTGGATGAGGCTTAGCGTTCGGGGACTGATGCTGGTCGTGCTGGCCCTGGCCGTGGTTTTTGGCTGGATCGCGCGCGAGGCTCGCCTCCAGAAAGAGGCCGTCGCGGCGATCGATCGGGCCGGGGGCTGGGTCGAGTACGACCGGCTCGGTGTGGTCACGAGCGTCTTCTTCCAAAGGGAGGACCAGGGCGCGCAAGGCCGAACTCCCAGGCCCCCCGCCGCCCCGATGGAACAAATCGGTCGCTTGCGATGGGTCAAAACGCTCCATCTTGACGGCAACCCGGGCGTCACCGACGAGGGCCTGGCGCATCTTCGCGGCTTGGCTCATCTCAAACGCCTCAACATTTACGACGCGCGAATCTCCGGACGCGGACTGGCCCATCTGGCGATCCTGCGCGACCTGAAAGAACTCTCCCTCTCGGGCTGCAAGCTCCGCGACGAGGACCTCGCGCCGCTCGCCAAGTGTCGCTCCCTGGTGTACCTCGACCTGGGGTGCACGGGGATCGGCGACGAAGGCCTGAAGCACGTTCGGGGGCTCACGGGCCTCCAGGGCCTCACCCTTGTATGGGACCCGGTCACAGCGGACGGGCTCTCGTATCTCAGAGAGCTAAATCAACTCACCGCGCTCGATATCATGTGTACGAAGGTCGGCTCGATCGGCCCCTTGAAAGGGATGACGAACCTGGAAATGCTGTGGCTGTACGGTTGTCCGATCGAGGAATCGGGACTCGCCGAGCTACCCACTCTGACCGGGCTCAATCGGCTGGTCCTGCCCGAGGGAGAAGCCGACGCCCGGCAATGAGGACGGGCCCGTGGAAGGACCTTGTTGGGTGAAGCTGCGTGTTCGCGGTTTGATGCTCTTGACTCTCGCGCTTGGCACACACACCGAGATCACGGACGCGGGCCTTCGCGAGTTGGCCCGGTCTCCGAACCTCGCGCGAACCGTGACCGCGAGCGGGCCCTTGAACGGCGATGACGTCTTGGACGGAGTGCGCCTGACCCGTCCGGATGTTCGGTTCCTCCCGGGGGACGATTGAGCCGGCACGGGTAACGGCGTAGGATGTCGTCAGTTCTGGCCCCTCTCATCCCCGCCGGACCTGGTCTCATGTTGCGATCGATCCTCGTTCTGCTCGTCCTCTCGGCAACGCCCGGCCGGGCCCAGGACACCAAACCCGCCCAGGGCCTGGACATCTACTTCATCGACGTGATGGGAGGCGCGGCCACGCTGATCGTCACGCCCGAACGCGAGTCGGTCTTGATCGACTCCGGCTGGCCCGGACTCGAAGACCGCGACCCCAAGCGCATCGAGCATGTCCTCAAAAACGTCGCCAAGCTCGACCATCTCGACCATCTCGTGACCACCCACTGGCACACCGACCATTACGGCGGTGTCGAGGGTCTGGCCAAGCGGGTGAGGATCGACCATTACTGGGACCGCGGCCTGCCCGACCTCTCCGCGGCCGAGAACGACAAGGCCAACTACCCCGACGGCCCAGGCCCCGACGACAAGCTGGGCATCGCCTATCGGAAGGCCAGCGAAGGCAAGCGCAAGACGCTCAAGGCGGGAGACACGCTGCCTCTGAAGGGGGCCGTTCAAGCCGTCGTGCTGGCCTCGGGAGGACAGGTCGCCGACTCACCCCACGCCACGACGAACCCCCTCTGCGCCGAGGCCCCGGCCGACCAGCCGGTCGACAAGAGCGATAACGCGCGGAGTCTGGCCATCCGCTTCAAGGTTGGCAAGTTCACGTTCCTCGACTGCGGCGACCTGACCTGGAACATCGAGAAAATGCTGGTTTGCCCCAAGGACCTGATCGGCCACGTGGACCTTTATCAGGTGACGCATCACGGGATGGACATCTCCAACCATCCGACACTCGTGAAGACGATCGCGCCGACGGTCGCCATCATGAACAACGGCCCGCGCAAGGGGGGCTCCCCCGCGACCGTGAAGCTCCTACGTTCGGTGCCGTCGGTCCAGGCGGCCTACCAACTGCACAAGAACGCCGCCACCAGCGCGGACGAGAACACCGAGGCGGTCCTCATCGCCAACAGCGACCCTGCCGGCGGCCAGTTCATCCATGCGTCGGTCGCCCCCGATGGGTCAACGTTCCTCGTGAAGATCGGCGAGACCGGCGCGGCGCGGTCGTTCAAGTCAAGGCCCTGATCCGTCGCGCGCCTTGCCAAGCGCCTTCCAGATCGTCGGCGACACCTGGGAGCGGTAGACCTTGACGGAGCCGTCGAGAAGCAAAACGTGGACACGACCGCCGTGGCCGCTGGAGGCCCCCATCAAGGCGGTCGCGTCGTCGCTCGCCACGCAGGAAGACGGCTGGTCGGGCGGCCGGGCGTGGTTGTAAAGGGTCGAGGACCAGTCCGTCTTCAGCCAGGATGAACCGGCGTCGCCCCGCCAGGCCGTCGCCGGCACCTTCGAACAACCCGTCTCGGCGATCGGCCCCGGGGACCTCGCGTAGTTGACGCTCGCCGCGACCGAGCGGCCGTTGCCGACCAGACGCTCCGAGAACGCGGCCGTGAAGGAAAGACCCTTCAACTCTTCGATCTCCGGGAACCGCGAGGTCTTGCCCGGCGCGAAGGGGCCATCTTGTCCATCGGTCCCCTGGCCCGTATTGGCCCGATAGCTCACGGGCGCGGGGAAGTCGGCCGGAACACTGATCGCGTCGCTGGGGCAAACCAGGCCGGCCACTCGTGACGCGACCACGGGTGCCAGGTCCGTGCGGGCCTGAGTGGGCAAGTCGCTCCCCAGGCGCCGAAAATCGGGGTCGCCGACCGTTTGCAACAAGACGGCGAGGGGCCCCTGCCCTCCCATCTCGATGGGCGGCAATTCGTCGTGGTGAAGGGTCGCGTAATGCGCGAGGGCCACCCCGATTTGACCGAGGTTTCGCCGGCAGTCCATCGTGCGCGCGTTCTCACGCCAGGCCGGCGCGGCGAGGAGGAACATCAAAAGGACCACGCCCATCAACAACAAGACGATCAGGAGTTCGAACCGGGTGAAGGCCCGTCGCGACACGTCTTCCATCATGCGCCCCGTCCGCTATTTCACCACGAAGACGGTGTCGGAAGCTCCCATGTTTCCAGCCGCGTCGGCCGCCCGGACCATCAAGACGTGCGTGCCGGCCTTCAGGTCCTTGAGCATGATCGCCACGGTCTCGTTGCCGGAGTCGAAGAGGCCGTCGATCGGGAAGAGGGGCGACCAGTCGCCGCCATCCAAGGCGTATTCGCACTTGGCGATCCGCGTGAGGTTGTCCTTGAGCAAGGCCGTGGCCACCCCTGGCTTCACCAAGAGCGAGACGCTTGGGGCCTGGTGGTCCACCAGGAATGGGTCGCTGACCTTCTCCTTCACCAGGGCCTCCGCCGCGTCGTTGGAGTTGCGGTCACTCGCCGAGACACGCAGGCGGTAGAGGCCGTCCGGGACCGTGGCCAGGTCGAGGTCGTACGACTTCTCCGTTCGGGGCTTGTCCTCCAAGGCGACCCAATCAGGCCAGCCCTCCTTGCGGAGATGCACGGTGTACACGAGGTCGTCGCCGTTGGGGTCCGACGCCTCCCACTTAACGCTCAACTTGGGCTTCTTGGCGGTGCCGTCCCCTTCGGCCAGGTCGGGCACGTCCAGCTTGGTGAACTCGGGGGCCACGTTGATCGAGCTGTAGCGGACGGTCACGCCGCGGAGTTCGGGCGTCGCCGATGTGTCGGTCGTGCTCAAGACGGCCCGATACTGGGCGAATCGGCCAGGGGCCGGCTTGCCCGAAGCGCCGTTGGGGTCGGTGAGCGCGGCCGACCAGTCCGACCAGGTTCCATCGGGTTCGGCCACGTTCCCGGTCCGAAACTGAACACTCACCTTCGTCCCGTTCGGAGTCAGGCCCCGCCAGGAGAAGGCGCCGAAGCGGCTGGCGAGTTTGGCGTCGTGAACGTCCGACGTGAAGGTCCCTGTGGCCACATGTCCCGGGGCGAGGCGCAGGACGGCGCCTGGGTCTCCCGTCCCCATCAGGAGGCCCCCTCGTGGTTCCAAGAGCAAACTCAGCACCTGACCATGATCGACGCGCGCGAGCTGGGTCGCCTCGCGATCGTCGGGGTTCACCTCAAAGAGCAGGCCATCGGGCCCGGTGCCGACGAGGAGCCTGTCGTCTTGCCAGGCGAGGCTGAAAATGAGGGTCTTGGCCGCTTTGAAGACCTCGCGCGCCGTGCCGCGCGGGTCGAGGCGATAGACGGCGTTGTCGCCCGGCGCAGGTCGAGCGCTGGTCGCGCCCGTCGACGTCGATTCGGCGGCCGTACCCGCGTAAATGGCCCCGTCGGGGCCGACGAGAAGGGCCCGAACGTCGCTTTGCGGGGCGTCGAAAAGGACCGTCACCGCACCGTTGGCCGCGATCTTGTAAACGACCCCTTCACCGTCGGAGCCTGCGAAAACGGTGCCGTCGGCCCCAACCGCCAAGGAGAGAATATGAGCATGGCGGCTATCGAAAAGGAGCGACCAGCGGCCGTCCGAAGTACGCTTCCAGACTTGCCCCTTGGGGCCCGTGGCCGCGTAAACCACGCCATGAGAGTCGATCGCCAGGTCCCAGACGTATTGCACGGCCGAATCGAGCTTGTGGGCGGAGTGCTTGGGGTCGGTCAGGTCCACGACCGTCCCCGTCGGACCTGTGCCGCCCAAGACGCGACCATCCGGCAGCGCGACGAGACTGAAGACCTGCGAGTCCTCGCCGTCGAAGACGCTTTCCCACTCCCCTTCACCGTCGCGCCGAAAGACCTTGCCGGCGTCACCCGTGGCCGCGAACAAGGACCCGCGTGGTGTGCGCGCGAGGTCCCAGACGCGCACGGCCTCGAGCTTGCCGACGGGGTTGAGATCGCGCGCCAGGCGGACCCGGCCGGCGTCCGAGACGACGACCCCTTGGCGTTTCCCCTTGGCGAAGGCCGCCCCGGTGTCTTGCTTCCAGGTCTCCACTTTGGACGCCTGGACGAGACCGGCGAGGAGGGACGTCCCGACCACGATCCCCAGCACCCAAGGTCCTCGGCTCGTTCGCATCGGACGTCCCTTCCGAATCCAGGAGGCTGATGACAATGGCGCGTATCAAAGCAGATATGGCCCGAACACGGAACATCAAAACGGCACAAGACGCGATCGACTCGCCTATTCCACCCGTTTCGCCAGGTCGGCGTCGCGGACGACATTGAACTTGAGGGTCTGGGCGCCTTCGACGACCCAAGGGGTGGTCTTGTCGGCGATCGCGTCGGCCCGGAGCGCCAGTCCCGAGGTCCGGCGGGCGCTCGACAGTACGGCCCGGGCGCTGGCGGGTAGGTTCGGCAAGGCCTGACCGTCCACCGCGAGCCCCTTGTCGGGCAGGGCGACGTGGAGGTAAAGCGTCGTCCGCTTCGGGCCCGTCTGGAACCGGAGAAGCCGGAAGAGGTCGTCGAGGTCCTTCGGTTCCAGGAGCTCGGGATCATTGCGCAGGCGCCGACGCAGGCTGTTCGCTTGGTCGCAAACGACCAGTTCGTAGGCCCCTTCGGGGAGGTCCTTGGGCACCTTGAGGACCACTTCCTCGGTCCGCCGTTCACCTTTGAAGGGCCTCAACGTGACGAGCGCCCGCAAGTCCTGACCCGGTTCCAGGCGGTCGGAGGCCAGACGCACCGCCTCGATCTCGGCGGCGACGCTACCGGCGCTGATGTCCACTCGGCAGTCAATCCCGTCGATCCGTACCGGAGCGATTGGGTTCCGCGCGAGCAGGCCGACCGTTCGACCAACCTCGCCGAAGAGGGCGGCGGCGGCCATCGGCCCGCTGTAGCGGGCCCCACTGTACGTGTCCTCAATGACAATTGGCTCGCGACCCGCGCAGCGGATCGTCGCGGTCATCCGAGCGGTCAACTCGTCGGGTAGGTTCCCCTCGGTGTCGATCGAGTTGGCCAGCACGGCCATCACGAGATTGGGTAGCAGGGTCTGCTCGCGGACCACGTTCACCTTGTACGTCACCAGTTCGGAATAGCGGCCGGCCCGCACGCCCACGCTCATCGGCATGAGGTCCGGCTTCTCGCCGAGCCGACCGGCGATGCCCGTGCTCACGTCGGCGTCGAGCACCCCCACCACCTTGAGGGGGGACCCCATCTTCATGCTAACACTGGCCCGCGGATAAACGGTGTGAATATACCCGGACATCATCGGCAAGGCGCAGGCGCCCATGCCGAACATCGGGTGGCCGAACGCGTAAACGCGGCCCTTCTCGACGTGAGTGACGGTGCCGATCCCGGAGAGGTTGAAGTCGCCCGTGACGAGGGCGACACTCACGGGCGATCCAGGCTCCAAAGGCCTATCTCCCTCCTTTTCGACGATCTCGTGGGGGGCCAGACCGCTTGCCATCGGGGCCATGCCCAGCGGGCCCAGACGCTCGTTCAAGAAGGCGAGGGACCGCGGCCCGAAACCGGCCGCGGCGAGCGGCGTGGCGATCGGCCGCATCCCGCCCAGCGCTCCTCCAGCCATCGGCGCCGGGAGGAAATCGTCCACGGCGTCGGGGTCGGCGGGGGCCTGAATTCGGGTCGTGGAGCGGGTGGCGCCTCGGTCCAGGTTGGGGCCTTCGGCCGCGACCCGCTTCTCGGTCGACCGGACGTACTTGACCATCTGCTCGAACGGCGTGACCCCGGCGATTGGGTCCTTGGCGAACTCCCATGCGTAGGCGACCGCCCCCAGAAGTTTGCCGTCGATGGAGATGGGACTGCCGCTCATCCCTTGAATGATGCCGGCATGTTCCAGATTGCACCCTTTGAGACGGCAAAGGACCATGTCGCGCCCGGGACTCACGTCGCGCATCACGCCCAGGACCTCGGCCTCGAACTCTTCGAGCCGAGTGCCGACCATCACGGTCCGGCCCGTACCCTTCATGCCGACCCGGACCTCGGACACTTTCCAATAGGTCGCCGGGTTGGGCTCATCGGCCCTGGTCGCCGTGGCCCCCGAGAGGGTCCCGCCCAGGAGGCAAAGACCCAACGCCACCCCTCGTCGGCACGCGGGACGCATCGTGAAGACCTCCCATCCAGGGGCCGTGCTCGAATCCGTTCGAGGAAGCCGGACGTTCAGCCCTTCGGTCTGGGAGAGAGGAGCGCGACAGGCGCCATCAGCACCGAAAGAAAGATGTCGCGACCAAGAAGAACGGTCGCGACCAAGGGCCCACCGTCCGACGGAATCCTAGCCCCGATTTAACATCATGTCAACCGATACTCAACGGTTTCCTCATATCGCCCAAACTGATAATTCGACCCTTCCGAGAGGGCCCCGGTTGCTTCATGATTCGGAACACGCCGCTGATCGCAACGCGTTGGCCCGCGTGCTGGTCAACGGCTTCACATCGCCCTGCCATCCGCAGCGGTGACGTGGCCCTCGTCGGCGACCGCGACGCGCCCACATCGGCCACCGCTCCCCCATGTGGGCCATCCGCTTTCGCGGCGTCTTGTGTTGTCACGCTTATTCCAGTACTGTCAAGAATGACGACACGTCCTGGACGCAAGTCACGCTCACCAATCTGTCAGGAAAAATCGGCGCGATCCGTTTTCCATGACGGTTCGCACAGGATGCCCTCGTTTCGTCCCGAAACCAGCCGGTCCTGAGTCGCCCGATCGCTCGGTCCCCCAGCTCACTTCTCGGAGGCCGCACCGTGACTGCAATCATCCACGCGGTACAGTCGCGCCGTAGGCGACCTCGAGCATGTCGCCCCCGGGCCGAGTCATTGGAGGCCCGTCTCGTCTTGGCGACGATTGAGGTCACGAACACGCTTGACGCGGGGGCCGGCAGCCTCCGCCAGGCCATCCTCACGGCCAACGCCACTCCCGCCCTCGATACCGTCGTCTTCGCCATCCCCGCCGATGATCCTGGACACGTCTACTACCGGAACGACGGGGTGGCGGGGTCCGTCAACCTCGACAACGTGGCCGCGACCACCGCCGCCAACGTCGGCGACATCGCCGACATCGACCCCGACTGGCCCCATTCCTGGTACCGCGTACGACCTCTGTCCGCCTTGTCGATCGGGGCCCCTCTCGTCCTTGATGGGACCACTCAACCGGGCACGGTCGTGAACAGCAATCCCGCGGGCCAGGGTTTGAACACCGTCTTGCGCATCGAAATCGACGGCTCGAACGCCGGTGAGTTGCCGTCGGGCCTCTTGCACGTCCAGGTGGCCGCCGCCGGCTCCACCCTGCGCGGGCTGGCGATCAACCGCGCTCAAGGCCCGAAGGTCTACTTCGATGGCGGCGAAAACCACCTGGTCGAAGGCTCGTTCATCGGGCCCGACATCTCCGGTTCCCGAGCGTTCCCCGCCCCCAACCCGGGGCCCAACGCGACCGACTTCGACGGCCTGCTCTTCGTGGGCTCGGTGAACAACGCGATCGGCGGCACGACCCCCGCCGCCCGGAACCTCCTGTCGGCCAACAACCGCGCCGGCGCCGGCGGCGCGCGGTTCGACCAGAACTCCCCTGGAAACACCCTGCGAGGCAACCTGATCGGGACCGACCGCTCGGGGACCGCCGCGTTGGGCAACGGCGTGGGCTTGGTCCTGGGCACGCGCAACACCGCGGGCGGCGCGGCAATCGGCGCGGAGAACGTCATCTCGGGCAACCTCGACGCCGGGGTCCTGGTGCGTCAGGGCGAGAACTGGATCGAGCGGAACACCATCAACGACAACGCCGGGGCGGGCGTCCTGGTCCAGTCGTTCGGCACCCGGATCATCGCCAACACGATCACCCGCAACGCCAGCGGCGTGACCATCGCCTCCGCGTCGCGGGCGGACGGCAACGTCCTGTCCCGCAACGCGATCTTCGCCAACAGCGGCCTGGGTATCAATCTCGTCGGGGGCGACACCGGCCCTGGCGGGGTCACGCCCAACGACGTGCCGGCACCGCCCGCCTTGCCGGACCAGGACACCGGTCCCAACGGCTTGCAGAACTTCCCCACGCTCGAATCGGTCATCGCCTCGGCGAGCGAACTGCGAATCTCGGGGTCGCTGCGCAGCACTCCCAACACGACGTTCACCCTGGAGTTCTTCGCCAACGCGGAGCGCGACGCAGCCAGCGGCGGCCTGGTGGCCGAGGGGCAGACGTATTTGGGACAGGCGTTCGTCTTCACGAACGCCGAAGGCTTGGGGACCTTCGTGGCCACCTTGCCGCCAGGCCCGGCCGGCCAACCCGTCTTCACGGCCACGGCCGGCACGAACAACGTTGGCACGTCGGAGTTCTCCGAGGCGATCGAGGCCACCGCGGCCCTGAGCACCCTCGTGACCTCGACGGCCGACTCGGGTCCCGGCTCACTGCGCGCGGCGATCGCCAACGCCAACAGCGCCCCCGGCCGTCAGACGATCACGTTCGCCATTCCCGTCAACGACCCGGGGCACGTCTACTACCGGAACGACGGCGCCGCGGGTCGGGTCACGCCGGGCAACATCACCCGCACGACCGCGACCGACGACACTCAGATCGGCGACATCGACCCCGACTGGCCCTCCTCGTGGTGGACGATCCGCCCCGCGACGCCCCTCCCCGAGATTGTCGAGACGATCACGATCGACGGCTACTCGCAACCGGGATCGCGGCGCAACACGCTGCCGGCCTTGGAGGCCCTGAACACGGTGCTGAAGGTCGAGCTCGACGGCTCGGCGGCCGGCGCGCCCGACGGCCGGGGCGACGGCCTGGTGTTCGGCAAACTCATCGGGAGTGCCGGCATCGTCAAGGCCAAGGACAGCCGGGTCGAAGGGTTGACGATCAACCGCTGGCAAGGAGACGGCATCGAGCTGGCGAGCCTGGACGGCGGCAACGTGGTCGCCGGGAACTTCATGGGCACCGACGTGTCGGGCCTGATCGGGCTGGGCAATCAAGGCTGGGGTCTCCGCATCCTGGACGAACGCTTCACGATGATCGGGGGCACCACCCCGGCCGATCGCAACCTGATCTCGGGGAACCGGGTCGGCGGCGTCTCGATGCTCGGGACTTCGAGCAATCTGCTCGAAGGAAACAACTTCGGCGCCGACCGGCGCTTCGAGTTCGCCCTCGCCGGGCAACCGGTCGCCATTCGCTGGGCGGACGTGGAGACAGTGGCAAGTCCCGCCACGGGCCGCTTGGCCCAAGCCGAGCAAGCCACGCCCCCGAACCGGGTCGTCAACAGCAGGTTCGCGCAGATCGTCAAGAACACGGAAGAGGCGGACAGCCTGATCGATATCGTATATAAGAAGGTCTTCGATCGTGATATCGACGTGTCAAAGAGGGTGCTCTTGCTTTACTCCCTTATCCGCTTGTACCGTCCGATACGCGCCCAGTCCGCCGCCACGTCCCCGCCCTTCCTGGGCATCGACCTGGGCAACGACGGCGTCACCTCCAACGACGGCGACAACCCCGCCACGTCGGCCATCGACCCGGACAGCGACCGCGGGCCCAACGGCTATCAAAACGCCCCCGTGCTGGTCTCGGCCGTCACCGACAACGCCACGACAGTGAAGGGCCGGCTCGTCTCCACGCCGCGCACCCGGTTCCGCATCGAGGTCTACGCGTCGTCCTACGACACCCGCCTTTTCCGCGCGGGAGAGCGTTCGCTTGGCACCATCGATGCGACCACCGACGCCAACGGCCAGGCGACCTTCACCTTCCGCTCGCCCACCGTCGTCCCCGCGGGGTGGTTCGTCACGGCGCTGGCCACGGCCTTCGATGACAGCGGGCCTGCTGGCGGGACCTCGGAGTTCTCCAACGGCCTGCCCGTGGTCTCGGCCCCGTCGATCATCGACGCGCGTTTGACCACCTCGCCGCGGGGCGTGACGGCGATCGTCCTGGAAGCGAGCGGCCCCTTGAACGCGTCGAACGTCTCGAACGTGGGCAGCTACGTGGTCGTCACAGCGGGACTTGACGGCCGTTTCGGCACCCGCGACGATGCGATCGTCCCCCTGCGCTCCGCGACCTTCAACGCGACCACGGGACTCATCACGCTAACGCCGCGCTCGGCCATCCCGAACAACACCCTTTTCCAGCTGACGGCGCGGTCGTCGCGGTTGACAGGCCCTAAAGGGGCGCGTTTGGACGGCAACGGCGACGGCCGGAGTGGCGACGATTATCGGCAGGTCTTGGGCCACGGCAGTCGGTTCAATTACACGGAGCGGGACGGCGACCGCGTTTCCTTGAACCTGAAGGGGGGCGGCACGCTGTTGTTGTCGCTGAGTTCCTCGGGGGACGCGACCTCTTTGAAGCTGAACGGGACGGGGACCGGCAGCACGCTGTCGGGGAGCGTGACGCGGGGACGAAGCGGCAACGGTCGGGCGACGCTCGGGCGGTTGAGCGTGCAGGTGGGACGACGGTTCCAAAGCCGGCTGTCGGCAAGCGCCTTCCGAGTGTCGGCGATGCCCAAGGACGAGGTCGATTACCTGCTGGCGATGTCGGGGGGCACGCTGCGCGGGGTCCTGAGCTAACGATCTCGCCTCGAGGGACCGAGCGGGTCGTCGCCTCGGGGCGTGTTGGTTGGGCGGATGTCAGCGCGCGAACCCGACCTGGCCCAAGGGAGAGGCCCCTTGTCTTCCGGGCCTTCTCCGGGGACGATCTGGACCTCATGGCCACGAAACCCGCTCGCATCGCCACCGGATCACTTCCCTCGTTCGACCTGGTCCGGGAACTCGTGACCAATGCCCACCGCCAGTCACGACATCTGGTAGAAGGGGCCGTCGCCGACTATGTTCCCGCGTTGGCCCGCGTCTCGGCAGACCTTTTTGGCATCGCCCTGACCTCCACGACGGGCGAGTTGGCCCTGGCCGGCGACCACGACGCGCCCTTCACGATCCAGAGCGTCTCCAAGCCGTTCGTCTTCGGCCTGGTCTGTCAGGCCCTCGGCGAAGAGGAGGCAAGGCGGCGGTTGGGGGCCAACAGCACCGGTCTGCCGTTCAACTCGGTCCTCGCGGTCGAACGGGCCGAAGGGGGCGCGACCAACCCAATGGTCAACGCCGGCGCGATCGCCGCGTCCAGTTTGGTCCCGGGGGCGAACGCCGAGGAGAAGTGGCGGTCGATTCGAGAGGGGCTCTCGCGCTTCGCCGGCCGCTCCTTGGAGATGGACGAGGAGGTCTATGATTCGGAGGCGGCCTCCAATCAACGAAACGTCGGCAAGGCGTTCCTCCTTCAGGGCATGGGCGGTCTGGACTTCGACCCGGTCCAGGCGGTGGACATTTACACGCGGCAATGCGCCCTGGGCGTGACGTGTCGGGACCTGGCCGTGATGGCCGCGACGCTCGCCAATGGGGGCGTGAACCCGATCAGCGGCGAGATGGTCTTGGCGTCCGAGCATTGCGAGCATGTCTTGGCCGTGATGGTGACCGCCGGCCTCTACGAAAACTCGGGCGACTGGCTGTACGATACGGGCCTACCGGGCAAGAGCGGGGTCAGCGGCGGCATGATTGCCGTCGCCCCCGGCAAGTGCGGCCTGGCCGCGTTCTCGCCCCGCTTGGACTCGGCGGGCAACAGCGTACGCGGCGGGCGCGTCGCCCGTCTTCTCTCCGTGGGACTGGGGCTGAACCTCTTCGCCTCGCGTCCCGCCCGATGATCAGGGCCCGTTGAGATGAAGCGCATTCGGATCACGCACACGACCGAGTATCACTACAAAGTCGCCGTTCGGTTCGGCCCGCATCGGGCCCTTCTCCGGCCGCGTGAAGGACACGACGTCCACATCGCCCGCTCCCGCCTCGAGGTCGAGCCGACGGCCGACGTTCGCTGGTTCCGCGACATCCAAGGCAACTCCATCGCCATCCTCACCTTCCACGCTCCGAGCACGCGCCTCCGCCTCCTCAGCGAGGTCGATGTGGACCTGTATGAAGACGTGCCGATTGACTGCGTCATCGACCCGATCGCGCAGTTTTACCCGTTCCAGTACGACGCGACCGAACAAATCGAAGTCGTGTCTTACCGCCTGCCCAGCTACCCGCACGACGGCGCCGTCGTCCTCGAATGGCTGCGCGGGTCGTACGTGCCGGGACAATCGATTCGTACCTCGGAACTCCTGGAAAATCTAAACACGCGGATCTACCAAACGTTCCAATATCGACACCGCGAAGAGGCGGGCGTGCAACTCCCGTGTCAAACGCTGGCGTTGGGGACCGGGTCCTGTCGCGACTACGCCGTCTTCATGATGGAGGCGGCCCGGCACTGGGGTTTCGCGGCGCGATTCGTGACCGGCTACATCCAAATGGCGGAAGGACAACACGGGGCCACGCACGCCTGGACCGAGATTTACGTCCCAGGCGCGGGCTGGCGGGGCTTCGACCCCACCAACAACAAACTCAGCGGCCCCGAACACGTCTCGGTCGCGGTGGCCCGTGAACACGAGAAGGCCAGTCCCCTCAGCGGTTCCTGGCACGGCCCCGCCGACGCCTTCGACCGCATGGACGTCTCCGTGCAGGTCGTTGAAATTTAAACGCTTGTTCACATGCAATTTGTTCATTCTATCAATCATTTGCGCATTTATTCAGGGACAGTCATGAAACGAAACCGTCCACGATTCGCGCTTCTCTTCCCCCTCCTCGCCCTCTGGGCCGCGCCGACCTGGGCCCAAACCGCCCAAGACCTGGATTTCGAGCGGCGTGGCGACGACCCGTCCCAACCGCGCGGCTGGTTCGTGAGCGGTCAAGGTTACGAGGTTGTGCTCGACGCCTCCGACGTTCGCTCCGGCAAGGTCGCGCTCCGGATGGGCCGCAAGGGGGTCTCGCCCGGTTTCGGCGTGGCGACCGGCCTCTTGCCGGTCCACCTGGCGCGCGGCAAAAAGGTGCGAGTCGGCGGTCAGATCAAGGTCGAGAAGGTCGAGGGCGGCTTCGCCGGCCTCTGGATGCGCGTGGATGGCCCCAAGAACACGATCCTCGCGTTCGACAACATGGGAGCGCGGATCGTCAAGGGGGAGACCATCCCCGACGATCGCGGCGTGCGCGGCACGGCTGATTGGAAGGCATACACCATCGAGCTCGACGTCGACCCGGCCGCCACGAACATCAACTTCGGCTGCATCCTCACGGGCTCGGGGACCGCTCGGTTCGACGCGCTCACCGTCGAGATCGACGGCCGGCCCCTGGAAGAAGTGCGCCAGGAATCGATCAAGCTCAAGCCCGATCAGCTCGCATGGTTGAAGGTACACGCCGTACCGTTCGCGACCGAACGCCCTGGGAGCGGCCTCGACGACCTCCAGCCCCTGAAGGCGATGATCGGCGACGCGAAGGTCGTCGCGTTGGGTGAGGCGACCCACGGGACGGCCGAGTTCTTCCGCATGAAACACCGTCTCCTGGAGTTCCTCACGACCGAGATGGGGTTCACCGTCTTCGCCATCGAAGCGAGCATGCCCGAGGCGTTTCGACTCAACGAATACGTCTTGAGAGGAGAGGGCGACCCCAAGGAACTCCTCAAGGGCATGTATTTCTGGACCTGGAACACCCAAGAAGTCTTGGACATGATTTTGTGGATGCGCGATCACAACAGGAAGGGAAAGGGGCGCCTGGAGTTCGTCGGTTTCGACATGCAAGAGCCGAAGGTCGCGGCCGAGAACGTGCGCGCCTTCGTCGCCAAGTTCGACCCCGAGTACCTCAAAGACCTCGAAGCCTCTTACGACGGCTTGAAGACGTTTGACGCCTTGCGGCTGGAACAGGACGAGCGGAAGCGCCGCGAGGGCGTGGAGGGGTTGGTCGAGAAAGTACGCCTCGTCCATGCGCGCCTGAAGGGGGACCGAGCCCGTCTTGCGAATGCCGTCGGCGACGAAAGGGCGGTGGACTGGGCCATTCAGAACGCGCGCGTGGTGGAGCAAGCGGTCACGACGGCGATCGCGCCTGGTTTCTATCGCGATCAGCAAATGGCCGAGAACGTCGATTGGATCATCTCCCAGCGTCCGGCCGGGACCAAGATCGTGCTCTGGGCGCACAACGGACACGTCGCGCGCGGGCCAGGCGCGATGGGGGCCTTCCTGGCCGAGAAACACCGCGACGACATGGTCGTCGCCGGCTTCGCCTTCCACGAGGGGAAGTACACGGCGATCGCCCCCGGTCAGGGCCTGAAGGCAAACGAAGCGGCACCGTCGGCCTTGGGGAGCGTCGAGCACGCTTTTCATCAAGTCGGTCTGGAGCGCGCGGTGATCGACCTGCGCCTGGCGAAGAAAGACCACGCCGAATCCGGCTGGCTGACCGAGCCGATCGAACATCGCAACATCGGCGCGGTGGCGATCGGCGCGACCTTCTTCCCGTGCGAGCTGCCGAGCCACTACGATTTGCTGATCTTCTTCGACAAGACGAAGCCGACGGTCCTCTTGCCTCCCCACGCGCGGGACCAGAACTAAGACCTGGTGGATGGCGTCGGCCCGGATCGCTTGGCGAACGAGAATCACCCATGCCACCGAATCCGGCGACCCGTCAGGTCAAGGTCGAACGACCCATGCTCGTCGTCGGGGGGACCGTCTTAAGGTGAGACCACAAACGGTCCACCCTCGGCCTTGAACTTGTTCGATAGGTAATCAACCCCGTCGCTGAACGCTCTCATGAGAGATTTCGAGATCAAAGCCCGAAATGGCGAACGGAAATCAATCGTTAGTTATTTCCATGTTTTATGGATCAGCTTGCTGTTCGAGAAGGGTCAGCGCGAGGGCCTGCTCCATTTCGCCGGGCAGGAAGCCGAAGGGGCCTCGACCGCTCTTGTAGGTCACTCGGCCTGATCGGTCGAGCACGTAAAGCCGATCGGGCATGCCGCTGTATGCGTGACCGACGCGGTCGTCGATCTCGTCGACGAGAAGGGGCATCGTCATTTTGAGGCGTGAACGGCAGACACCCGCGACGGCGTCGCGCCCCTCCTTGCCGATCGGCTGCGCGGCGGCCACACCCACGCGGTCGTTCGAGGGCATGCGCCAGCCGTTGGTTGGGTGTGCCTCGCGCACATAGATCGCCAGAAAAGCGGCCCGGTCGCCGTAGCGGGCCTTCAAGTCTTCCAGGGCCCCAAACTGGGACCGAAACGGCCCTCAGGTAAAGCTCCCGAAGATCAAGACGACGGGCCGTGGACCCAGCAAGTCGGCCAGATGGATCGTCTCGGTCCCATCTTGCGTCTTGAGCGTGAAGTCGGGGGCTTGGCGGCCCAGGCGCGGGCCCTCGAAGGGGGAGCCGACCTCGGCCTTCAAGAGTCCCCAAAAGAGCGTCCAGCGCGAGGGCATCTCGGGACTCGGCACGGTCTTGCCGAAGAGCCAGTCCAAGGTCCCCATGCCGGAAAGGGCCTGCTCGATGAGGCCCCACTCACCCGGGAGCGGATCGGCTTGAGGCGCCGGTGGGGTGGGGCGTCTGGGCGGCTGCGCGGGTTCGAGCGCGCGGGCCAATTCGGCCACGCTCAACTGATCACGGCCGAGCGCGGCCCGGTCGAAAAGGGCGAGCCAGTCTTCGCGCGAGACAAGGCCCTCCTTCGACAGCCCCAGCATGCCCAGACGCGCCTGGGCCATGCGAAGCTGTCGGACCTGGGGTGAGCCCTCCGACCAGTCGAAGTCGGCCGCGGTCAGGTCCCCCGACCGATCGCGATCGAGGCGATCGAAGAGGTCCTTCGGGCCTGGGAATTCGGCGGGACTGATGCTGCCGTCCTGGTCGGCGTCCGCGCGCTCGACGAGCCATTTCCATCCGAAACGCGCCTGGCCCGGCTGGAACCAGCCGCTGCCGGGACCCATGCGCGCGCCATCGCGGACGACGCTCCGCCACATCGTCACGAATTCCGATCCGCGAGGCGGCGAATCGTCGCCGTCCGCTTGTGTCGAAGTCAGCAAGACGAACGCCAGGACGGTCCACATCGGATTCATGCCCTCGAAGAATGACCCGGCCCTCGTCCCAGAACTGGAATACGAACAGAGATACCCAAAGCGGCCGGTCGTTCGCCAGGGGCGCGACTGATGACGGATCATTTTGCGCGGGAGAGACGCCTCGTGGCGTCTCCTCGACATCGTGTTGAATTTCGCAAACGGTACGCGCCAAACATGTGGCGTCTCTGAAACGGCGAACTCGGGCCGGGCCCGGCGACATAGCCTTGGGGTGCCGGGTCGCGCACTTCCTCCAACGCCATCGTTCGATGCGCGAGCGTCCCGGCCTTCCATTTTCGGAACACAGAACGGTGCGTCCCCGGGTGCCATGCGCATCAGGCGCGGCCCGCGCGGACCCACATGATACGAGGTCCACAACATGTTTTTCGCCAACGTCGGGACACCACCGCGACGACCCAGGAAGGTCCCGCTCCGACTCGAAGGTCTTGAAACACGAACTTTGCTTTCCGGAAATGTCACGGTCCAGATCGGCCGCGGCTCCGCCTTCGTGCTGGGCGACGCGCTGAGCAACCATGTCCAGTTGGACCAGAGCAACCTGGGCCCGGGCCAGTTCCGGCTCCGGGGCCTCGACGGCACTACCATCAACGGCCAGTCCGCCCCACTCGTCTTCAGCCTGACGAAAGACCTGCGCATCGACCTTCAAGATGGCGGCGACCAGGTGGAGGTCTTCAGCGCGACACTCCCGCGCGACCTGAGCATCAAGGTTGGTTTTGGAGACGCGATCGGCAACACCGTGAATGTGGTATCGAGCACCGTGGGCCGCGACCTGATGATCGTCACGGGCGACACGACGGGCGGCTCGGGCAACGCGGCGGTCGTGGCGGGGACCAAGGTCGCGCGCGACCTCTCGATGACCACGGGCGATGGGACCGCCGACGGCGGTTATGGCATTTACGTCCTGGTCAGTTCGGCGGACGTCGGTCGCGACCTCAAGATCAAGACGGGCGACGGCACCAGCTCGCCCGACTCAAGCTCCGTTGGGAACTCGGTCCAGGTTTATTACGCGAACGTGGGTAGGGACTTGAAGATCAGGACGGGCGATGGCACGTCCGCGGGCGATTACGGCACGGGGATCGGAGTCGCGGTCTATTCCACGAACGTCAAGCGAGACCTGAGGGTCGCCACGGGCGACGGCACGGCGACGGGTGAATACGGGGAAGGTATCAGTGTCGCGCTGGGGTCAAACCAAGTCGGCCGCCGCACCAGGATCACGAAGGGCATCAGCACGTCGTGGTCTCCACCTCCGTCGAGCGGTCCATCCTTCGGGATCTCTTGATCGAAGGGCAAGAACGAGAGGACCGGCGAGGGGCCCTACTCGTGTGGGTATCTCAGGAGACCTCGTCAGCGGCCGGGACCCTTCAAGGTCCCGGCCGGGAGCATGGCTTGTTAGCGGCCGACTTCCGAGACGTGGTGTCGGCGTGACTTTCGTGGCAACTTGCGCGCGCGACGAGGGGAGCGTACCTCGAGAAGGGCCTCTATCGGGATTTCGTCCCGCCGGACCTCTTCCATGGCCCGGACCCTGGCCCAGGCCTTGTGGGCGGCCTTGATGAGGTCTTCGTCAACTTCGAAGTCTCCCCGTTGGTACTTCGTCCAGGCTTCCAGGGCCGCCTTGCGGCCGAGGTGGTATCCGTTGTCGAAATTCGTCCGGTCCCAGGCGAAGTTCGTCGCCCCGCCGAACTGAAGCTCGACGATCCGCCCTGTCCAGGGTTTCTCCCCGTCCAGTCGCGCGTGGTAACGGAAGAGCTTGACGTCGTCGTCGCCGACGGTCGCGGCGAACAACATGCAGAGGTTGGCCAGCGCGTCGCACAGGTTGCGGGGCTCGCGAATTTGCTCCTTCTGGACCAGCCGACAGACCCAGATCTCGTCCAGCTTCGCCCCGTCTTCGCCCAGCATGAGGGCGGCGTCTTCCAGCAAGTTCTTGAAGTTGACGGTGTCGACCAGCGCGCCTTCGCAATACCGCGTGCCGCCCAGTCGCACGGTTTCCTCGATGTAAGGCAGGGCGGAACACGCGCAGAGGCTGTGCGGCGACATCTTCTCATACGTGGGGCTGATGATGCGGTTGGCGAAGAGCTTGATGTCTTGGCCGACCAGGTCGAAGGCGTTGTGGAAGATGAAAGGCTTCTCGGGACCATCGAGCCTGGCGAAGTTGAACGAGTTCAGGAAGTGGCCGCTGGGGTAGTCGGTCTTGGTCAGGCCGGTGAGGGGGGAGAGGTACATGAACGACGTGAGGAAGCGGCTGGCAGGGTGGGCGGCGAAGTAGTCCAGGAGGAACTTGCTGAGGTCCGCCTGGTTCCAGCGCGTCGTGTCGCCGAGGAGTTGGATGGAGTCTTTGACCACGGCCAGGACATGGTCGGGCAGGACGAGGTTGCGATAGCTCGCGGGGTCGCTGAGGAACTTGATCGCCGAGCGGAAGAGCCCGACGGTGTCCGGGCCGAAGGCCGGACAAACGGGAAAACGGTCGTAGCCGACATCGTCGCGAAAGACATGTTCGCGAAAGAACTCTCTGGTCTGGTCGGCCTGCTTGCCGGGGTCGGATTGCTGGTAGTAGATGCCGACCCAGGCCCCGATGCAGGAGAGGGCCCAAACATCGAACCGGACGTTGGTGTCCTTCTCGAAGAAGTCGAGGGCGCCGATGTGCAGGGCGGCCGCCGGCCCGCCGCCGGCCAAGGTGATCGCCCTTCGGGGTTGACGGTCCATGGTGAGTACCTCCTGGAAGCGCCTTGATGATGAGAAGGGTGAGGTCCCGGCGAGAAATCAGCCCAAGCGGAAATGGGACCAATGAGTCGGACCACATGACGCGGGCCGCCCCCGGATCGCCCTAATACGACTCGATCCTGTCCGCAGGGTCCCCAAGCAGGTCCTCACGAGTAATCAGGCCATTCGGCACATAGTCATCTCTGGAAGCGACCCATCCGTATGGCGTCTTTACGAGGACCCTGCCTTGCGATTGGACACCGGGTATGGACACTTCCATCCGGTCGTCCGCCGCGGAGATGATGGGGGCGGGAGCGTCGGCAAGCTCGACGGACGTGGCCTCATCCAGCCGATTCCCCCGGATGATCATCGAGCCACCGACATCTCCGGAATGAGGCCCGAAGCCATCGAATCGGGGATAATTGATGTTGGGCGGCATCTGCGCCGTACCGCTGATGGTCACGGCGGGCAGGCCGACGATTCCGGCGGTGTTCTTGTTGATGAACCAGTACTCCAACGGGACCTTGTCGTTCGTGTCATAAGCATCATCAACATCGATGCAGTTCATCACGAAATCGAAGGAGTAATGACCGGCGTCGAATCGCGGCTGTTCCTACGCCGGCTGGTCCAAGAAGGCGTTGCCGAGGCGGACAAATTCCAGACGCAGTCTGATTGAGGCCAAGTCGCATTCCGCAGGGTCGATCAAGATGCCCTTCGTATAAGGGACGCCGTCCATTTCGAGGTTGTAGTTACCGGGCGCGAGCTCGATGCCCTTATGCGGGTCATTGAGCATATACCGCCACTTTAGTCCATACATGGTCAATCTTATCTCAAATTGATGATTCACCGAACTCCAAATCGGAGCTTGATCATCGCCAAGACCGGCCTGGTTCCACCGCTCGCGAGGGACATTGTTGGGCAGCACGGGTGTCAAGGGCGCGGGGGTCGACCTGAGTCGGGGCAGGTTGGCGATGAGACGACAAGGGGCATCGCCCGGGACGACGACGAGGCCGGCGGTGGCACCCGGTTGGTCCAACCAATCCGTGCCGCCCGTGGTCGCGCTGTCGAGGGAAGGGAGCGCCGAGAGGACCGTGGACTTGTGGCCCCCCATGATGGGGACGAGAAGGAAGGTCGGACGTGGCCCAAGCAGGGTCGTCAGGCGAACGAGCTGCCCACCGCCCAATCGGTTGAACTCGTCGGCCGTACCGAATCGGGGCGGTTTGGTGGCCATGAAAGGTGTCCTATTCGTACAAGTCTTTTGTCTCGAATTCGTTGTGGGCGACTCGGCCAGGCGGCCGGTGTGGGTTTCCGGCGAGTGTGTAAGAGATGCACTTGTCGAGACTGAGGAGCAAACCGGCGGCGCTTTCCGTCGTGTTACGGTCGCCACGTCCAGCCGCATGGCCTCGCGAGCTCAGATCACACGCAGGATCGCCTCTGAAAACGTCTCGGCCACCGTTTGGGGGCCAACCGAGGTCGGTGCAGTACGTTGGCCCAGGGGGTTTTGTATCCTGGGCCGGGGCGCAGCCCTATCGTCCAACCGCTCGCGAACAATGGGATCGTCAAGCCCGGTGACATTGACGGGTGCGCGGTACATGCCACCGACCACGCGCTCGAAGAGATGCACCTGCTTCGTCTGTCGGTCGAAGACACCCTTAAAAAACGGTCCCGCACCCAGCGGCCAATTCACTGGGAAAGCGCCGATGCCCAGCACGCTCTCCAGCTCATCCTCGCTCTCCGGCTTCAGCTCCGCCTTGTCGACCTTGTGCTTCGCGCGATAGGCCGAAGCGAGCTGCGCGAACGCGCCGGGCGCCGACTGGTTCGCCCACCACATGTTGTTGAACGGGCCGTTGAGGCTCTGCGGCAGGCCGCCATAGCCCGTGTCCTTGAGCTTCTCGACGCCCAGCGCCAACGCGATGTCGGCGGCGCCCGAGGCGACGGCGTACACGGCGCCGCGGAACGCCTCCGTGCCGGAGGCGCAGAAGTTCTCGACGCGCGTCACGGGAATGAAGGGCAGGCGCAGCGCCACGGCGAGCGGCGTCGCCGACTTGCCGACGTGCTGCTCCTCGATCGCCGTGCCGAACCACGCCGCGTCGATCTGTTTGGTGTCGATGCCGGCGTCGGCCAGCGCCTCCGAGTAGGCCTCCACCATCAGGTTGTCGGCCTCCTT
>CALLYK010000367.1 GCA_937858365.1 uncultured Isosphaeraceae bacterium | reverse complement strand
CCCTCGACTTTCGTTTCCGGTGAGTCTATTCAACTCACCCTGCAAAATCCTTGGTGAACGGGCCTGAAGAGTCAACGACCGTCGCGAAGAGCGAGGGACCCGTGTCCGCCGTCGCGCCGCCCTTCGAGCGGCACACGAACGCATGAAAATGAACGAAGCGGGTCGCAGTTGAGCGTTTCGCTCGTATTCTCAGAGCGGGGCTTGGGGAGAATGAGGCCGTTCGCGTGGTCCAAGGGCCCACGCCCCTGGCTATTGGCTTTCGCCCCTTCGGGGCTTGGGAAACACGAGTGTTCCTCGGCAGTCTCGCCCCCCGTGAACGGCCGGGGGAACCGTTCCGCTACGATGTCTCCGCCTGGTGAGATAGGACCTCCATCTCTTAAGATGGACCCATGAGCGAAAAGCCGCGACCGAAGAAGGGGCCGACGCCTCCCGAAGGGGGTGTCACACCCACACTTGTCCCGCACCTTTGGAAGTTGCGAAACCAACTTCGCGAAGGCCGCGACCCCGAGAAGGTCTTGAAGGCGGCCTTGCGATTGGGCCTCGACCTATTCCACGCCGGCTCCGGTTGTGTGGCCTGGGTCCGGGCCACGGGCGGGCCGGCGCGTGTCTTGTTCGCGGTCCCGGAAAGCGATTGGTGGGACGGAGACCTGATTGCCGGGTTCCTACGCGGTGAGAAGGTCCGCGTGCCGCCCGACTTGATGCTGGCGCGCATCCGTCGTCATGGCCGGATGTGGGGCGCGCTCGCCTTGCGTTCGTCGGGCCCCGATTATCACTGGGACGATCGCCAGGGACTCTCCTCCATCGCGGCGCTCGCCAACGAACTCATCGACCAGATCGACCAGGAACGGGTGCGCGAGGTCCGGGCGCGGGTCGATCGCAAGGTCCTGGAGCAAAGTCAGCCCAAGCACCTTTTCTACGAGGTCCTTCACGGCCTGCGCTCGCTCACCGCCTATGACCACTCCGCCGCCTTGTTGACCTACGACCCCGAACCCAACGCCTTGGAGGTGGTCGCCGAGCAGGTGGCCTGGCAGAAGGCGAAGGGTCGCAACGTGGGCCGCAAGGTCTCGCTCTGCGCGACCACGCGCGCCTTCCTGGCCAAGGGGCAAGTCTTCGGCTTCGACCGCCAAGGTCGAGGCTGGTCCGATTGGACCGGGTCCGACGCGACCGCGCTGGCCGAGGTCCTCGATTTCGATGGCGCGCGGTCGGCCCACGCGCCGGGACCTCCGGCCGGGGCGATCCTGTGCGCTCCTTTGGCCACGCGCTCGGGCTTGCTGGGCGTGCTCAAGGTGGCGGCGATGGAAGGGGGCGCCTTCGGCCGTTACGAGGCCGACTTGCTCGCCCAGTTCCTGCCCCAAGCGGCCGTCGCGCTCGGCAATGCGCGTCGCGCCGAATCGCTGGAAAAGAAGGTCTTGACCGCCGAACGCAAGCACGCGATGGCCGACCTCGCCCGCGGCGTCTCCCACGACATGAACAACGCGCTCGGGGGGGTCTTGCCTCTGGTCCAACAACTGCGGGCCGACCTGGAAGAAGGCGAGTTCGACCCCGCGCTCGCGGCCGAGGACCTGCGTGCCATCGAACAGTCGATTCAGGTTTGCCGCCGGATCTTCGGCAACATGCTCGGCTTCGCGCGCGGGCTGGGCCGACATCCCAGCGCCGTTTCGCTTCATCAAGCCGCCGAGGCCTCGCTCGCCTTTCTCGGCCCGTCACTCGATCGGCGCGGGACCCGCCTGGTGCTCGACCTTCCCGAGGACCTGCCGTCGCTTTGGGGCACTCAGGCCGACGTGCAACAGCTCCTTTTGAACCTGATCGGCAACGCGCGCGACGCGACTTCTTCAGGAGATACCGTGACCATCCGCGCGCGGGCCGCCAATCGCCATGTGGAACTCGAGGTCGAAGACACGGGCCGCGGCATGACGCGAGATCAATTGGCCAAGACAAGCGAGCCCTTCTTCACGACCAAGGAAGACGGGCACGGCCTGGGCCTGGCGATCTGCCGGTCCATCGTCGCCCAGATGAAAGGACGGCTCGACATCGAGAGCGCCTTCCAAGCCGGCACGCGCGTTCGGGTCGTCTTCCCTATCGATCAGGAGGTCGTTTCATGAACACGGAAAAGCGGCCTCCGCGCGTGCTGGTGGTGGACGACGACGCGGGGGTCCTTCGAGCGGTCGCTCGCGTGCTGGGCAAGCGTCATCGGATCATCACCGCCGAAACGGGGACCGAGGCCCTGGAAGCGGCCGCGCGGGAACGCCCCGACGTGGCGATCATCGACGTCCGTTTGCCCGACATCTGCGGCTTCGATGTCACGCGCGCGCTCAAGCGGTCGCTCAAGGACGTGGACGCCATCCTCATGACGGGCAACGCCGAGGACCCCGACGACAACCTCGTGCGCGCCATCGACGAAGGGGCCTTCTTCTTCATTCAGAAGCCGTTTGATCGCCGTGTGCTCCTCGCCCTGGTCGATCGCTGTTTCGAGCTGCGCCGGCTTCGAGGCGAGCGGGAGGAATATCTGAATCGCGTCCGCCGCGAGTTGGAACATGCTCGCCTTTTTCAGGAGAGCATGTTGCCGCCGCCCCGGTTCCAAGCGGCCGGCACGGCGATCGCGGCCTTCAATCGCGCCTGTCACGAACTGACCGGCGACTTTTACGATTACCTCGAGACGGGGGAAGGAAACGTCGCGCTCCTCATCGCCGACGTGGTCGGCCATGGCGTCTCGGCCGCGTTGATGACCGGCCTGATCAAAGCGGCCTTCCGCTCGGCCCAGGCCGAAGGATTCGAGCCGAGGTCGGTCATCGACCGCGTGCGCGACGGCCTGCGCGGCTTCGACGGCAGCCGCTTCGTGACGCTCTGCTGCGGCCGGTTCGACCCGCGCGCGGGTGTGCTCGAATACGTCAACGCCGGCCACCCGGCGCCCTTGGCCCGCATCGCCGGCGCGGGGAGCGTCCAGCTCAAGGAGACCGGCCCGCTGATGTCGTCGGCGATGAGCCATCTCCCCTTCGCCACTCAAACCCTGCGGCTGGCCACGGGCGACGCCGTCCTCTTCTACACCGACGGCGTCGTCGACGCGCGCGGACCGACCGGCTTCTACGGGCCCGAGCGCCTCGGGGCCCTTTTCTCCTCCGGGGCCTCGCGCGGACCCGACCTGATCGACCGAATCGTCGCCGACGTCGCCCAGTTCTCGGCCGGCACGCCGAGCCTGGACGATTTCACCATGCTCGTCCTGGAACGGACCTGAACCCGCCGCCGCGTTTCCCCGCGTCGCCCCCTTGTCAACCTCTCGACGCGGCCCTATCATCGAATTCCTTAAGACTCGTTGGGCGGGTCCGACGTGGGATTCTTGGAGGTGAGACATGCGTGGCGGAACCGGGACTTCGGGTCGAATCGGCGGTCTCGTCATGGCGGTGTGGGGCCTCTTCCTCGCGCCAGCGCGCGGGGCCGATGAAGACCCGACTCCGACGCGCGAATTCGCGATCCGTGGCGAGCGAGCCTATCTTGGCGGCGAGCCGGTCCGTCTTTGGGGCGTTCGTTGGAGCAACGCCTTGTACAGTCAAAGCGTGACCGAGCGACACGTCAACGTCTTGGACACGATGGTCGCGCACGGCGTGAACTTGATCGGCGTTTACATCCAGGGGAGCAACGGCGGTTGGCCGAACCCGGAAGCGGGCCTCAACGGTTTTCGACGCGACGGCCGGCTCAAGGCGGACGTGGCCAAGCGCCTTGAATGGCTCATCCGCGAGGCCGACAAGCGCGGGATGGTCGTGATGGTGGGTGTCCTCTCGCCGCGCAAGGACCAGGAACTTTACGACGAGGCGGCCATTCGTCGGGCGATCGAGGAGACGGCCCGTTTCCTTCAAGATCGACGGCTGCGCAATGTCTTCGTGGACCTGATGCACGAGTTCGACCACCCTGAACGGATCGACCACGCCTTGCTCCGCGAACCCGACGGTGCCGCGAAGAAGGCCAAGCTGACCGCTTGGTTCAAGGCGATCGCGCCCGAGATCGAAGTGGGCGTTTGCCCCGATGAGGACTCGGAAACGGGCGACGAATATCCGGGGATGGACGTGCGAATCATCCAAAAATCGATGGCCATTCCCACGACCGGCTTCGTGGTGAACGTCGAGCTAACACGGCACGACTACTACGAGAACGATGGCCTTTTCAGCAAGGGAGACATCGCCGAGATGAAGGAGGATTGGGGGCGATATCGGGCCGCGCCCAACGCGACGATGCTCTTTCATGCGGCCTACATTCAAGGGATCTCGAACAAGAGCGGCACGGCGCCGAACCCGGAGCCAGGCGGCCAAGGGACCGACCAGAACGATCGAGGAGTGCGCTTCTTCTTCGATTGGCTGGGAGACACGGTGGGCCGGTGGGAGTATCCGCGGCATGTGCGTGTGGAGGCCAAGCGATGAAAAGGACATGCCCGAGGGGATTCACACTGATCGAGCTGTTGGTCGTGATCGCGATCATCGGTGTTTTGGTCGGCCTGCTCTTGCCGGCGGTGCAGCAGGCGCGTGAGGCGGCGCGGCGCGTCCATTGCGTCAACAACCTCAAACAGCTCGGGCTGGCGATCCTCCATTATGAATCGAGTCACGGCGCCTTGCCGCCGACTTCGATCGTGGTTCGTCGGCGCGACGGCTCGCTCTGGACCAGCGGTTGGTGCTCCTTCGCGCGGGTCTTGCCATACCTGGAACAGGGCGGTCGCTACGCGGCCTTGAACATGGAAGTGCCCTACGGCGACCTGGCCAACATCACGGCCACCGGGCAGTTGATCGACGTGTTCCTCTGCCCCAGCGAGCCGCGTCGCGAGCCGTATCCGCACCCGACCTTCGGCGACATCGGCGGCGTGAATTACGGGTTCAGCATGGGCGATTGGTTCGTCTGGGCGGGCCCTGATGGCGGCCCGCGCACGCGCTCGGCCTTCGGCGTGGGTCTCGCTCGAACGTGGGCCGAGTTCACCGATGGCGCGAGTCAAACATTATTTATGTCTGAAGTGAAGAATTATCAGCCTTATGTGCGCGATTGCGGGTCTTTGGCCAACATCAAGGACCCGGCGAACGTGCCGCCGCCCAACTCCGACCCACGCGCGATCGCCCCGGAGTATGAAGGTTCGGCCTGTACATTTCTTTTGAACGCGCATTCTCAATGGGCGGAAATGGCCGTCCATCATATCGGCATGACAACGGCCTTTCCTCCCAACAGGAAGACGCCGGGAGGACCGGGCTTCTCGTTTCCCGATGTGGACCTGGTCAGCCAGCGCGAGCGCATCGGCGGGCCGACCTTTGCCGCGGTCACGTCGCGCAGTCATCACCCGGGGGGCGTGAACGCGCTGCGGGGAGACGGCGGCGTGAAGTTCGTCAAGTCCACGATCGACGGCCAGGTTTGGCGCGCTTTGGGTACGGTCGCGGGGGGCGAGGTGATCGGCCCGCTGGATTGAGGCGGCCTTGCGTCTTTTTTTCTTGTAAGTGCCGGCCCTTCGGCGATCATGGGTCTCGTCGCGCCACACGCCGGCGTGACGAGACCCATCTTCCGGGAGGTCCCTCCATGAGCAAGCATGGTGAATTGCGCGGTCTCGACCGCGTGGCTTCTTCCCCTCAGTTCGAGGGGCGTTTCGGCCGGATGTTCCGCACGCTGCCGCCCGCCCAGTTCGCCGAGGCGGACCTGCGCAAGCTCGCCGCCGCGATGGTCGCCAAACTCGACGACCCCCAAACCCCCGAGACCGAACCCGACGGCGAGGAAAACAGCGGCATCAGCGCCGGTTACACCTATTTGGGTCAGTTCATCGACCACGACCTCACCCTCGACACCACCAGTTCGCTCGAAAAACAAAACGACCCCGACGCGCTCATCGACTTTCGGACGCCCCGCTTCGACCTCGACTGCGTGTACGGTCGCGGGCCAGACGACCAACCCTACCTCTACGCGCCCGACGGCCTACGCTTGCTCTTGGGGCGGAAACTCACGGGCAACGCCGACGACCCGAACGCGCAAGACCTTCAGCGCAATCGACACGGGCGGGCCTTGATCGGCGACCCGCGCAACGACGAGAACGTGATCGTCTCGCAACTCCAATCGTCGTTCATACGCTTCCACAATCGGATGGTCGATTTCACGCGCTCGAAGGACTTCGGCGAGGTCCAGTGTCTGGTGCGCCGGCATTACCAGTGGGTCGTGCTTCACGACTTCCTGCCGACGATCGTCGGCCCGGAGGTCGTCCACGACATCTTGCCGCAACTCGCCAATCCGGGGTTCCTCACGCCCCATTTCCATGCGTATCATCCGCGAGGGCCGTATCCATTCATGCCGGTCGAGTTCTCCGTGGCGGCCTATCGCTTCGGGCATTCGATGGTCCGGCCGATCTACCGCTTGAACCAAACGATCCAGCGCATCCTGATCTTCTCCACCGACCCGAGCAACAGCCTGGTGGGCTTTCATGAATTTCCGGACTACATGGGTATCGATTGGTCACTTTTCTTCAAGATGGGCCCCGCGCCGGAGTTCGGCCCGAAGCGGGTCCAGCCGGCGTACAAGGTCGATTCGTCGCTCGTCAATCCGCTCGGTCAACTGCCGCCGGCCGTGGCGACGGGGGTCGTTTCGCTGGCCGAAAGGAACCTCTTGCGCGGCTTGCGCATGGGGCTCCCCTCGGGCCAGGCCGTGGCCCGGCGACTCGGTCTGCCGGTCATCCCCGACGAGATGCTCCGCGTGGGCAAGGCCACGCACGAGGACGCCGACAAGAACCCACGCTTGGTCGATCTCGCCCCGGGTTTCGCCGACAACGCGCCGCTTTGGTACTACGTCTTGGCGGAGGCCCAACAGCCTTATCAAACGACACCTCCACCCGACGACACCTTGCCCGTCCGACTCGGGCCCGTGGGCGGACGGATCGTGGCTGAGGTCTTCATCGGCCTGATGCTGGGCGACCACCATTCGTACTTGCATCTCGACCCCGCCTGGCGGCCCTTCCCCGAGTTTGAGAAGGAAGGACGCTTCGGCATGGCCGAGTTGATCGCGCAGGCGCTTCAGGCGTCGCCGGTGCCCTGAGGGGACCACTTCGAGTCGCGGAACAAGGCGTTGATCGCCTCACTCGCCAGAGCGAGGCGGTCTTCACGCGAACCACGCACCAGGAGCCAGGGGACATCTCCAGCTTGAAGGGCCCCTTCAAACCAGGCGTGCATTTCATGCCGGACGTGCTCGCCGTCGCGTAGGCCGTCTTGGACGAACGGGATTTCGTCGCCGGTGAGCAGATAGAGGTCGCAGCGCGCGCGGCGGGCGATTTCCTTCAGGGCCTCGTTTTCGCCGCCCACGTAGCGACGATGCCAGAGTGTGGTGGCGAACGCGTTGGTGTCGCAAATCAAGACACGGTTCGCCCGCCGCGCGGCGTGGTCTTCGCGACGCTCTTGTTCCAGCGCGATTCGGGGGAACTCGTCGGTGGTCCACAGGAAGTCGTCGCGCGCCCATTTCTCGGCGGAGTATTCGCGGCCGAACTCGGGGACCCAAACGGTCTCGTACCGAGCGGCGAGGTCCTGGGCGAGCGTGGTCGTCCCGGTGGACTCGGCCCCCAGCACGCAGACGCGGCGCGCATACCAGGCGCGCACGGGCGGCCCCAAGAAGTCCCAATTCGCGTAAGGGTCGTTCCGAATCATCGTGGCGGAGCAGGGGACAGCCAGCCGCGCCTTGTCCACCAGCACGTGCGCACAGCCCATCATTCGCGAATAGGGCTCGCCGTAGTCCTCGGACGTGAAGACGACATCGGGCGCGCCGCCCAGCCAGGCGATCGTGTTGCGGGCCCAAACGGCCGTGTCGTTCTCGTCGTAGCGATCGTCGATCAGCATCACGTTCGCGCGCGGATGGGCCTCGCGTAGCCAGGCGGCGCGGAAGTCGCCCGGTATCGAGTCGATCGGCTTGGCGCAGACGATCACCGTCACGAAACTTGACGCATTCAACGCCGTGTCGATCAAGTGATGATGGCCGCGATGCGGCGGATAAAATTTGCCGATGACGACGGCCTTCTCGTATCTCATGCCGTCACCCCGCCGACCTCGCGAGCGCGGAGCAGCCAGGTGCGCCATCCGGTCACGCACATGATCAGGAAGACGAAGTAGAGGACCGCCGTGAGGGGCAATTGACGCGAGAGATAGAGAGGAACATAAATCACGTCGGCGATGATCCAGAGATACCAGTGTTCGAGTCGCTTACGACACATCAGCGCTTGAGCGGCGAGACTCAAGACGGTGGTCATGGCGTCCCAAAACGGGGAGGCCCCTTCGCCCAGGATGAGGACCTCGCGGCAGCACCAACTCGCCGCCGGCACGAAGAGGGCGATGAGCAGCCATTCTCGCGGGGTCGCGCGGGTGATCGGCAATTCGGGCCCCTTCGGGCCCCGGCGGAGCCAGCTCCACCAGCCGAAAACGCCCAGCCCGAAGAAGAGGAGCTGCAAGCAGGCGTCGGCGAACAACCGCCCCTTCCAGAAGAGGACGAAGAACACGAGGTTGTTGAGAAGTCCGATCGGCCAGTTCCAAATATGCTGTTTCACGACAAGCCATACGCAGATACCGCCGGTGATGAAGCCGAAGACTTCGGTCCAAGAAATCGGCCACCAGCGCAGGCCGGTCGCCGCGAGCATCGCGACCGAAATCCCGATCATCCAGGACAACTCGACCGGGCCCAGGGTTTTTTCCGTTCGAGGGGCCGCGTCGATGCCGCTCATTCGACCGTGCCGATCGTAGGGTGGTTCAAGATCAAGCGTTGTCCCTCTCCTTCCTGGAGCTGACCCTTCTCATGCGCTCGGCGCGTTTCCGTTATACCCTTCGCGGCCGGTGCGACGAAGGGGCAGGGGGGATGATGGCGAACGCGAGGGGGCCCCGCTATGGTGATCAAGAGGGACGAACGAGGTTCATGAGAGGGCCCACGCCGATGCTCGCACCGCATATCGCCACGTTCAGGGTCGAGGCGACACCGCCGATGGGTCACTCGCTTTGCGGCGGCTGGATCAAGCCGGTCGAGGCGGTGGACGACCCGCTTTGGCTGCGCGGGGTCGTCCTGATGGGAGACGGCCTGCCGATCGTCTTGGCCGCGCTCGATTGGACGGGCGTGCTCAACGATTGCCACAGGGACTGGACCGAGGCCCTCGCCGAGGCCGCCCACACGACGGCCGACCGCGTCGCCTTGCATTGCGTGCATCAGCATAACGCCCCTTTCGTCGATCGCGCTGGGAACGCCTTGCTGAAGAAGGCCGACGCCACGCCGCTCCTTTATGACGACCGCTTCTTCGACGATTTGGTGAGGAAGTCGGCGGCGGCCGCGCGCGCGAGCCTGGCGGCTTCGCGACCGTTCAGCCATGTGCGCGCGGGAAAGGCGATGGTGAAGGAAGTGGCTTGCAATCGCCGCGTGATCGGGCCGAACGGCAAGATCAAGTTCACACGGACGAGCGCCACCAAGGACCCGATCGCTCGGGCCGAGCCGGAAGGGACGATCGACCCTTGGCTCCGCTCGGTCTCGTTCTTCCAGGGAGACACGCCGCTCGCCCGGCTCTATTACTACACGACCCACCCGATGAGCTACTACGGCGACGGCCGCGTCTCCAGCGACTTCGTCGGCCTGGCGCGGGCCGCGCGCGAAGAGGAAGAGGCCGCCGTCCATCACGTCTATTTCACGGGCTCGGCGGGCAACGTGACGGCCGGCAAATACAACGACGGCTCGCAGCCGATGCGTCGGGTCCTGGCCGATCGCGTGCTGGCCGGCATGCGCGCGGCCGACGCCGACGCCGATCAGGTTGGACCGCTCCCGCTCGCCGGGTTCGCCTGGAAAACGAAGCCGATCCGCTTCCAGCCGCGCGAGGACCTCGACCTGGAACAACTCGAGGCGATCGTGGCCGACCCCAAACGCACGACCGTCGATCGAAATCGCAACGCGATGTCGTGCGGCTGGCTCCAACGACTCGCGAGCGGCCGGCCGATCTTGCTCGGACGGCTCGACCTGGCCGACCTCTCCATCCTCCATCTTCCCGCCGAGACGTTCGTCGAGTACCAACTCAATGCGCAAGAGAAGGCCGGTGACAAGTTCCTGGCGACGGCCGCATATGGCGACGGCGGCCCGTGGTACATTCCGCTCCACCGCTCGTTCGACGAAGGGGGATACGAGCCCAGCGTGGCCCTCGTGAGTCGCGACACCGAGCCGAGCTACCGCCAGGCGATTTCTGATCTTCTCGCGATGGGGTCACCCGGCAAGCCATGAGTCGAATGGGGGACTCGTGCCGTTCGGTCGTCAAACGGCGTAGAATGGACGTAGGAGGTCTTCATGCCCATCCACGATTGGACCCGTGTCGAAGCGGGCATCTTTCACGCATTCCATCATCGCTGGATCACGGCGATGACCGACGGCCTGAACGCGGGCCTGCTCCCAGTGGCCTACTACGCCCTGCCTGAGCAATACGCCGCGGGCATCCGTCCCGACGTGCTCACCCTGCCCGGACCTGGTGGTCCCGCCGGATTTCCAGCGGATGCGGCAGGACAAGGGGCCGTCGTCCTCGCCGAACCGCGCGTTTCGATCCGGATGGAGACCGAGCCCGACTTCTATCGTCGCAAGAAGGCCCATGTGGCCGTGCGCCATGTCAGTGATGATCGCCTCGTCGCCGTCATCGAAATCGTCTCCCGAGGCAACAAGGACGCGCGCGCCCCCCTTCAAGACCTTCTGGACAAGACCATCGCCCTTCTCGACGCCAAGGTCCATCTGCTTCTCGTCGACCTCTTCCCGCCCGGACGATACGACCCTCACGGCCTTCACGCGGCCATCTGGGAGGAACTCGCCCACGAGACATTCCTGCCGCCGACCGAGAAGCCCCTCACCCTCGTCGCCTACGAATCGGCGGCGAAGGTCCGGGCCCATGTCGAGCCGATCGCCGTGGGGGACGAACTGGTCCCGATGCCCCTCTTCCTCGAACCCGGCATGCACGTTCTTGTACCTCTGGACACGACTTATCAGACTTCCTGGGACGCCTTGCCCGCACGCTGGCGGGACGTGATCGCGCCCTTGGTCTGAGGCACGCGCTTTCCCGCCAATTCTCCAGCGGATTTGACACTCTCGCCAGACGGTCCTAGGGTGCTCGCGAGGCACCCGCGCGCGGCGGGGCCGCTCACGAGGCCAGGGACATCATGGAACGTTTCGGCCCGAGTTCGGGCGGCGCAGGATGGTCGATCGAAACGACGCGGCGGGACCTTCAGCTCTTCTTGATCAGCGTCCTGGGTCTCTTCCTGGAGCTGATGCTCATCCGGTGGGTCGGCACCGAGATTCGGATCTTCGCCTACTTGCAAAACACGGTCTTGGTCGTCTGCTTCCTGGGGCTCGGCCTCGGCTGCCTCACGTGCCGGCAACCGGCGGACTTGCGCGCCGCTTTGGCTGGTCTGGGCTTGCTCGCTCTGTTGTTGGCCCTTCCGCCCACCCATGCGGTCTTGGCTCGGATCAGCCAGTTGTTGACCGTGCTTGATGATTTCATGATCTGGTCGAAAGGCGTCAGCACCAGCCCGTTCGAGACCGTCGCGGCCGTGGCTTTGGGACTCGGCCTGACCTTCTCCTTGATGGTCATCTTGTGGAACGTCTTTCTGCCGATCGGCCGGTTGATGGGCCGGCTCATGAGCGACCACCCCAGGCCCATTTTGGCCTATTCGATCAACGTGGCGGGCGCCTTGGTCGGCATTTGGCTCTTCGTTGGCCTCGCGGCCTTGCAGTTGCCGCCGCCTTCGTGGTTCCTTGTCGTCGTCGGGCTGGTGGGTCTTCTGGCCCTCACCGATCGCGCCCATGTTCTCATCGCTCGCCGATGGACCGACGTCGCCCTGGCGGTGGCCCTGGCCGTCGTGGTCTGGGTGGCCGGACGCGACCAAGGCGCCTTGGAGACCCGCTGGTCCCCTTATCAGAAGTTGGTCTTGACCGAAAGCCACGCGGGGCCCGAGGCCCACTTGAGCATCGGTCAATATCTCATCTCCGTGAACAACGTCGGCTATCAGGCAATCCTCGACCTGTCACCGGAACATGTCGCCGCCGACCCCGCGACCTTCGCGCCGGAGATGGCGGGTTGCTCCCAATACGACATCCCGTTCTTGCTCCACCCCCAACCTCAGTCCGCCTTGATCGTCGGGGCGGGCAGCGGTAACGACGTGGCCGGGGCGCTCAGGCAAGACGTCGAGCGGGTGACGGCCGTCGAAATCGACCCGGCGATCATCGACATGGGCCGGCGCTTCCATCCCGAACGGCCCTATCAGTCGCCCCGCGTGCGCTTGGTGAACGACGACGCCCGGGCCTACTTCGCCGCGGCCCAGGACCGGTTCGACGTGATCTCGTTCGGCCTGCTGGACTCCCACACGACATCGGCGATGACCAACGCCCGCCTCGACCACTTCGTTTACACCCGCGAGAGCCTCCGACGGGCCAAGGACCTTCTGGCGCCCGGCGGCATCGTCGTCCTCAGCTTCGAGGCCCAGAAACCGTTCATCACCGACCGGATGGCCGCGGCGCTCCATGAGGTCTTCGGCGCATGGCCCCTCTGCGTCAAGGTCCCGCAGACGGCCTACGGCTGGGGCGGGGTCATGCTCATCGCCGGCGACCTCCCGCGCGTGACCGAACGCATCCAGGCGTCGCCCAAACTCGCGGCGCTCTTCGAGCGTTGGCAGGCCGAGGGGCCCGTTCGGATCACCGGCACGACCCCCATCGCCACCGACGATTGGCCCTACATCTACCTTCAGTCACCTCGGATACCGCTTCTGTACTTCCTGCTCGCCGGTTTGATGCTGATGCTTCTGGCGTATGCCGCCCACAAGCTCAAGTTGATGAACGGTCTCACGAAGCGAAGCGGTCAGGCCGACGACCCCAAGGCCCCCACGGCGGCACGTCGGCGCGAGGCCGCCCATTTCTTCTTCCTTGGAGTGGCCTTCTTGCTCTTGGAGGTCCAGAACATCAGCAAGGCGTCGGTGGTGCTGGGCAGCACCTGGATGGTCAACGCGGTCATCATCTCCAGCATCCTGGCGATGGTACTCCTGGCCAACCTCGTCGCGGCACGTCTACCGAACCTCAAACCCGAGTTCGCCTACGCGGGGACAATCCTCGCATGTGGGGCCCTCTACGTGTTTGACATGGCGAGCTTGGGGGCGCTCCCCGTTTTGGCGCGAACGGTCATCCTCGGGGCCTGGGCGTCGGCACCGATGTTCTTCAGCGGTCTCGTCTTCGTGAGGTCCTACGCGGGCAGCGCACGGAAGGACGAGGCGCTCGGGGCGAACTTGCTGGGCTCGCTGGTGGGCGGCCTTTTGCAATCCGTGACCTTTCTCGTGGGACTCAAGGCCCTGCTGCTGATCGTCGCGGCCTGCTACGCGGCGGCCTATCTGACACGCCCGCGCGTGGCCGTCGCGGGTAAGGGCTTAGCTGTCTCGCCGTTCCCGAAGACGGCTTCCGAAGAACGTCCCCCCGCCCCCCATCGGCCTCGAGTGGCGGGCCCGGAGAGCGAGCGCTCGCAGCCGGCCTGAGGTCGCCGGCCCGAACGAGACTTCGGCGCGACCCTTGCTGACGTCGTATAAAATCCCCATGAAGGGCCGATCGCCGGGTGGCGACGGCCGCCCCGCGCGCCCCATGCTTCTTGGAGGCGAGGGCCCCCGCAGCCGGTCTCGCGACGCACGCCGCCTTCTGCTAGGATGTTGCGACCCGTCTTTCCGGTGAAGGACCCTCGATCGAGACCCCGTGCCGATGGCGACGAAGCGCGACTTTTACGAGGTGCTCGGGATCGCCCGCTCGGCCTCGTTCGAGGAGATCAAAAAAACCTACCGGCAACTGGCCCTCAAGTTCCACCCCGACCGAAACCCCGGGGACGCCGAGGCCGAACGCCGTTTCAAAGAGGCCGCCGAGGCCTACGAGGTCCTCTCCGACCAAGAGAAACGCCAGCGCTACGACCGCTACGGCCACGCCGGCCTGGAAGGGGCCGGCGTCCACGACTTCCGAAATTCCGACGACATCATGGAGGCCTTCTCCGACATCTTCGGCGGCGGCCTCTTCGGCGACATCTTTGGACCAAGAAGGCGCGGGCCGCGGCCCGGTCAAGACATCCAAAAGGTCCTGGAAATCGACCTGGCCGAGGCCGCCCGAGGGGCCACGAAGACGTTGGAGTTCGTCCGCCAAGAACTCTGCGGCCAATGCCAAGGCACAGGGGCCCGCCGAGGGACCGCACCCACCGCCTGCCATTATTGCGGCGGCTCGGGACAAACCGTCCAAACCCGCGGCTTCTTCCAGGTCGCGTCCACTTGCCCCGCGTGCGGCGGCGCCGGCCTGCGCGTGACCGACCCCTGCCAGGAATGTCGCGGCGTGGGCCGCGTCGGCAAGATGGTCTCACAACCCGTGGACGTCCCCCCGGGGGCCGACAACAACACGATCATTCAATACCGCAACCAAGGCGAACCCGGCGACCCGGGGGCCCCACGCGGCAACCTCCGCGTCCACTTCCGCGTCCGCAAACACTCCCTCTTTGAACGTCGGAACAACGATTTGCATGTGCAAATGCCAATCAGCTATCCGCAAGCGGCGCTGGGGGCGGACTTGGAAGTGCCCACCCTCGACGGCAAGGAGAAGCTGACGATCCCGCGCGGCACTCAGGGGGGAGACGTGCTCCGCCTGCGCGGTCGCGGGATGCCCGACATCAACGGTCGAGGTCGTGGCGACCAGTTGATCGAGGTGGTGGTGGAAGTGCCCAAGCGCCTCACGCCTCGCCAGGAGGAGTTGCTCCGCGAACTGGCCGACCTGGAACATGATGACGTCATGCCCAAGAGGAGGGGCTTCTTCGAGAAACTGCGCGACTACTTCACGGAGGAGGCCGAGCCGGCCGACTCCCCGAGTTGACGCGCATCGGGACGAGACGGGAATGCCGACGATGAGTACCGACACCAACACGAACACCGACCCCAACGACCGGGCTGAGGGGCCCGGGACCAACGGCCCGGAAAACGAGGTCTCCCCCACCGTGGAACTGCTCCAGAAACTGCGAGCCGAACGCGACCAGTACCTCGACCAGTTGCGCCGGAGCCAGGCCGAATTCGCGAACTACCAAAAGCGAGCCAAGGCCCAGGCGGAGCAAGACCGGGAATACTACGTCGCCGACCTGGCCAAGGACCTGCTCGACGTGCTCGACAACTTCGAACGATGCGTCGACGCGGCCCGCGCCAGCGGGGCCACGAGCATCGCCGACGGGGTGGAGATGGTCTCCAAGCAGCTCTTGGCGGCCCTGGCCAAGCACGGCGTGGAGGTCCTGACTCCGCTCGGCGAAACGTTCGACCCCAACGTCCACGAGGCCGTTTTGCGTCAGCCCGTCAGTGCGGACAGGCCGGCCGACACAGTCTCCCAGGTCCTCAGCAAAGGTTACAAGCTCAAGGACCGCGTCTTACGTCCCGCCAAGGTGGCGGTGGCCACCGACCATTGATCCTGTCCTCAACTCATGGAGCGAAGGAAATCATGCCAACATACGATTACATTTGCGATTCGTGCTCGCACGAGTTCGAGGCGTTCGAGTCGATCAAGGCCGACCCTCAGAAGGTCTGTCCCGAATGCAGTCGGGAGACCTTGAGGCGTAAGCTCGGCCCGGGCGCGGCGATCCTCTTCAAGGGTTCGGGGTTCTACCAGACGGACTATCGGAGCGAGTCGTACAAGAAAGCGGCGAAGGCGGACGCGCCCGGTGACGGCGGCGGGTCGAAGTCGGAGACGAAATCGGAAGGAAAGACGGAAACGAAGGCGGCGCCCGCGGCGTCGGGGAGCGCTCCGTCCTCATCATGATTCGCGGCCGATGTCCGATTTGCGGGAAGGGCTTTGAAGCGGCCAATCTGGACGCCTGGCCGGCCTTCCCGTTTTGCTCGGAGCGATGCCGCTTGGTCGACCTGGGCCGCTGGATCGACGAGTCGTACGTGGTGCCCGGCCGGACGGCCGAACCGGAGGCGGACGTCCCCCCGAATGACGAAGAAGGGGACGAGTGAGATGGGCGAGGACGGGACGGGCGGGTCGGATTGGAACCTGCTCCTTGGCGTCCTAGCCTTGCAAATGGACCTCGTCTCGCGTGACGCCCTGATCGAGGCGATGAACGCATGGGTGCTCGACAAAGGAACACCGCTGGGCCGGGTCCTCGTTGGCCGAGGTGATCTCGCCGAAGAGGACCACGCCCTGCTCGATGCGCTGGTCCGACGTCACCACGATCGTCACCGGGCCGACCCGGCACGCGGACTGGGCGCCGTCGCCGTCGATGCCGCGGTCGTCTCGGCGCTGCGCGTGGTCGACGACTTCCACGTTCAAGCCAGTCTGGCGCAACTTGGCACGGCACGCGGGCCCGAGGGCGAGTCGACCGACGAGGGCCCCGACCGCACCGAGACACACGTGCCCCCCACCGGGACGGGTGCCGGCCGCTTCCGGGTCCTCCGCCTGCACGACCGAGGCGGGCTGGGCGAGGTCTACCTCGCCCGCGACGCCGAACTGAACCGCGAAGTCGCCCTCAAGCGACTCAAGCCCGAGCACGCCGACGACCCCCAGCGCCGGATGCGCTTCCTCGTCGAGGCCGAGATCACAGGCGGCCTGGAGCACCCCGGCATCGTGCCTGTGTACTCGCTCGGCGCCGACCCCTCGGGCCGCCCCTTCTACGCGATGCGGTTCATCCGAGGCGACAACCTCAAGGCGGCCGCCGACCGCTTCCACGCGGACGAGTCATGCCGCGACGACCCGAGTGTCCGCGCGCTGGAGCGGCGCCGGCTGCTCCGCCGGTTTCTCGACGTTTGCAACGCGGTCGCCTATGCCCACGCGCGAGGCGTCCTGCACCGCGACTTGAAGCCGGGTAACGTGATGCTGGGCAAATACGGCGAGACACTGGTCGTGGATTGGGGCCTGGCCAAGAGCGTCCATCGCCTGGACCTCGCGGCGACGACCGATGAGTCGGCGTTGGTCCCCTTGTCGGGCAGCGACGTCCAGCCGACCGAGGTCGGCGCGAGGCTGGGCACACCCGCCTACATGAGCCCCGAGCAAGCGCGTGGCGAGTTGGACGGACTCGGCCCGCATTCTGACGTCTATTCGCTGGGCGCCACGCTCTACTACGTGCTGACCGGCCGCGCCCCGTTCACCGATCGCGAGTTTCCCGAGTTGCTCCGCAAGGTCGAGCGGGGCGAGTTCCCGGCCCCGCGAGCGGTCCGGCCAGAAATCGACCCCGCGCTGGACGCGCTCTGCCGCAAGGCCATGGCCCTGGCGCCGGCCGAGCGCTACGAGGACCCGCGCGCCCTGGCCGAGGACCTGGAGCGCTGGCTGGCCGACGAACCGACGACCGCATATCGCGAACCGGCCCGGCGCCGTCTCGGACGCTGGGCCCGCAGGCACAGGACAAGCATGGCCGCCGCCTTCGTCCTGCTTGCCGTCTTGGCGGCCTCGTCGGTCCCTCTCACGGTGCTCTATCGCCAGAAGGCCGGCGCGCTGGCCTCGGTGGAGTCGGCCCGCAACGGCGAGAAGGCCGAGCGCGCGCGGGCCGACTCGATGCTCTACCTCAACTCGGTCGCCCTGGCCAACCGCGAGTTGAACGCGGGCAACTTCGACCGCGCCGACGAATTACTCGAGCAATGCCCGCAGGCCCTGCGCGCCACGGAGTGGTTTTTCCTCAAACGTCGTTGTCATCCGGAAGAGTTGATCTTCCGAGGCCACGATCGTCCCGCCGGCGCGGTGGCCATCTCGCCTGACAAGCAATGGGTCGCCTCCGGCGACGAAGGGGGACGGGTCCTGCTCTGGGACGCTCGGACCGGCAAGGACGTGCGCGAACTGGCCGGTCACAACGACCGGGTCATGCGTCTCATGTTCCACCCCGAGGGGAAATGGCTCGCCTCGGCGAGCCTCGACGGGACCGTCCGCCTCTGGGACCCGACCACCGGGACACCGGTACGCTCATGGAAGGACCACACGGCCGGCGTGGCCGACGTGGCGTTTCACCCCGACGGCCGCTTCCTGGCCAGCGCCGGCTGGGACGGCCAGGTCCTGGTTCGGCGCCTCGAAGGGGGCGAGACCGTCCGGGAATTGCAGGCGCCCCATCCCGTGGCGGTCGCCCTGGCTTTCGATCTGAAAGGGGACCAGCTCGCGGTCGCCGGCACGCGCTGGGACCAAGGCGGGATCCAGGTCGTGGCGGCGGGGGTCCGCATTTGGAGTACGAAATCGTGGGAAACGACGGTCGATTTTCCGATCGAGGCCCACGCTTATCTCAACAGCATCGTCTTCCGACCGACGGACGGGGCCATGCTTCTCGGCTCTTTCGGCAAAGTGGACGTCCACGATCCGACGACCGGCGCGAAGGTCGGCGCCCTCCAAGGTCCGGGTGGCCAGCACCAGGCGATCGACGCGACAGGGAGCGTCCTGGCCACGGCCTGGGGCTTCCTGGTTTACCCGGGCGGGCAGGTCCGGAGCATCTTCAAAGCGGACGATCTCCTCACCCGCGACCCGACGACCGGCGCGACCCTACGTGTCTTGGAAGGGCAAGCCGAGCCCACAGCCGACCTCGCCATCTCACGCGAGGGCGGTCGGCTGGTCACGGCGGGTGTGGACGGCACGGTCCGCCTCTGGGACCCTGCTCGAGACCCCCGTTCCGTCGTGGTGCGAGGCGAGAAGGTCGCCTGGTCCCAATTCAGTCCCAACGGCGGCCGGCTCGCGCTGTCCGGGAAGGGCCGGACGATCGTTTACGATAGCTCGACCGGCGGCAGGCTCGCCGAAATCGCCGGAGAGGGGCCTGTCACATGGCTGCCCGACGGCAAGGCACTGATCGTCCAGGGCTCGAGGTATGAGGCCGATTCGGGGCGTCCACTGGTCAAACTGGAAGGGGACGTGAGGCCGATCGTGGTCGCGATCAGTCACGACGGCCGACGTTGCGCGGCCCTCGAGGAACGGAGATCTCCGAACCACTCGGACGGACCGATTGTCCGCATTTGGGACACGGCCGACGGTCGCAAGAAATGCCAGTTCACCATGCCCGAGAAGAGCGGCGCGTTCGCGATGGAGTTCAGCCCCGACGGCCGTTTTCTCGCCACGGGGGACGCCGCCGGGAGCGGTCTGGGCGACCAGGCCCCCGGCGTGCCGCGACTCTGGGACGCGGAATCGGGGTCACTGGTCCGCGAGTTCCGGGGTCACACGGCCGCGGTCTATTCCTTGGACTTTGATCCCGAAGGTCGACTGATCGCGAGCGCAGGGCAGGACCGCACGATCCGTTTGTGGGACGTTGTAACGGGCGAGCAACGGGCGCTCTTGCGCGGGCCGACGGCCCTGATCTTCCGCGTCCAATTCAGTCCCGACGGCCGACGGCTCGTCAGTTTGAGTAACGACCAGACGGTACGAGTCTGGGACGTCGCGACGGGCCGTGCGGTCTTCCTCGCCCACGGAATCTCGAGAGGATACGATTCGATCGACCTTCGATTCCTTGACAATTCGACGAGGCTGGTCCTGGTGATTCGTCGACAGAGCGCCCCCGACGAAGTCCCCCGCGATCAGACCGTCGGCCGGTTAGTGCTCTGGCACATCGAGAGCGGTCAAGAACTCGCGCGGGCGACCACGCGAATCGGTCAGGTGGACCAAGTCACCCTCTCCGAAAACGGCCGACGGGCCGCCCTCATCGCCGAGGACGGCGCGGTCGAGATCTTCGACCTCTCCACGCCGCATTCACGTCCCGGAAAGTAGGGTCGGGGAATTCGCCTCAACTCAAGAGCCGGTCCGCCTTGTTGACGAGTTGCACCACCGGCAAACCATGCGGGCAGGCGTCTTGGGCGCCTTTCAAGTTCGACTCGGCCAGCACTCGGGCCTCGGCGGGTAGGGCTTGATACAAGGCCCTCGCTTGTTCGCGTTTGCCGTAGGCGTCGTAGTAGCGCAGGTAACGGAGCACCGTCGCCACGGGCACTCCCTTCGCGGCCGTTTCGCACAGGTGACCGCAACCGTGACAGTAGAGGTTCGACGTCTTGACCCGGTATTCCTCGAGGAGCCGCGCTTCCTTGGGCGTGAGCGGCTCCTTGCTCGCGGCGACGTTCTCTTTCAACTCGGTGAAGTTGGTCATCTCACTCACGACCACGTTGATCCGATCGTCGAGCCAGACCGTCTTGATCGCCGCGACTTCCTTCTTGAACCCCTTGGCCGTGAACGCGTCCACCTTCTCCGGATGGCTCTCGGCGGCCCCCTTCTGCGTCTTCATCGCCACCAGACCGAGGTTGGCCTTCTTCGCCTTGTCGATCGAGCGCTGAAGGGCGTCGTGGTCGACGAACCGGAAGTTGTACTGGAACATCACCTGGTCGAGCCAACCCACCTCCGAGGCCAGGGCCAGGATTTCCGGCAGCATCTTGTCGTGACAGCTCAAGCCGCAGAACTTGATCTTCCCTTCTTTCTTGAATTTCTCGAAGACCGCCTTCACGGCCGGGTCCTTGAGGATGTCGATGTTCTTGCCTTCCAGACCGTGGATGTAATAGGCGTCGAGATAGTCGGTCCGCAGGCGCTGAAGGGTGCCTTCCAACTGCGCGGCGAAGACCGTGCCGTCGTACTTCTCACCCCCCTTCTTGTATTTTTGGCACTTGCTGACGAGATACAAGTCCTTGCGCTTCTTGGTTCGTTCGATGACCTCTCCCAACACCTTTTCCGCGTTGCCGTTCTCATACGATTCCGACGTGTCGATATAGGTGACGCCCGAAAAAAGGGCCGCCTGGACGAAGCTGGGGGCGAGGTCCCAGCTCGTGCCCATGCCGAGCTTGGGGACCTTGCGTCCGGTCTTGCCCAGAGTGACCAGGGGGACCGGCCCCTCCGCACCTTGGGCGCGCAGGACATCGGCCGACACGAGGGTGGCCCCGGTCGCCGCGGTCGCCTTGAGGAAGGTCCGACGATTGCCGTTGCCGCCGCCGCAGGGGTCGCTCATGGGGCCGGTCTCTCGTGGGGGTGGTAAGTCAAGGGGATGGTCGAATCGGGCCCGGACATTCTCTTCCAACGGGAACAAGGGCGTCAACGAGCCGGCGGGCCAATCAATACAAATATCATATTTGATAATCGAGCAATGTCCGATCATGCCCCGGCCCGCGGTAGCGGAGTCGCGGTCCTTCGATCGTCACCGTCGTATACGGTTCCACGCTGTTGGTGAGCCAGGCCGACGATCCGATCACGGAATGGTGGCCGATGACCGTGTTTCCGCCCAGGATCGTGGCGTTCGCGTAGATGACGACCTCGTCCTCAATGGTTGGGTGTCGCTTGGTGTCGCGGACGATCGCGCCGGTGGTCTCGTCTTTGGGAAAGCTCAAGGCCCCGAGCGTGACCCCCTGGTAGAGCTTGACGCCGTCGCCGATTTCGGTCGTCTCGCCGATCACGACGCCCGTGCCGTGGTCGATGAAGAAGCGCCGGCCGATCTTGGCGCCCGGGTGGATGTCGATGCCCGTCTTGGAATGGGCGTACTCGGTCATCATCCTCGGGATGAGCGGGACCTCCAGCCGTTGCAACTCGTGGGCGACCCGATAGACCGCCAGGGCCGTGATCGCGGGATAACAAAAGACGATCTCGTTGAGTCCTTTCGCGGCGGGGTCGCCGTCGTAAGCCGCCTGGACGTCTTCGCCCAAGGCGCGGCGAATGTCGGGTACCTTTTCGAGGAGCTGGATCGCCAGGCCCAGAGACCGCGCTTCAACGTCCTCGCACGGGCCGGTCAGGCGCATCGCCGCGGCGAGTTGGCGGGCGAGGCGGTCGGCCAGACCGTCGATCAGGTCGCCGACGTGATACGAGACGTTCCCCAGATGGAGGTTCTGTCTGCGGCCGTAGCCGGGGAAGAGGACCTCACGCAGGTCCACCAGAATGTCCACGACCTCCCGGTAGCTGGGCAGGGGGAGGTGGCCGAGGTGGTGGATGCCGCCGCACTCCTCGTAGGACGCGACGATCCGCTCGGTGAGGGCGGGCAGGGGGGCTTTCCAACGCGGGTCGATGGCCATCGTCACTCCCTGGACGCGAGCGGAAAGGACCTCCGTCGCCTGGTCGGTGGTCCCGAGGGCGGGCGGTCCCCGAGAGAATCATGTCAATCTTCCAACGGATTATCGTCAAGGCGGTCCGCGCCGGTTAGAATCCAGCGACGTCGCGGAGGCCGATCATGTCTTGGCTGCCGTGGATCGCGCGCTGGCTTTCGTACCTGACTTGGGCCGCCTGGGTGGGCGGCTTCATGTTCTACGGCGCGATCGTGGTCCCCATCCTCCACGACCACCTCGACAGTCTTGAAGCCGGCGGGATCACGCGCGAAGCGACCAACTGGCTGAATTTGCTGGGTCTGGCCTGCCTGGCGACGTGGGCCCTGGGCCTGGTCGTCGCGCGTTCCGCCTGGCCCGCGCCCGCGACCCGCCTGGCGGTTTGTGCCTGGTTGGTTTCGGCCCTCTTGCTTCTCGCCCTCTTTGGTCTGCACCGGACGATGGACCAACGCCTCGACGCGGGGGCCTTGTCCGATTTCTATCCGCTCCATCGCCTTTATTTGCGGCTCAGCACGGCGCAGTGGCTGTCGAACCTGGTCCTGTCCGCTTCTTATGTCACGGGCTGGTCTCGCGGCCCGAAGGCGGGGCGGCGGGAGCGAACTCGCGTGGCCGCCGAAGCGTGCCTGGACGAGGCAGCCGAACTCGCCGTCATGGGCCGCTTCCGGCCCCGAGGAGACCCATGAGCCCGGAACCAATGACGCCGCCTCGTCGCGACGCCTCACCGATCTTCGAGCATTTTCGGGGCGTTTACGCCACGGAGTTGCTCACTGCGGCCGTCGCCCACTTCAACCTCTTCGGCCTCTTGGCCGAGTCGCCCCAAGACGCGGGCACGCTGGGCGGGGCCTTGGGCCTGGATTCACGGCCGATCATCGTCCTTACCGGGGCGTTACGCGCGATGGGCCTCCTGCGCGTGGACGAGCACGGCCGGTTCACGCCGACCGACCTGGCGCTTGACCACCTCGTCCCCGGCGCCCCGTTCGAGGTGACAGGCTACATCGGTTTGGCCGCGCACAGCCCGGGCGTCCGTGAGATGGTCGAGCGTCTCAAGTCCAATCAGCCGGGGTTCCTCACTCAGGCCGGCCAAGGGGCCGCCTACATCTATCGCGAAGGCATCGAGTCGGCGATGGAGACCGAAGCCAGCGCCCGCGAACTGACCCTTGCGTTGGCGGGCCGGTCCCGCAACGTGGCGCCGGTGCTCGCCTCGAAGCTCCCCTTGCACGACGCCAAGGTCTTGCTCGACGTCGGCGGCGGCAACGGTCTTTACAGCATCGCCTATCTGCGCAGCCATCCCGACCTCCGCGCGGTCGTCTGGGACAGGCCCGAAGTCCTCAAGGTCGCCGAGGAGTACGCCATGGAACACGGCGTGCAAGACCGCCTGGAATGCCGCGCCGGCGACATGTTCTCCGAAGAGGTGCCGGCCGCCGACGTCATCCTGTTGTCCAACGTCCTCCACGATTGGGACGTGTCCGAGGCGTCGGCCCTCGTCGGCCGGCTGGCCCATGCCGTGCCGCCCCATGGACGCATGCTGATCCACGAGGTCTTCATGGACGACGATCTGGGCGGCCCTCTGGAGATCGCCCTCTATTCGGCGGCCCTCTTCGCGCTCACCGAGGGGCGGGCCTACAGCGCGGCCGAGTACCGATCGTGGCTCGTCAAGGGGGGCCTGGTCCCGGGTCCCATCGTCCCCACGGCCATCCATCTGGGCGTCTTGCCCGCGACGCCCAAGACTTGAGTCATGCCTCATGAAAAAAAACGGACCTGGCCATGAACACAATCGCTAGCGTTCATGTGAGCACTGGTTGCGATCCGCCAGTGCCGCCAGGTCCCCGGACGGGACACGAATGATCATGAATGTGCCCCGCCACGGAATTCTCGTGTGTCGTCTCAAACCACTTCCTCCAGCATCTGCCGGAGTTTCTCGCGCTCGCGGCGGGTCATGTCCAGGTCGAAGCGGGTCAGCTTCAAGTCGTGATGGAGTTGTTCCAGGGCATCGCGAGCGACCGAAAGCACGCGACCTCGAAATCGCGCTTCCTCCAGCGCCTCGTCCACCATTGGTTCGAGTTCCGCCCGCACCGATGGAGGCATTCGACGGACCCGTTCCTTCAAGGCCAGCCACTCTTCCGGGAGTGCCTCGCCCGTCTTCACGTCGTCGTTTGTCGCGCAGGTGTTCATCGCGGTGCCTCCTCTTCTCATTAGGCCAAACCAATCTACCACCCGTTTCGGCGAAAATCCAACGAATAGCGAAACTGGTCTAATTGGGTAAAATTTGACGGTTATTCGCGATCGGGCCGACCTGGAAACCAGGCTGCGCGGCCGGGGTGGATTCGGCTTTACGACCGGGGCGCATGGGAGTACGTTCGCGCGCGCCTGTGCGATCGGTCCGAGGTCTGGGACAGGGAGGTCCACTGCTCATGACGCGAACTTTCTGGCTGGCGTTGGGGTGTGGCGGACTTTGCCTGGGGGCCCTTGCCGACGATGCTCGCGAGTACCTCCGCGACGGCTTTGAAGGGCCCAAGCCCGTTTGGCGGCGCGAGAGTGCCGACGTTCAGGTCCAGGACATCGCCCATGAGCGCTCCGACCGCTTCGCCCACGACGGCGGCATGTCCGAGTATTTCCACTTCGTGGCCGGGGTGGGCAGCGGGGTCTATTACTCGTATCCGTTGGCCAAGGTGCCCCTAACGAACAACACGCGCGCGACGGTGCAGGTGCGTTCCAGTCATCCGGGCACGAGGCTCTTGGCGCGGGTCGTCTTGCCGGCCGACGTCAACCTGGACACGGGCAAGCCGGCCTTCGTCACCGTTTCGGGGACGGTCGTTTCCACGCCGGATCGTTGGCAGAAGCTGGAACTGACCGACATCGTCGCGAAGGTCGAGGAACAAGCGCGGGTGCTCCAAGTCCGCGACGGCCGACCGGTGGACCTGCGCGGGGCCTATCTCGAACGCTTGGTGCTCAACCTTTACGGCGGAGCGGGGGAGACCGAGGTCTATGTGGACGACCTGGAGGTCGGTCCCGTGCCGCCCGAGTTCGCCCGCGTGACCGAGCCGCCCGCGGCGGCCGTGCCCGCTCCCGATGCCGAACCGGCACCGGGCCGCGGTGAGCGTCCCAAGTTCGACATGAAGCGAGGCCGGCTCTCCAAGGACGGCTATCCCTGGGTCTTCCGCGCCATCGACGCGCCGGGAGCGGACGTCGCCCGTTTGCGCAAGGCCGCGTTCGACGTCTGGTCGTTCTCCATGGACGATGACCCCAAGGCGATTGACGAGGCCCGCGCCGCCGGCTTTCTGCTGATGCCTCGCCTCAGCGCCCGGAACGAAGACAACGACACGACCCTCGCCCGAATGCTCGGCGCCCCCTATCGCGACGACGTCGTCTTCTGGGAACTCGCCGAGGGTTTGGGCGGCGAGCGTTCCTTGGTCGAGCGCGACCGCGCCCGAGCCGCTTTCCGCGATCTGCTCAGCCGGGTCCGCGAACGTTCGGGGCGCCTTCCGGGCCTCGCCACCGGACGCCTCGCGGGGGAGTTCGAGCGCTACGCGGCGGCCCCCGCTCTCGACGCATTCGGGCACGACGTGCCAACCTGGGGTGGCTGTTGGCACCCTCAAGAGTCTTTCACGGCGCTCGCCCAGCATCGGGACCTGACCAGGTTGGAGGCGCCTCAGGGGCTCTTCTGGACGACCATCCCCATGGCCCCACCCCCCGGTTTGCTGGAGAACATCTGGGGCCCCTACACGCCCCCGGCCTGGGGCTTGCCGCGCGTTCAGCCCGAGCAAGTGCGCGTCGCCGTGTTCGCGGCGCTCATGGCGGGGCATCGCGGCCTGCGTTTCCAGGCCGACGCCGAGCTCACGCGCCACGGTGGCCGGGCCTTGATGATCGAGTCCACCCTGCTCAACGCGGAACTCGACCTGATCGAGTCGCTGGTGGCCGAGGCCAACGAGATGGTGCCGGTGGCGGTCTTCCCGCCCGACCCGCCCAAGGTGATGATCTACAACCCGTTGGGTTCGGCCGGCACGTCGATGTTCAAGACCCAGAAGAACCTGGAAACGAAGGCGCATCCGTCGATCCGGGCAATGGGTGTCCCCCTTCGCGAGGGGCCGGGCCCGCGTGGGATGCTCGTGCTCATCGCCAACCTCGCGGCCGGCACGCAATGGCAGCCCCCCGACCTCACCATGCCGGAAGTCCATCTGCTCTTGCCCTCCGGAGGGCAAAGCCAAACCGCCGCGGAAATCAGCCTGGGCGGCCTGAAGCGGCTCAAGAAGGAGCGGGTCCCGGGCGGGTGGTCGATCACCCTCAAGGACCTGAACACGACCGCCTTGGTCTTGCTCACCAGCGATGAGGACAAGCTGTCGCGTTTGGAGGCGGCCATCAATCGCGTGCGGCCCCAGGCCGTGGGTTTGGCCTTCGACCAGGCTGACTTCCAGAACCGAACCGCCCGCGAGACCCACACACTTCTCGTGAACGACCAGCACCCCCTGCCCGAGGGGGCCAAGCTCTTGGCCAAGGCCGACGACCAGCTTCAGATCGCCAACGACCTCCGAATGAGGGGCGACTGGCCCAGCGCCTGGACCAAAGCCAGGGCCGCCGAGCAAGCGGTGCGGAGGTTGATGCGATACAGCTTCGACGACGCCTTGGAGGCCCTTCAGGAGGCGAGCAATCCCTCGCAGTTCCCCAAAAAATCGCGGGCCAGGGCCGAGGAACTGGCGCGACGCCTGCCCCAGATCGTCACGCCCGTATCGTGCGCACCTTTGCTTTCGTTCAACACGTTGCCCGAGGCCTACCTTTGGGCCTACCGCATTCGCAACGGCGAGCCGGGACCAAACCTCGTCTCTGGCGGCGATTTCGAAGGAGACCCCGCGACGGCCGCGAAACACGCGTGGTGGAAGACGAACGTGGGCCACGAGGACCAAGTGATCAAGGTCTTCCTCGACCGCTGGACCGACGACGTGGACAAGAAGAACATGATGTTGCGCATGGTGGCCGGTTTCCCCGCGTCGCAATCCGACGCAACCAAGAAGCGGGTCGATCAGGAAGTGCCTTTCCTGGACCATCCTCCCGTGGCGATCACCACGCCCGCCGTCCGCGTGAAGGCCGGCCAATTGGTGCGGATCGGCGTGAAGTTGAAGTCCCAGCGACACCTCGTACCAGGGGGCCTGGGCATCTTCGTCCGCGACTCGATCGGCGGCGAGGCCCTTCAGTTCCGGACAAGCCAGGCGATCCCCGACTGGCAGGAAGTCATCCTCTGGCGGCTGCCTTCGGAAGACTCGGACCTCCGCGTGACAATCGGCCTGGGCGCTTATGGCTACCTCTTCGTGGATGACGTCAAGGTGCAAGTCCTGGCCCCGCCCCGGTCCGACGCGCCCCTCGACCCGCCGGTCGCCGCGGAAGCCCCCACGATCTCGACCAGGCCCGCTCCCATCACCAGACGCCTTCGCTAGGGCGGACCACGATCGGGTTGAACACGCCTCGAAAGATGCCGACGGCGGGGGCGATCATCCCAAGCTCGCGGCCCGGCGCGAATCGGGCTTGTCCATCCATGCTCGACCGACATATGACGATCATGGCGGGGCCCCAAGCGGCGCGCCCGTTCGCGGTCCGTCCCATAAACGCCTTCAAATCGACCAAAAAGGTTGGGTCGTGCGGGTTAGGTATGGCGAAACCCGTTCGTTCCGTTCGACGGGACGAAGCCACGAGCGGCCCACGCGGGGAGTGGGGCGTGAGAGGGTCTTCCAGCGAATTTGTGCGTCCGCCTTGCCCGATCGCCACGGACGGCAAGTCCGCTCGCGTGTCGACGCCTTTTTCCCGGCCGACGGGGATTGCGCGCGCTAGAGTTCAGCGGACCTCTCCTCGGACCTTGGTTTGTCCGTAGGTTGGATTGGAAAGGAAGACGGCGATGCGATCCACCTTGACGACGACTTTGGGATTGATGATCGCAGTCGGCTTGGTCGGCTGTCGGGGCGGCGGGTTCGGCTCGGTCTCTCAACGCCCTGGCTATGGCAGTGAGCCGCCCCTGGTCGTGGGCAGTGCCGATGGCGCCGCGGAAGGGCGTACCGGCCCGAGCGTGGTGGCCCAATCGTCCCCGACCTTCGTCGATCGCCACCCGCTCCTGGCCAAACCGCGCGACCTTTACGACTCCACCAATGGCAACACCCTCGTGAAGACGGGCTCGGCCGTGCTCGTGGGTGTGCCGACCGGCCTCTTCGGTGAGTTGCGGCAGGTCTTCGTGGGCGCGCCGCCGGCCAACGCGGCCTTGCCGCCGGCTGGTCCCACGCGCTGACGACCCTTAAGCCCTCTTCGTTTTGCGTCTCGCGTTGAACGACCTGAAGAGGAGCGCGAAGAGGGGACCGGGCAGCACCCGGACAAGGTCCATCACACGCGCGGCGGGCCAGGGGAAGTCCACTCGGGCCCGCCGGGCCAAGACGCCGCGCAAGATGATCGCGACGGCGCGGTCGAGGTCCATCAGGAGCGGCATGGCCCCTTCGCCTCCCGCCGTCATCGGCGTGCGGATGAAGCCGGGATGGACGACCGTCACAGCGACGCCGCGGTCGCGCAGTTCCAGCCGAAGTCCCTCCAAGAGCGTGGACAGCGCCGCCTTGCTCGCGCTGTAAGGGGCGTGGCCGGCCATACACGACCGATAGCTTGCCAGACTGCTCACACCGACGATCTGACCGCTCTGCTTCTCCAGCATCACCGGCAAGACGGTCTCGATCGCGTAAGCCGCCCCGAGCAAGTTCACGCGCACGACGCGTTCCAGCGATTCAGCCGAGAAGGCTTCCGCCGGGTTGAGTTCGGCGATACCCGCGTTGGCGATCAAAAGGTCGACCGTACCGAGTTCTTGGATGAGATGGGCGATCGCGCGTTTGGTGGCGTCTGGGTCGGCGGCGTCGGCATCGGCCACCACGGCCCGGCCGCCTCGCGCCCGGATGTCGGCCGCGAGGGCCTCAAGGAGGTCGCGACGCCGGGCG
>CALLYK010000366.1 GCA_937858365.1 uncultured Isosphaeraceae bacterium | reverse complement strand
GGCTGGCCGAGTGCGTCGTCGGCCAGGACGCCTTCGAGATCGACCGGCTGATCCACCGCATGTACGAAGGGGCGATCTACTACGGCAGGCAAGGCGCGGTCATCCAGGCGATGAGCGGCGTCGAGATCGCCCTCTGGGACATCGTCGGCAAGGCGACCGGCCGGCCCGTCTACCAGCTCCTGGGCGGCGGTTTCAAGAAGACGTTCAAGGCCTACGCCTCCATCCTCTTCGGCGACACCCCGGCCGAGACGGGGCGCATCGCCCGCAAGCTCGCCGGCGAGGGCTACCAGGCGGTGAAGTTCGGCTGGGGCCCGATGGGACAGAGCGAGGCGAGCGACATCGCCCACGTCGAAGCGGCGCGAACCGGCCTCGGACCGGACATCGAGCTGATGGTCGACGCCGGCCTCTGCTGGGACACCGCGACCGCCATCCGCCGCTCCAAGCAGTTCGAGCAATTCCGCCTCACCTGGCTGGAGGAGCCCTTGCACCCGGACAATCTCCAGGGCTACGCTCGCCTCTCCGCAGCCAGCCCGATCCGGATTGCGGCGGGCGAAGAGGTTTGCGACGTGGCCGAGTTCCGCACCCTCATGGACGTGGGCGGCATCGACGTGGCCCAGGTCGACGTCACCCGCGTCGGCGGTCTCGCGCGCTCGAAGCGTATCGGCTGGGACTCGGCCGAGCGGCATCGCCTCTGCGTCAACCACTCCTACAAGACCGGCATCAACATCGCCGCCAGTCTCCACTTCGTCGCGGCGCTGCCGAACACGCATTACTTCGAATACTGCGTCGAACAGGGAGCGCTGCGGCAGACGTTGACGAAGCAGCGTTTTCCGGTGAGAGAGGGGATGATCCGCGTGCCGGAGGAGCCGGGCTTGGGGGTGGAGCTGGATGAGGCGATTGTGGCGAAGTATCGCGTGGGATGATGGACTACATTCCTTTGTATGCGTCCTTGCGATGGGCGATGCAGAGGACGAGCACAATCAGTCGGTCATCTTCGATTTCGAAGACGATCCGGTAGTCGCCAACGCGGATTCGCCACAAGGACTCCTCGCCCTTCAACTTCACGGCGCCATGCCCGCGCGGGTTTCGGCGCAGCTTTTCCAAAGCGTCGATTATCCGCGCTCGAATGGGCTTGTCGAGTTGCTTTGCCGCCGACGGCTTGAGGATGACTTCGTACTGCATGGCTCATCGTCCCTGCCGTTCAGATGCCATGCTTCTTGCGGTACTCCGTCAGCGTGATGCCGCCTTTCTCTTTCCGCGCTTTCAGGGCTGCGCGGATGTCGGCTCGATCTTCGAGCTCCTCCAGCATCTCCAGATCTTCCAGCGAGACCAGGGCCGCCACCCCCTTGCCGCGCCGCTCCAGGACCACGCGCTCGCCGGCGTAGGCGACACGATTGAGGGCATCCGCCAGATGGTCCCGTATCTCGCTGACGCTGATCTTCATCGCCGCTCTCCGTTTTGGGCATAACGTACAGAATGTACGTTACCGGCATCGACGGCCGAGGTCAAGCGCGAGGCCCCTCCGCTTGGGCAGGTCACACGAATCAAATGCTCGGTATGAAACCACCCCAGGATAACTCGCGTCAATAGGCCCACTCATGTTGAGTAGGTCGCCCAATGATGGTATGATCGAGTTCAATACGAGGTGCGCGATGGTTCCTGAACATTCCCCCGAAAAGGTCGACTTCTCGAACGTCCCTTGGCCTTGCACCCAAGAGGAGCTCGAACGATACGCGCGGGACGACGACGAGACGGGCTGTCTGGAGCTTTCCGAGTTCATTCACGAACTCGAAGACATCGCCAAGGGGAAGGAGAATGGAGCCTGAGCCGCCCAACCACCAGGTCGTCTATTCCGAAGCCGTTCGAAACGATCTGAAACGCCTTACTCGCCGAGCACGCGATCATGGTTTGGCCCGTGAAATGCTCATCGCGTTGCGAGCGATTGACGAGGCCCTTCGCGACAATCTCTGTGAGATGTCGTCCTGTTTGTCTGAGACCAACCGAGACGCCAAGTCCCAAGCGGGTCCCTGGCGGACTTGGTCGAGAAAGCCATCCCGCATGTTCACGCGCGTTCAAGCCCGACACTACCGATGCCTGAAGTGGCTCGATCAGCCCTTGGGTCGTTTCCACGCGCTGGTTGGGCCCAACGCAAGTGGAAAATCGACCTTTCTCGACGTACTCGAATTGCTCTCTGACCTAATGTTCACTCGTGGTGATGTCCATGAGACCTTGTTACCTCGGAGTTCGAGCTTCGTTGACTTGCTCTGGAAAGGGTGCGGAAGCAAGTTTCAAGTCGCTGTGGAAGCCAAGGTCCCCGAGACCATCGCGAAGAAGATGGCTGAAGACAAGCGAACAAAATATGATAGCGTTCGTTACGAAATCGCGTTTGGTTTGGACGAGGACCTTGGCGAGGTCGGGATTGATCATGAGGAATTCTGGCTGACGAAACAGCCCGCTCGTCCGGTCGTTCGCCAACGCCTCTTCTTCCCGGAGGTCCATGCTGGGGCCGGGGCGGACCTCTTCCAAGGACGAGGCCGAGGAAGAAAGCTGGCCATCAAGAAGAAACCCGGAGGAAACGACAACTTCTATACGGAAGGCAAAGAGACCTTCATGCCTTCCTTCCGCCTGGGACGTACACGAAGCGCCCTGGCGAACGTGCCTGTCAACCCGGATAGTTTTCCAGTGAGTCTTTGGTTCCGTGGACTCTTGGAGACCGGTGTCCAGAGATTGGTCCTGGCGACCGAGTCTCTTCGTCGTCCGAGCCCCCCCGGCCTGGGCCCGCATTTCCGGCCCGATGGCTGGAACCTGCCGTGGGTCGTCGAGGCCCTGCGCACTGGCAATCCTCAGGGTTTCCAAGAGTGGCTCAAACACGTTCGCACGTCGCTGGAAGATATCCTTGATATCATTACCATCGAACGTGAGGAAGACAGACATCGCTATTTGGTCATCGAATACAAAAACGGCGCGAAGGTCCCTTCCTGGTTGGTATCGGACGGCACACTCAGACTCCTAGCGCTAACAATCATCGCTTATCTCAAGACGTCAAACACTGTCTATCTCATCGAAGAGCCTGAAAACGGGGTCCATCCCCGCGCCATCGAGACGGTCGTGCAGTCGCTCTCGTCGATCTACAAGGGACAGGTCCTGATGGCTACGCACAGTCCGGTCACGATTAACTTGCTCGCCCTTGATCAGGTGCTCTGTTTCGCCAAGGACGAGGAAGGGGCCGCGGACGCCGTCTCCGGCGACTACCACCCAGCCCTCAAGGAGTGGAAGCGGGGCGACCCCGACCTCGGCGTCCTCTTCGCCACAGGCATCCTGAGTTGACGGTATGAACACGAAGGACCTGTTCGTGCTGGTCGCGGACAAGAACATGAGGTTCGCGTTTGAGGCGGGACTAGGACGCCCGCAGGCGCTCGGGACGGGACCGTTCACGTTCGAGATCAAGAACCAGCCTGGATTTGACGGCGCCATGAGGACAGCCGGGGCGCGGACGCTCTCCCTCCTCGCGAATCAGTACACGCACGCCCTGATGGTCCTGGACTTCGAGGGGTCGGGCGCGGACCGGCCGGCGGTCGAGTTGGAGGAACTTCTCGACCAGGATCTGTCGTACCATTGGCAAAGCCGCGCCAAGTCGATCGTCATCGAGCCCGAGCTCGATTGTTGGGTTTGGGGCAGCGATCGGAAGCTGCAAGAAATCCTCAAATGGGAAGGGACCGTTTCGATCCGTGACTGGCTCGACGCACACGGCTTCAGGATCAAACCAGACGGCAAGCCGGCTCGCCCCCAA
>CALLYK010000365.1 GCA_937858365.1 uncultured Isosphaeraceae bacterium | reverse complement strand
ATGACCAGCTTCAAGCGAGTTTGGTCGAAGCCGCGGCGGGTCGGACCCTCGTGGAAGGACCTGGAGCACCGACCGTCACGGGCCCCACGACGGCGGACGCGCGCCGGTTCGAGATTGTCCGTTTTCATGCGCGCGGCGGACTCGGCGAGGTTTACGTCGCGCGTGACGGTGAGTTGAACCGCGAAGTGGCCCTGAAGCGCATACAGGCGCGCTTCGCGAATGACGAGGCATGTCGCGCCCGTTTCTTGCTCGAAGCGGAGGTGACGGGCGGCCTGGAACACCCCGGCATCGTCCCCGTTTATGGACTTGGGGCCGACGAGGCGGGACAACCCTACTACGCGATGAGGTTCATCCAAGGAGACAGCCTCAAGGACGCGGCCGACGCCTTCCACGCCACCGACCGCACCTCCAACCGAGACCCCGGCGAGCGAGCCTTGGCCTTCAGGCGCCTTCTGCAACGCTTCATCGACGTCTGCGAGGCGGTCGCTTACGCGCACAGTCGCGGGGTCTTGCACCGCGACCTCAAGCCGGGCAACGTGATGCTGGGCCGTTACGGCGAGACGTTGCTCGTCGATTGGGGACTGGCCAAGCCGCTGGGTCGGCGCGAGGCCCTGAACATCAGCGAAGAGGCGACCCTGCGGCCCTCTTCCAACATGGGAGGCACGCCCACGCAGCAAGGGTCCGCGCTGGGCACGCCCGCCTACATGAGTCCCGAACAAGCGGCGGGCCGCCTGGAGGAACTCGGTCCGGCGAGCGACGTCTATGGTCTGGGCGCGACGCTCTTTTACGTCCTGACCGGCCGCGCGCCCGTCTCCGCTCCAACCGTTGAGGAAGTGCTCCGGAAGGTCGAGCGCGGTCAGATCTCGTCGCCGCGAAGTTACGCGAAAGACCTGGCGCCGCCCTTGGAGGCCGTTTGTCTCAAGGCGATGGCACGCGAACCGGGCGACCGCTACGGATCGCCGGAGGCCCTGGCCGAAGACATCGAACATTGGCTGGCCGACGAGCCGGTTTCGGCGATGCGGGAACCGTTCACCGAACGCGCCCGTCGTTGGATGCGTCGTCATCGAACGGGGGTGACAGCCGGCGCCGCGGCCCTGCTGGTGGCGCTCGTCGGCATGGCGACCGTATTGGGCGTGCAGTCCCGAGCGAACTCGCGGCTCGCTCGAGCGAACGACGAACTGGCCGAAGCCAATCGCGAGGTCCAGGCCCGCTTCGACTTGGCCATGTCGGCGATCAAGACCTTTCATACAGGGGTCAGCGAAGACTTCCTCTTGAAGCAAGCCTCGTTCCGCGAACTCCGGAAGAAGTTGCTTTCCGAGGCGCGCGACTTTTACAAGAAGCTCGAAATGGGACTTGAGGGGCGGACCGACGAGGCGTCTCGCGGCGCCTTGGCTTCGGCCTTCCTTCAATTGGGGGACCTGACCGAGAAGATCGGCTCGCCCGAAGAGGCCCTGACGAGTGTGACGAAAGCCGCCGCGATCCGTGAAGACCTCGTCCAGAAGCACCCCGAGGGCCCTCCCGGACTCGTGAGTGACCTAGTCGTCAGCCTGCACGACAAGGCGCGCCTTCAAGCGGAGACCGGCAACCCAGCCGATGCGCTCCGCTCGTGTGAGCGGGTGATCGAGTTGGCGCGGGGCCTCACGGAGCGGTTCCCAGACGTGGCGGAGTATCGGCGCGAACTCGCGGCCGGCCATCACGAGTTGGGCCTCATCATGAGGGCCGCTGGACGCCCGGTCGAGGCCCTTCGGGAGATGGAGCAAGCCCGGGACGTCCGTGATCGAGGAGACGACAAGAACAGCGACGACGAGGTCGTCCTGAACCATCGGGCCGCGATCTACGGCGACATCGGGACCTGCCTGCGCGACCTGAGGCGATTGGACGAGTCTCTGGCCGCACACGAACGGGCCATCGAGATCAATCGGAAGCTCCTCGCGGCACACCCGACCGCCGACCGTTCCCGGCGAGACCTGGCGGCCGGCCTGACCAACATCGGCATCCTCCACTGGATGGCCGGTCACGAAGAGGCCGCTTCCACGGCCTATGCGGAAGCGCGTGACCATTACCAGTCGCTGGTGTCGGCCAATCCGTCGGTACTCGTCTTTCAGGCGGAGCTGGCCAACATCAACAACAACATCGGCAACATCGCGCGCGAGTCGGGGCGATTGGAGGAATCCAAGGAGCATTGCGAACGGGCCCGAACTGCCCTTCAGCGCCTCGTGGACGAAGGCCACGGGACACCCGACGTCCATAGCATGTTGGCCGCGAGCCTGAACAACTTGGCGGCCACCCTCGCCCTGGAGGACGACGCGAAAGGCGCGCACGAACTCCTTCTCGAAGCCATCAAGCACCAGAGGACCGCGCTGAGCGCCTCGCCCGGACATCCGACCTATCGGCACTTCCTGAGCAATCAGTTGGCGGGGCTCGCCGACGCCCGCTTGGAACTGGGCCTCATCGACGATGCGGTGGCCGCCCTCCGCGAACTCGGGACGATGGGTTTGAAGGACCCCAATCGCCTTTACGACATCGCCTGTGGGCTGGCCCGCTGCGCCGCGCGGACCCAGGGAACCGACGAGGCGAAAGAGAGGGCCGACGAGTCGTTCGCCACCTTGAAGAGGGCGGTCGAAACCGGATTCAGCGACGGCGAGCATATGGCGGACGACAAGGACCTTCTCGTCCTCCGCGATCGCGACGACTTCCAAACACTCGTCAAGAGCCTTCGTGAGAAAGGCGGCCCCGCCAAGGCCCCTGCGTCACGGGACTGAAGTCATGGAAGGTGGGTCAGAACGGGTTCACGCCCCCTTTGGGTGCCGCCTTGGTCTTGGGCTGCTGTTTGGGCTGTTCCCGCGGCGGGGGCTGCTGTTGAGGCGCGGCGGCCTTGGGTTGCGGCGCCCCTTTCGGCTGCGCCTTGCCCGGCGTGTTGGTCTTGGCCACCAGTCCCTTCGCCTCCTTGTACGCCTGCTCGATACCCAAGATCATGCCGTCATCGAGATATTTTTCAATAAGGGCCTGCGTGTCGGCGATCAGCGATTGCGCGTGTCGCGTGAGGATCACCTTGCGCACTTCCATTTGTTCCTTGGCCGCGTCTTCCTTGATTTTGTTCAGGCGCTCGGCGTACTGGTCGTGTCCGGGGAACTTGCGGAACTCCTCCAACATGGGGGGTAGGTCGTCCCAAAATCCGGCCTCGGCGCGGGTCTTCATCCGGCGTTCCAGTCGGTTCCGAACGGCGACGAGGTCGACGATCTCGTCGCGGAGGGCGTTGAGATGGGTGTCGATGGCCACGGTCTTGTTGAGTGGGTCCACCGGCACGATCCGTTCCTCGGTGGTCTCGCCCGGCATGATCGGGAACTCGCGCAGGGGCTCGACCCCGGCCGCGAGGACCCGCAAGACCAGCAGTTCATCGGCGAATCCGGCGTCGATGGTGAGGCGGCCTTCGCGGTCGGTGAAGCCCAACTCGCGCGGCGGCCCGTTGGGGACCTCGCGCGCGATCACGGTGTATCCCGCGGCGGGCCGGCGGTCGACGGCGTCGGTGAGGAAGCGCAGACGGGTCGGCGTGCGGGCCGGCTTCACACCCACGGCGGCGATCTTGGAGCGGCCCAGCACGGCGCGCGTGAGCGGGTCGCGGATGCCGGTGCGGACCTCGCAGAGGGCCCGGCCGCCTCGGACGTTGAGCACTCGCAGATATGAGTAGGGTACGTCTTGAACGCGCGTGATGGCCCCGTCCTCGCTGAGGCCGACCCGGAGGATTCGGAAAACGTCGTTGGGTTCGACGATCCTGGCGATCGGGTCCGAAACAGGCAAGGAGGCGCCTCGGACCACCAGTTCCACACCGTTGGGGCTGAGGCCGCCGATCTCGGCCGACGGTGTGAACAGTTCGAGGGAGAGGGCCATGAGGTCCCGGGCGAGGTCGTCGGGGTACGGGGCCTCGCGTCGGGCGACGGGCCCAAGGCGCGCCGTGGGCACATCGAGGGCCCTGGCCGAGAGGGAGTAGCCGCCGCCGTTCTGTTCGATCCGGAAGATCCAGGCCTTCTCGCAACCTTGGGCAGCCGCCGCGACCGTCTCGGCGACGAGCGATTCGAGGGTCGTGCTCGACATCGGGTCCGGACCGTCCACCACTTCGAGCGACCAAGGCACGCCGACGAGGCGACGGACCAGTTGACGCCAGCCATGAACGGCCGCCTCGCGGCCGCGCGCGTCGAGCATCGTCCCGGGGCGCACCGAGACCCAGGCCCGGATCTTGTAGGGAAGGCGTTCAAGCGGGACCTCTTCCGAGACCTCGCCGTCCGCCGATGCGGCGGCCTTCGGGGCCTCGGCCTGCCACGCTTGGGTCGACCGACCACTCAGGGAGAGGGCGCAGGCGGCGGCGCAGGCGTAGGCGCCGGCGACGAGGACCAGGCCACCGCCTCGCTCTCGATTGACTGACGACCCAGGGGGCGCGAGCTTCCTGGGTCGTTCTGCGTCTCTGGCAATGCTCACACTAGTCGTCACTATCACGGGCCTATCGAGTGGCATACCGACGCGTGACAGGCGGCAGGGGCGGGCAAGGAGCAAGGCGGGCCGAGGGTAATTCCCACCCGGCCCGTCAGCCGCCTAACGAGCATAGGGTAATCGCGCTAGGCCGAGTGGGAAGGATTTGGGGGCATCCTCGCCACTCCTGTCGTGGCGGCGGGCAGTGACGCCACGAACGCACCCCGCGTACTACGGAACAGTCCGCAATCCTGCATGTTCGGTCCTCATATTACGTTTATCGGAAATTTTGTAACGTAGTCGCCCCGAAGCGGGCGCGAGCAAGCGCTTCGGGCGGCTGAAGACTGTTCATGCACACGATCTGTAGCTATCGAGCCAAAGACACGTAACGAGTAACTTAAAACGTTACAATTACAAGTCCAAAGAGTCACGATGTGATTTCTTAGTGTGCCGTGAGGTTGGCCCTCGACCTGGTCGGCAGACGGTATGGCATCGACACCTTGAGTTTCGACACGGTGGCAAAGTTGACGCCCAACGCCCAAGACATCAAGCGTGTCGCCGCACACTGGAGC
>CALLYK010000364.1 GCA_937858365.1 uncultured Isosphaeraceae bacterium | reverse complement strand
GGGACATCCCGATGACGATGGCGTGGCGCCGGCATGACAGCGGCGCTCGCAGACGGACGAGCCATCGCCCGTCGCCCGTCGCCCGTCGGCAGCGCAGCTGCTTTTCCTTTTTTTATCGACAGGCCCCTGCCGCGAGGCGGAGCGACAGGGGATTGCGCGGGAGGGGGAAGGGGGGTACGCTGTCGGCCCCAAAGACAGGCACACCCGTTCATAGGGGCCCGCCCGAGACGGCTGCGGTCCCGCTTACCAAGGAGTCCGTCCATGCACCACGCACCGCGCATCGGCCGCAAGAAGATCGCCCTCATCGGCGCCGGCAACATCGGCGGCACGCTCGCTCACCTCGCCGCGCAGAAGGAGCTCGGCGACGTCGTGCTGTTCGACATCGTCGAGGGCGTTCCCCAGGGCAAGGCGCTCGACCTGCAGCAGTGCGGCCCGGTCGAAGGCTTCGACGCCGTGCGCCGGAAGGACAAGCAGTCGTCATTCCGCGAGATCTACAGCACCGCCTCGCGCGGCTGATGAAGGCATGGGCCGCGCGCTCTTCGGAGCGACACGGCCCAGTCCTTGGTAAGTTTCCATCGCTTGGCGCTGCAGTCCTTCGCGGGTCGGCCCACCGACGGCGGGCCCGTAGCGGGCCCGATCGCACGCGGCGATGAGGTCGCGCGTTTGTTCAACCAAGGTCGTGTCGCCATGAAGCGAGGCAATTGCATCGGCCCCTTCACCCGGCGTCAGGACCCCGGAAGGGCGGCCCACCGCGAGGCGCAAGTAATCGACCAGGTCGCCTTGGATCTGTTGAGCGAGCGTCTGGACGGCCTCGCGGGACTGCAAGGCACGGGCACGACGTTTCAGCAAGCGCGCCGGGTCGCCTCGTCGAACGTCTAAAAGTCGCTTGCTGACAATCAGCAAGACCGCCGCCAAGACGGTCGCGACAACGGTGATGACCGCGTTTCCGACCCATGGGTCGTTCGTGGGTCGCTCCGGCGCTTCCACGATCGAATCAGGCCCGAAGGCGGGTGGGGCGAGCACGTTGATTGTCACCCTGGGGCCCAGCCTCGTTTGGTAGGACTGGACTTTCGGGTCGAAGAACGCGACCGCGAGCGGGGGCAGCGCCGTCTCGCCCGCTCGGGTCGGGCGAACGCGGAAGCGGTGCGTTCGCTGGTCGGCTGACGTATCGAACTCGTCGGGCAGGTCCACGACGCGCAGACCCGGATTGGTTCGATCCCACGCGGCGTAGTCGGGCTTGGCAGTCGACCCGCGTGCGGCCGGCCCCGCGAGCGTGAGGCGATACTCGAACGTTTGACCCAACCGGATCGAATTCGGTAAGGCCTCAGCCCGAATCGATTCGAGTGTGCCGACGCCCCCGAGAAAGGCACGCGTGCGTCCGGCCGCCGGCAAATCGCGGATGGTCGCCGACAAGGAGGACGACCGGACCACTCGACTATCCGACCCAAAACGCACGGAAAATGGAGGCACTCGTAAGGGCCCTGCCTTGGAAGCGATCAAGCGGAGGTCCCAACCGTTATCGAGATCGGCAATCTTCACGAGTTCGGCGGAGACGACCTTGGGGACAACCAACTCGGGCCGGTCCCCTGGGAAGGGACACCGCACTTCCACGCCGATCGCCTGGCCAACGAAAAAAGGAGGCGGGTCACGCCAGTGGGCCTCCACCGCGATCCCGTCCAGCGTCGATTCAGGCGTCAGGACGGCCAAGACGACGAACCATGGATTCATGGCGACAAACACGGCGGGACCGACTCGCTTGGAAGTGTACGCGATGACCTACTCCATCCTAGCAACGAATCGCGAGGAAGGGGGCCGTACCCTTGGCTTCTTTGACGCGGCGCGCGAAGCTGATACCGACGAGGACCCAACGCGTAGGAGAACGCCATGACCGACCACGATGTCCATTTGATTGAGGAAGTCGCCCGACTCATTCGGCCCGACTCGCGTTTGCTGTTCGTTACGGGTGCAGGGCTGTCGGCCGATTCGGGCCTACCGACCTATCGCGGCGTGGGCGGCATCTACGGCGACCGACGGACCCGACACGGCTGCACGATCGAGGAGGCCCTCTCCGGCACGATGCTGCGGACGCGGCCCGAAATCACCTGGGAAGGTCTGCATGAGTTGGCGGCGGCCGGCAAGGGGGCCAAACCCAATCGCGGTCATGAAGTGATCGCCGAATTGGAGCGATTTTGCGGGTCCGTCTGGGTCCTCACCCAGAACGTCGACGGGCTCCACCGCGTGGCCGGCTCGCGGAACGTGATCGACATCCACGGCGATTTGAGGCACTTGGTCTGCACGAAAAAGACATGCGACTACAATCAGATTGTTTCAAACTACGAGGACTTACCGGCCCTTCCCACATGTCCAAAATGTGGTACCGTCGCACGGCCCGACGTGGTCCTCTTCGGCGAGATGCTGCCGATGGACAAGGTCCTCACGCTCCATCGCGAGCAAGACAAGGGGTTCGACATCGTCTTCAGCGTGGGCACAAGCAGCCTGTTTCCCTACATCATTGAACCGGTGGTCCGGGCCCTTGATGAAGGCCGGGCGACTGTCGAAATCAACCCAGGCGAGACGGACCTCTCGCGCGATGTCGCCTATCGCATCCGTTGCGGCGCGGCTGAGGCGTTAGGAAGATTGGCCGTCGCCCTGCGAGCGGCCCAGTGACCCAAGTCGTCAAACCATGGACTTTGTCCGAATGTACAGGAAGCGAAGGATGGCCGCGTGGAGATCACCGCCTTGCGATGTCTCCACGGGGCCTTGCTTTCGCACTCAATCCTGTCCGGCCGGGCCTCCCAGGAGCTTTTCGAGCATTTCGCCGATGGCCTTGGCGTTGGGCTCACCGCTGCCGACCCTGATCAAACGCACGACGCCTTCGCGATCGATCACGACCACTTGCGGGATGCCCGTCACACCGTAGAAGTCGGCCATTTCGTTCCCTTTCTGGATGCCGAAGCGGTGCGTGAGTTGGTGTTGCGCACCGAACTTCATCATCATGGCCTGCTCTTGTTCGGGAGTGACCTTGCCCTGGGAGCGCACGGCCTGGTTTTTGGCCTCGTCCCAATCGTAGTTGTAGTACTTGGTCAGGCCGACCATCACGAGGCCCTTGTCGGCATACTTAGCATTCCAGTCGCGCAGATGAGGGAACGTGGCGATGCACGGACCGCACCAGACCGCCCAGAAGTCAAGCAGGACGACCTTCCCCTTGAGGTCCTCGTCGGTGAGCGGCGAGCCGTTGAGCC
>CALLYK010000363.1 GCA_937858365.1 uncultured Isosphaeraceae bacterium | reverse complement strand
ACGGATACAGATTGTAACGGGTGATCTCGTTCAACCCTTGCTTCTTCTTGATCTTCATGAACGAGGTGTAAGGCACCATGTCGCCCCCTTCGTTCTTCACGAACAGGTTCTCCAGGTCCTCCGGATACCGTCGGAACTCCGGCGACGCCTGCACATAGACCTTGTAAAACTGGTTGAAGAGGATGAATCCCTGTTCGTATGTGCTCCCAATGAGGATGTTCAAGTTGTCCAGGGCCTTGCCGATCGACACGCCCTTCTGCATCGCCGCGTCGTTGTCGATGATGAGTTCATACTGAGGGTAGTCGGCCGTGTAGAACGTGAACAGGTTTTTCAGTTCTTTGCGCTCTTTCAACGCGGCCATGAACTTGTCGGTCACCTCCCCGAGGCGCTGGTAGTCGGTCGTGTTGGTCTTGTCCAGGAGCCGCAAGGAGAAGCCGCCGGCGGCGCCGAAGCCGGGGACGGCGGGGGGCTCGAAGAACTCAAGGTTGACGTCGGTCATCTCCCGGCATTTTTCCTCGAGGTCCTCGATGATCTGGCGGGCCGTCCGCTTGCGGTCGGACCAGTTTTTCAGGTTGATGATGCAGGTCCCGGCGTTCGAGCCGCGGCCCTCGGTGAGCACCTCGTAACCGGCCACCGACGTGACCGAACTGACCTCCTCGACTTCCTTGGCGATCTTCTCCAGGTCGTGAGACTTGGCGTTGGTGTATTCCAGCGTGGACCCAGGGGGCGTCTGGATCACGGCGTAAATGATCCCTTGGTCCTCGCCGGGGATGAAACCCGTCGGCAGCTTCATGTTGAGCATGTAAATCCCCGCGCAGAAACCCGAGACGACCAGCAACGTGAAGAGGCGGCGCGAGACGACCAGGCCCAACATGCCGGCGTAAACACTTGTGACCATCTCCACGGCCCGATCGAACGGCCGCCGCAGGACCGGTAGAAGCACCAGCAAGAACCCAATTGGACCCCAAAGGTAATAGGCCAGATAAACGAGCCCGCCCAAGACCAGCAAACCCCCGGTCGCGACGAGTACCATGCGGCCGAATCCTCGAGGCTTGTTCGATTTCGCGTGGTCTCCGTTGTTGTGGGCATGAGCGTGGGGCTTGAGGATCATGGCGCAAAGGACGGGCGTGAGCGTGAGGGCCACCACGCCCGAGAGGACGATGGAGGTGGCCATCGTGATGCCGAATTGGCGGTAGAAAGTGCCCACCGGCCCTGGAATGAACGTCACCGGGACGAACACGGCCGTCATCACGAGCGTGATGGCGATGATCGCGCCGCTGATCTCGTGGAGCACTTCCATCGTCGCCCGATAGGGCGAGAGGCCCTTCTCGTGCATCTTGGCGTGGACCGCTTCGACCACCACGATCGCGTCGTCCACCACCACGCCGATCGCCAAGACCATCGCGAAGAGCGTGATCAGGTTGATCGACAAACCCATCAACTGCAAGACGAAGAACGTGCCGACCAAAGAAACGGGGACCGCCAAGGTCGGAATGAGCGTGGAACGCAAATCACCCAGAAACATGTAAACGACCAAAGAGACCAGGATGAACGCCTCAAGCAACGTGTGCAGCACTTTCTCGATGGACGCGTCCAGGAAGTTGGAGACGTCGTAGGCGAGTTCGTAATCCATCCCGGGCGGGAACGACTCCTTCTTGATCTGTTCAAGCTCCCTCTTGATCTCCTCGATCACCGTGGCCGCGTTGGAGCCCGGACTCTGCTTGAGGATGATCGACGCCGCGGGATGACCGTCGATGTCCGAATAAATGTCGAAGAACTCCGAACCGAGTTCCACCTCGGCGACGTCCTTGAGGCGCAGGACCTCGCCATCGGGATTGGCCTTCAAGATGATGTTGGCGTATTGTTCCGGCTTGCTGTAGCGACCGACCCAGGTCAAGACGTACTCGCGGGATTGCGACGTCTTGCCCGTGGCCTGTCCAAGGCGGCCGGGCGAGCCGATCACGCTCTGTTCGGCCAGGGCCTTCATCACGTCTTCGGACGACAACCTGTAAGCGCGCATCCGGTCCGGTTTCAGCCAGACCCGCATCGCGAAGGCGCGGTTGCCGAGGTTCCTAGGCGGACCCATCCCCTGGATCCGCTTGAGCACCGGCATCACATTCACGTTGGCGAAGTTGTAGAGGAACTTCT
>CALLYK010000362.1 GCA_937858365.1 uncultured Isosphaeraceae bacterium | reverse complement strand
CCATGCGTCCGCACCGCCACGCGGACCACGCGGGCCCTGCAGCCCTGCAGCCCTGCAGCCCTGCAGCCCTGCAGCCCCGTCATACTGAAGGGTACGGCGTTGGACACGGCCGAGCGGAGCACGGCCCGTCGGGTCGGCGAACAGATTCGCATTGGCCGCGACGTTGGTCGTCCGGAACAGGAACTTCGTGAACTGGTAGTAGAACGAAAGCTCCTTGCCGTTGCGGCCGATCGACGCGCCGAACCGTCCGTCGCTTCCCGCGGGGCGGCTCAACGTGAGCGGGCCGCTGCGGTAGCCCGTGGCGGAGCCGAAGTACACGTTGGCCCAGCCCGCGGCGCCGTGTCCATTCGGCGCGCCGACCGCCAGGTCCGTCGCCTCGGCTACCACGGGCCGATGACACCCATGAATCAACGTCTTTGGGAAGTCCAATTGCCGGTGAAAAGGGCGGTCAGGACCGACCAGCCAGTCAATCCTTAATGGGTGAGATGTTTCGTCCCCATACCTTGATTTGCTCCTCGAACAGGGCCTTTTCGGGAAGTCTCTTTTCCTCGTGCGGTGTGAGCTCGTCAAGACGAAGGGCCTCTTGGCCCTCTTTGACAGCCCCATCGTAGTCACCGACCTCCGCCAGGACGGCCGCCAGTCGAGCACGCAGCCGCACGTTTGTTGGATACTGCGCGATCGCGCGACGAAGGGCCTCGTTCCTCTGGGCCAACAGTCGCGCGATCGTGCCTTTTTGGGCCACCCCAGGGTCCTTCAAACGATCGATCAGCAAACTTAAAACTTGATCACGTTTACGAAGCATATTATAAGACTCGGGGTTTCGCGGTGGCTCCAGGGCGCTCAGGGAGTGGTTGGCGATCTCGCTGATTTCCTTTTCGCTGGGGGGCTCGCCTCGTCCCTCGGCGATCGAGAAATCAAAGAGGGCCAGTTGGACCCACGGATTCGGGTCGTAGCGATCGGCCTCGGCCGCTTCATGGAAGAGTTTCCGCGCACGGGGCATGTCGCCGCGCTTCCGGGCCGCTTCGGCCTCGGCCAGCAGGTTCGACGCCAGGGTCGTCGGCGCGAGCACGGAGCCCCAGAACCAGCCGATGGCCGCGGTGAGGATGGCCGCGAGCACGAAGGCCAAGACGTAACCGCCTCGCTTCACGAGCTGTCCGCACGTTCGGTCCTCCCTCAAATTCAGACCGATCGCGATGGGGCCCCAGAGCGCGATCGCGACGGCCGGGAAGGCGATGCCGCCGGCCGCGAGCAAGTTGACCACGAGCGCCGCCACCCACGCGCCCAAGCCCCAAGCGGGCACGGGCCGTCGTCCCCAGAGCGGCCAACCCATAGCCACCGTGCCCAACCAGCCGGCGGCCAAGACCACCCACCTCAACGGCAATTGCGCCACGAGCATGTCGTTGAACGGGTTCAGGTTGCCCAAGGGCCAGGCGAGCAACCAACCCCCGAAGCCGCACGTGAGCAGCCAGGCGGCGGAAGTCGGCGCGTCCGGCGCGGTCGGGGCATCGGGTCCTTCCTCCCCCTTGCGCGGTGGTCCGAAGAGGTCTCGAAAGGCCAGGGCCAAGGTCCCCGCCAAGGCCATCACCGCGAGCAGACCCGACGAGGTCCACACATCCAGGATGAGGTTGTGAGGGTCGTTGATCTCCTCACTTGACTGGGGCAGCTTGTGCTTCAGGTAGGCCCCACCGAAGTTCCCCGGCCCAACTCCCGACCACCAGTGTCCGTCCTCGGCCAGAAGTCCGGCGGCGCCTCGCCAATACTCGACCCGGTATCGGAACGACTTGGTCGATTCGGTGAGGACCTGAATGTCCAGCTGCTTCGTCGCCACACCCGCCAAGGCGATCAACGTGAATACCGCTGCGAGGCCCGCGGCGCCCGCCAACAAGACCCGTCTGGGCACCGACCCGAAAACGCGCGCGACGACGATCCCCACGCCCACGAGAAAACCGATCTGAGCGCTCCGGCTCTTCGTGAAAACGAAACAGACGAGCAGGATGAGGAAAGGCACCGCGGCCATCACCCAGGCGGCGAATGGCGGCCTGTCCCCCTTGTCACGGAGACGCTCCAGCGCGACGGCCAACGCGAGGACGGCCGGACCCACCAAAAAGCCGGCCAGGGAGTTGGCCAGTGCAAACGTCGCGAACGGCTCGTTCGAGCCGAGCACGCGGTCACGTATGTGGATGAACTCGGGGCCCTGCTTGTCGATCTTCGGGTCGAGGCCGGCGGCCACGAGGGCGGGCCCGGGGTCGCGTTCAAACGCCTTGTGCATTTCGGGAAACTCGATCGCGGCTTGGGCCAAGCCGTAAGCGGAAAGGGCCACGGCCGTCGCCAAGAAACAAGCCACCACCGCCGACGATTCGCCGGCCGTTCGCGGCAAGTTCCGCAGCATCAAATAGACCACACCGAGCGCGATCCACTCCCAAGCCATGTTCAGCGCGGGCCGTCGATCGGCCGCGTGGTCGGAACTGAACGCGACCAGCGCCGTTAGGGTTAGGAAGGCCGCGTCTGTCCACGCGATCCGAAGGCGCACGGCGCCGGAGGCGAGGGCCCCGGCGACACCAATCGCGGCGGTCGCCAAGACGGCGACGATCCACGTCCGGCCCGAGCCGGCCGCCGCGTCCTCCGACGCCCAGAAGGCCCGCGCGACCAGGAGGGCGGTGGTCAGTCCCAGCGCCACGCGACGGAGGAGTTCGCCCACTTGAGGACCGAATTCCGGCCCTGATTCATGGGTCGCTGGGTCGACCAACTGTTTTTCGGGGCGAGTCTGGGGACGGGCCTTGGCCATGAGCGGGTCGTTCCACGCGGACGGACGTGCTTTCCAAGATCGCCACCACCACCAGCAAACAGACCGCCTGCGCGACGATCAAGGCGGCGTCGGCCGCGGAAAGCCAAGGGTGGTGCAGAAGCAAGGCGCCGAGCCCCGCCACCAGGGTGATGAAGTCCATCGTGGCGACCGCTTGACCCGGCGTCAAACCCCGCCCCACCAGACGATGGGAGAAATGGCGACGGTCGGCCTGGAACAAACTCCGACCTTCGCGAGCGCGAATGATCAAGACAGTTGTCATGTCATAGAGTGGCAAGGCCATCACCAGCAAGGGCGTGAGGACGCTGAAGGGGCTCGAAGGGTCCTTGGATTCATACGGCCTGGTGAACGTTCCGGCGACGGTGAGCGAACCCAAAAGAAACCCCAAGAGGTTGCTCCCCGCGTCGCCAAGAAAGAGCCGCGCGGGAGGCCGATTGTGGAGAAGGAAGCCGCCGAGCGCCCCCGCCAAGATCAGCAGAAGGGCCGGCACGAAAAGGCCCCCCACTGCGACCTGCGCGGCCGAGAAGACCAAACAAGCGATCAAGGCGACACTCGCCGCGAGGCCATCCATGTTGTCCAGAAAATTGAACGCATTCGTCAGGGCGACGACCCACAACACGGTCAGACCACCGGCGACCCAGGGCCCCGAGAAGGGCGGGAACAAGGTGGCCCGAACGCCCAGAAGCACCAGGCCGATCGCGGCCAGAATCTGGGCCACGAGGCGCGGCGGCCAAGGCACGCCGAGGAAGTCGTCGGCCAGTCCGACCAACATCACGAAGGCGCTCAAGCCGAGAAGACCGACCAGCTCACCCCCGCGATGCCAGAGGCCTGGCAGGTACGGAGTCACCGACTCGGGCAACCATGAAGGCGCGAAATGCACGACCGCCGCGGCCATGCCGACCACCGCGAGCAAGGCGCCGAAGACGGCGAGACCGCCTCCCATTGGGGTCGGCCGCGCGTGGTCCTTGCGCCCCCCGGGACGATCGACAAGCCCCAGACGCGGCGCAACGGCTCGGACCACATGGCAGAGGATGGCCGAGAGCAGAAACCCAGCGACGACCAGCGCCGCGCCGGCCGCGATCATGGCCTGATCCTGAAGTACAGAAGGGCGTTCAGCGTTCGTCTTCGGGAGGCGGGGCCGATTGGGCCTCCGCGACCAGGTCGAGCATGTGCTTGAACTTGCCGTAGCGTTCCACGATCTGGCGGCGGATCAGCGCGGCCTGGTTGGCCTTGCCGTTCAACTCGGCCCCTTTGACCTCGGCCAACATCCGAATTCCCGTCTCGCGATCGTTCTTGATCGAGACCTCGAGGGAGGCGGCCTTGTCGGCGGCGATCTTGGCCCAGAGTCGATCAGCCTCGCCTCGACTGTTGGTGTAGAGTTCGGCGCAGTCCTTCCATGTTTGCCAGGCGCCGGGGAGGTCGCCGTCCTTGATCGCGCTGGAAGCGGCGGTGAAGGTGGCGACGTACTGGCTTTCGGCATCGTTCGCGGGTTGACTGCTGGCCAGCAAGTTCGGCTTTTCGAGGACGTTGGCGCGTCGCTTCAGTTGTTCCAGGTCAATCTTGTCGCGCCATTCCCGGACCTGTTCGGCATGTTGGGGAAAGCGCTTTTCGATGTCGGCGAAGTAATCGTCGCGGGCCTCCTTCCATCGGGCCGGCTCGGTCGACTCCATGAGTGTCCCCGCGCGACGCATCAACTCCTGCTCGCTAATGGGCCAGAAAAGCATGTAGGCGGTGAACGCCAACAAGGCGACCAAGGCGGCCCCCAGTCCGGCCGTACCGGCCCAGAAGAGGGGACTACGGGTTTCGTCTTGGACTTCGAGGGTCGCGGGGCGCGTCTTCTTCTTCTTGCTCTTGCGAGCGCTCGTGCTGGTGGCCCCTTCGGTTTGCGGGCCCGACATCGACCGGCCGGGGCCGTCGGCCTCGGTCATCGGCATTCCGGCGCGTGATGGGTTCGCGGGTGCCTGGAATACCGGCTTGGCCTTGCCGGCGGCGGCCAATTTGGCGATCTCGCTCAACCTGTGAGAGACGTCCGCCGCGTCCCAGGGACGATCCGACGGCTCCTTGGCCAGCATCTTATGGATCAGGTCGTCGAGGGCGCGGGGCACGTCGGGCACCTTTGAGCTGACCCTCGGAGGCGCCTCGGTCAAGTGGGCGTGCATCAGGACCATGGCCGACTTCCCCTGGAAGGGGGTCTGGCCGGTGAGCATCTGATAAAGCACGACCCCAAAGGCGTAAAGGTCTGTCTTGTGACTGACCGACGGAGTTCCGCGGATCTGCTCGGGGGCCATGTAGGCGGCCGTGCCCAACGTGCGTCCCGTCCCCGTCAGGGCCGTCGCGTCCAGGTCCTTGGCGATGCCGAAATCGGTCAGCTTAAGTTGACCGTCCTTCGTGATCATCAGGTTCGACGGTTTCAAATCGCGATGGACGACGCCTTTTTGATGGGCGTAATGGAGCGCCTCCGCGAGTTGGACGCCCAGGTCCAGGGCCTTGCGCCAGGCGATGGGCCCTTTCCGCTCCAGGACGTCGTCGAGCGTCGTCCCCTCCACGAACTCCATCGCCAGGTAGGTCCGCTTCTGATAGCGTCCGTAAGCCAGGAAGCGGACGATGTTGGGGTGGCGGAACTGCTTGAGGATTTCCCCTTCACGCTCGAAGCGTTCGTCGGCGTTCCCCTTGACGGAGACCTCATTGGACATGACCTTCACGGCGGCGACCTTGCCGGTCTTGTCATGGACGGCCTTATAGACGACCCCCATCGCCCCTTCACCGAGCTGCGATTCGATCGTGAACGAGCCGAGCTTTTCGCCTGTCTTCATGGCTTGAGGATGCCGATCGGGGGTCGAACGACGGTCATCTCCCAGTTAGGTCTTCATCAAGCAAGACTTGCCGAGCGCCGCCGGCAGGTAGCTTGTTTCCACGTAGTCCATCACCATCCGGTCGGCGTTGAAGCGCCAGCCGAGCGAGCGCATGGACGCCTTCACGCGGGCGATCCAGCGCCGGGGCAGACCGTTGGGGTCGCGATCATAGTAGAGCGGCACGACCTGCTCGCGCAGAGTGGCGATGAGGGCATCGTGGTCACGCTGGTCTTGGACCGACGGCACCGAGTGCGTTCGGCCGGTGCCGATGGCGAAGCCGTTCTTGCCGTCGAACGCCTCGGCCCACCAGCCGTCCAGCACCGAGCAATTCAGGCCGCCGTTGAAGAGGACCTTCTCGCCAGAGGTCCCACTCGCCTCTTGGGGCCGACGCGGGTTGTTCAGCCAGATGTCGACACCCTGAACCAGGTGCCGGGCCACGTTCATGTCGTAGTCTTCGACGAAGACGATCCGGTGCTCGAACCGTGTTTCCCTCGCCCGCCGGACGATGTTCTGGATCAGTTCCTTGCCGAGTTGGTCCTCGGGGTGGGCCTTGCCGGCGAAGACGATCTGGAGGGGCTTGTCGGTGGCGTTGACCATCCGGGCCAAGACGTCGGCGTCGCTCAAGACCAGGCCGGCCCGCTTGTACGTGGCGAACCGCCGCGCGAAGCCGATCGTCAAGACCTCCAGGTCGAGCGCGCCGGCGGCCTGCTTGATCTTCGCTTCACTTTCGCCCCGACGTTCCGCCTGCATCGCCAGACGGCGGCGCACGAAGTCGATCAAGCGGGCCTTGAGGACCTGGTGGGTCTCCCAAAGCTCGCCGTCGTCCACGTTCTCGATGCCGGCCCAGGTGTCGGGATGCCGCATCATCCGCGGCCAATCCGGGCCCAGATGCCGATCATAGATCGCGTGCATCTGCGGCGCCAGCCAACTCAACAAATGAACGCCGTTTGTGATGTGGCCGATCGGCACCTCTTCCTCGGTCTTTTGGGGGAACATCGGCTGCCACATCCGGCGCGAGACCTGGCCGTGCAAGGCGCTCACGCCGTTGGCGTGCCGTGAGAGCTTCAGGGCCAAAACGGTCATGCAGAAGGGCTCGTTGTGGTCGGCCGGATAGACGCGGCCCAGGCCCATGAAATCGTCGTAGGAGAGGTGCATCCCCTCGCGGATCTTGCCCAGGTGTTCCTCGACCAGCGCGGCGCCGAAGCGGTCGTGACCAGCGGCGACGGGCGTGTGGGTCGTGAACACGGTCATCCCGGCGACCTCGCGGACGGTGTCGCTGAAGGGGACCGCTTCACCGGCCATCTTCTCACGGATGAGTTCCAGGCCGGCGAAGGCACTGTGCCCTTCGTTGAGGTGGAGCACCGAAGGCTGGACGCCGATCGCCTTGAGGGCCCGAATCCCTCCGACGCCCAGCAGGACCTCCTGACGAATCCGCACACGGGCGTCGCCGCCGTAGAGGCGGGCCGAGAGTTTCCGGTCGGACTCGTTGTTTTCAGGGACGTTCGAGTCCAGCAGCAACAGGTCGGTCCGGCCGACGTCCACACGCCAAACCCGAGCGTGGAGGGTGCCGGCGTTGGTCTCGATGGAAATCTGGACGGGCTTCCCGTCCCGTCCAACGGCCGGTTCGATTGGCAAAAGGTCCGTGTTCGCGGGCGGGTACTGCTCTTGCTGCCAACCGTTGGCGTCGAGGGACTGCCGGAAGTACCCCTGGTCGTAGAGCAGGCCGACGCCGATCAGGGGGACACCCAGGTCGCTGGCGCTCTTGAGGTGGTCGCCCGCCAAAACGCCGAGGCCGCCCGAATAGACGGGCAGGCTCTCGTGCAGACCAAACTCCATCGAAAAATAGGCGACCGGACGGGCCCGAAGCGTCCCGGCGAACGTTGCCCCCCAACTGTCGGTGTTGGCGAGGTATTCGTTCAGGCGTCGGAAGGCGTAGTCGATACGGGACTGAAGGGCCATCTCCGAGGCCCGTTTTTCGATCTGTTCGGGCGCGAGCTTTTGCAGGAACTCGATGGGGTTGTGGTCGGTCTGCCGCCAAAGGGCGGGGTCGAGTTCGCGGAACAAGTTGACGACGTTCGGCTGCCACGTCCACCAGAGGTTACGGGCGAGATCCCGAAGACGATCAACGACGTGTACCTGACCCACCTGAGGCTTCTCCTAGAGGCGATCGGGTCCGTCTTCGGACCCGGGGACTTCCAGTCAATCACGAGCGGGGCCCGTAGTATGGCCGATCGGCCAGAAAATGCCAACGCCCTCGTCTTTGGTCATTCGTTATTGGTCTTGGTTCATTCGTTATTCGTCATTGCTTATTTGGTATTATTATTTCTTGATTTTACGATGGACCATGGGCCCCAATCGAATCTATCGACAAGCGATTCGTCACCGGACGCCATCCGGTTGGACAACGACGAACAACGCATCACTCATGACCATTGACCAATGACCTCCGGCCCCGGGTGCTTTCGGGGAAGAGCCATTCTTGGTCGAGTGAGCCGTCTGGACGGATAGGCATGGGGTCGAACGTGGTCTCGATCCGTGAGCTCCGATCGCGTACGACCTCGTCCGCCAGGGCCGGCGTGATCCAGAAGACCGAGAGTTCCAGCGTGTTGGGGATGATGGCCATCCTCGCCTCCCGGTCTCGAAGGCACCAGCACGTCTGAAGACTGGTGGCGATGACCTGCTCGTCGGTGGGCAGACTGATCGGCACGCGCGCCCTTGTGAGGAAGTTGCTGGTGAGGCAATTGACCCACGTCGCCGCCGGGTCGATCGCCTTCACCAAGCGATCCGTGGTCAGGTCGGCCAGACCGATGCCGTTGGCGTTGCCGTGGGTCTCCGGCGAGAGGTCGAGCACGGCCAGGCGCGTGATCACCGGTTTGGGCAAGTCGGGCATCGTCTCAACACGTTGTCGGCCGATCACGTTGGGGTCAAGCCCCGTCCCGCTGTAGTTCTTACCCAGTTCCCCAACGACCAAAACGTCGAGCTGGTCGAACGGCAGCCGGGCGATCAAGCCGCGCGCCTCATCCAGGAGCTTCGGCTCGACCGCGAGCAACTCCTCGGGCTCGACGGCCACCACCTTCGCCAGGCGTTCCCGCGCGTTCTCCAGAAGGGCCAGTCCCAGGACCACCTTGGTGTTCGCCAGAAGAAAGCGGCCCACCTCGGGGAGCAAGCGCTTCAAACCAGGCAAGCCGAGTTTGTGGACTTGCGCGGCCCCTTCCCGCTTCCCCAACCCGATCGTGAGCATCTTCAAGAGGCCGCTCTCATATTCACCCGTGAAGGACGTGTGAGGCTTGATCCGATTGAGCAAAACGATCCCATCGGCCTCGTGAGCGGCCCGGTCGGTGTGGATGGGCAGGCCGAACGCGTTCGTGCCCAGAACCACCGTCTCCATCGCGCACTGAACGGGGCACCCCATCGACTCTTCGGTCACGCCCAGGCTCGCGAGCAAGGCGCGTTGGCCCCGGGCCGTCCCGCCGCCATGACTGCCCATCGCCGCGACGATGAAAGGACGAAACCCGATGGAGCGAAGTGTCTCGATGGTCAGACGGGCGATGCGGTCGATCCCCGCGATCCCGCGACTCCCCACGGTGACGGCCACCGACGCGCCCCTGGGCAAACGCGAACCGACACGGCTACCCAAGACCGCCGCGGCCACCTCCCGAGAAAGGTCCTCCACTTCGGCCTGGACCAAGACCCGCCGGACACGCGCGATGGTCGTCATTGGTCATCCGTGATTGGTGTTCTTCGTCATGGCAACGAGTCGATTTGCTCTGGGGCCATTCCAAGCACGAATCGCGTTCGACCCAATGACCGCCGGAACACTCGCTGGTAACGAATCACTAGGTCCTGGGGAGTTCTTTCCACCAGTGGGCGGCCTTTTGGGCGTCCCAGGTGTTGGCGTGTTGACACCTGAGGAGGGCCCGGCCCAGTGTGTCGGCGTCGGGGTAGCGGTCGGCGGGTTCCTTGGCCATGCAGTGCAGAAGGACCGCTTCCAGGTCGCGGGGCACTCCCGATTGGATCCGCGAGGGGGGTGTCACAGGGTCTCTCGCGTGCGCCATCATCACACTCAAGGGACTCGGGCCCTCGAACGGGGGCCTTCCCGTGATCAGGTAATAACCCACCGCTCCCAGGGAATAAAGATCGCTTCGTCCATCCGGCCGACGGTCCCCCGACGCCTGCTCGGGCGACATGTACAGGGGAGAACCCGTGACGATGCCGTCGAGGGTCGTTTCGATGTCGGGCGGCGGGTCCTCGGCCAGAGGGGTCACCAAACCGAAGTCGAGGAGCTTCACCACGTCGTAGCGACCCCCGCATTCGGCGACGACGATGTTCGCGGGCTTCAGGTCCCGGTGGACCAACCCCGCGCCGTGGGCCTCGGAAAGGGCGTCGCACGCCTGGCGCAAAAGGTAAATCACACGACCCGGCGGCAGCGGACCATGACGCTGGACCAACTCGTTCAGGCTTGGTCCTTTCAAGTATTCCATCACATAATAAAATGTTCCGTCTTCCGAATGGCCATAATCGTAAATCTCGACGGTGTTCCAATGCGACAATCGCGACATCGCCCGGACCTCGCGCTCGAAACGCGCCAGGGACCGCGCATCGCGTGCCTTCTCGGGTCGGATGAGCTTCAGCGCGCATGGCCGCCGCATCAGGCGATGTTCGGCGCGATAGACCTCCCCCATGCCTCCCCCGCCCAGGCGCTCGCCCAGGATGTACTGCCCCATCCGCTTCGCCTCGTGGACCTCAACGCGCAACGAATGGATCAAATGTGTCCCATAAATCGACAAAGCCGCGCCGATGGACAGCATGATCGCGTCGTTGGTGATCTGTTCGATCCCGAAACGGCTGGCCGTCAATTCCGCTAGGGCGGGAAACTGACGGCTCAGGCCATAGGGGACCGCGACCGCGAGCAGGCCGATGGGGATGACCATCGTGGCCGCGCGTTGCCATGTGTTGGGGATCAACATCCCATAAATGAGCATGAGTGTGGTTGAATACATGACTGTGCTGCCCACGATGGCGGGCACCTTGACCAATTCCACGTCGGCGGCCTCCGCCCCAGGCACGACGACGACCGGGGGTGAGCCCGCGGTGTGGCCGGCGCTTGAGGACGACGTGGCGAGGCGATCGATCGCCTGTGTCGAATCGACCGTCGAGGCCGAACGAGGGGACCGACGCGACTGCGACAGGAGCGCGAGCAGACGCGAGTATTCCGCCTCCATCTGGGCACGTTCTCGGTGAATGGACGACTCTGTGGCCTCTTTCATCGCCCTTGAGGCCCGGACCTCGGCCTCCGACCGCAGCACAAGGTGATGGAGCATTCGATGGGAGAGAAGGCCGTATTGGTAAAGGGCCAGGTAGGCCGCCACTCCGCCAAAAATTGCCACTTCGATCCGGCGCAATTGGCTCGTCGTGAATGACCGGTGCAAATGGAGAAGCAGGAAACAGCCCCCTAATGAGAGGACCACCAACAAATGGACCAGGCGAATCGGCGCAAACTCGATGATGAAGCCGCGAAGGTAGAAGACGAACGTCGCCCAAAACATGATGACCGTCGCCGCGGCGCGGGCGCGCGGCACGCTGCTGTCGGCAAGCAGGCGGTCCACCGGCCGTATCGCCGCGCAATTGCGGGCGACGAAAGGCTTGTTTTTGCGCGGGCTGTTGTGATGAAAGACCAGCACGCGGCGGCGGTAACGCGCGAGGAACAATGCGGCAGACAGGCCACTGGGGCCAGCGCCAACGATGATGCCAGCCGGTGCGACATTGTGGCTGTGCAGCTCGACTGGGATACCGTGCTGGATACGTCTGGTGGCTCGATGAACGTGCACATCATGGACGGTCTCATGTTCATGCTATCGCGCTGTGCCTCTTCTGCACAGCTTGCGGTCAATCTGAGTTGGGGCACGCTCTCGGGGCCGCATGATGGAAGCTCGGTTCTCGAAGCTGCCATGG
>CALLYK010000361.1 GCA_937858365.1 uncultured Isosphaeraceae bacterium | reverse complement strand
GCTCACGGCCGACTGCGTGATCCCCAGCCGCTGGGCCGCGCGCGTCACCGAGCCTTCCTCGTACACCGCCAGCAGCAGCGCCAGCGCGTGCCCGTCCAGATCCAAATAATCGAAATCGCTCATGAATGTGATGAGTATGTCGCTATTTATCTGATGTGTCATCTGGCGCACACTCCGTGGATTCACCCACCCCACGGAGACAACCGCGATGACGCATCCCGAGATTCCCGGCACCACCTTGTTCGACGGCCAGCAGGCCATGCGCGGCTACGCGCTCAACAAGATGTGCTACTCCTTCAACGAGGCGGTCAACCGCCAGGCCTTCCTGCAGGACGAGGACGCCTACTGCGCCAAGTACAGCCTGAACCCCCAGCAGCGCGAGGCGATCCGCGAGCGCAACGTGCTCAAGCTGATCGCCGCCGGCGGCAACGTCTACTACCTCGCCAAGTTCGCCGGCATCTTCGGCCTGGACGTGCAGGACATCGGCGCGCAGCAGACCGGCATGAGCAAGGACGCCTTCAAGGCCATGCTGGTCGAGCAGGGCAAGCAGTAAGAGAACGAGGAGCACACACCATGGCCAACATCGTCGGCGCCATCACCACCTCGCACGTGCCCGCCATCGGCCGCGCGATCGCCAAGAACCTGCAAACCGATCCGTACTGGAAGCCCTTCTTCGACGGCTGGCCGCCCGTGCACCGCTGGCTGGAGAACGTGAAGCCGGACGTGGCGGTGGTCTTCTACAACGACCACGGGCTCAACTTCTTCCTCGACAAGATGCCCACCTTCGCGGTCGGCGCGGCACCCGAATACCCCAGCACCGACGAGGGCTGGGGCATCCCGCAGGTGCCGCCCTTCGAGGGCGAGCAGGATCTGTCGTGGCACCTGATCGAATCGCTGGTGGGCGACGAGTTCGACGTGGTGAGCTGCCAGGAGATGGTGGTCGACCACGCCATCACGCTGCCGCTGGCGCTGATGTACCCGAGCCAGGCCTGGCCGCTGAAGATCGTGCCGGTGTGCATCAACACCGTGCAGTTCCCGCTGCCTTCGGCGAAGCGCTGCTATGCGCTGGGCGAGGCGGTGGGCCGCGCGGTGCGCGCCTGGAAGAGCGATGCGCGCGTCGTCGTGCTCGGCACCGGCGGGCTCTCGCACCAGCTCGACGGCGAGCGCGCCGGCTTCATCAACAAGGACTTCGACCTCGCCTTCATGGAGAGCCTGCTGCACGACCCGCGCTGGGCCACGCAGTTCGACTCGAAGCAACTGGTCGAGAAGGCCGGCACCCAGGGCATCGAGCTGCTGATGTGGCTGGCGGCGCGCGCCGCGCTGGGCGAGCGCGTGAGCGCGGTGCAATCGTACGGCGGCTTCACGGAGTCACGCGGCGTGGGCACCAACCTGTTCAACCTAGGCGTCGCGCCGAGCGGTCGGAACGTGAGCGAGACTGGGATCGTCGCGCCCGCGGCGGAGGGAGTGCTTGCGGCCCGCTTCGGTTCGCGATCGGGGAGCGGGCGTGGTCCGCCTTCGTTTTCGAGAAGTCCGCGACAGCGCAGTTCCGGCACGGTCCGCGCGGCCAGGACGATCGCCAAGACCATGCCCGAAAGCAACGGCGCGACGTTGCGCACCAGGCCGACGCCCACGACCGCGCCCGAGCCTTCCGTGAAGGTCGCGCCGTAAAACGCCTGCATGGCCAGAAAGGAACCGACCCCCACGTGAAGGAGGGCCACCAAAGGGCCGGCCGCGAAGAGAACGGCGGTCAATTGGCGAGCGGTGGCCGCGAAGAGACCGCGCGGGCGCGTCCAGGCGCCGAGGGTATCGACCGCCAAGCCGCCCGCGGCCCCCATCCGACCCAGGCCGTTGAGCACGGAACGTCCCAGGCGGCCCACTGGGGCGAGGGCCCCACCCGCGTCGGCGCTCATCGCCAAACCTCCCGACGCCATCGTCGTTTGCGGGCCATCATCTCCGTGGGCACCGTCGCCGTGCCGGTCTGTCGGGCCTGCCACCAAGCGCGCCATTGCGCGATCGCTTCTGGCTGCTCCTGCGGCTCCATGTACGGCTGATAACCGAAGTCTTGCCGCGCCCGCTTTTTGAGGGCCTCGTGGGCGGCGAGTCGGACGACTGGGTCGCTATCGCTCAAGCGAGCTATCAAGGCGGGGACGGCGACAGCGTCGGGTTGGTTTTCGCCCAAACCGACCGCCCTGGCCCGCTTCAAGGCCGACGGGTCGTTCACGGATGCGAACGACTTGGGGCCCGTCCGACAACCTCCCAACGCTCCCGGCGCGAGCAGGCAAAGCACGAGCAAGCGCAAGGAAGGTCCACGGCCTCGAAGGGCCATCGCAAAGTGCCTCATGAGGACGTTCGGTCGGGTCGGGTCTCGGCGGCGCGAGGACCTTACCCCAAATCGCCCGATTGGACAACCGGAGTTGCGGTGGTGGAAAAGAAGGGCAAAGACGGGCCGGGACGTCCTCGGAAAAAAAAACCGAGTGGCTGACGTGTTTGAAGGAATGCCGTCGCACGTGGTGGTGTCGAACGAAGTCGGTGCTCGCCGCGTGGGTGAGGGCCGGCCGAGTTCGTCGAGGACCAAGGGCAACGACCTAGAGACACATCGTCGCGGCGTGCCGCCCAGACCTCAGGATAGCAAAGCCATGTTCTCCCATTTCTCGATCTTCGGTGACAAACGGCGCGCACGTCCGGCCCCTTCTCGCGGCCTCAAGCGCCGGCCCTCGTTGGAATCGCTCGAAGGACGTCAATTGATGTCGCTCGGTCTCGAGATGGTCGGGCCGATCAACATGACGACCCAGAACGCTCAGTACGATTCGGACAACGCCAGTTCCGGCGGCGGCTTCTCGGTCGTCACCTGGACCCACACGTTCAGTCCGACGGACCACGACATCCGGGCCCAGCGCCTCGACACGCAGGGAAACAAACTCCGCCCGGAGATCTTCGTCAGCTCCAGCGGCCTCGATGAAAGCGCGCCGGCCGTCGCGATGGACGACCTGGGACGCTTCGTCGTGACCTGGGTCCAGAAGCAGTCCAATGGCGACACCAACGTCCTGGCCAATCGTTACGACTCCAACGGGCAGTTGATGGGGAGTACGATGCAGATCGGCGCCGGGACCTTCAAGGAGCACGATCCCGACGTCGCGATGGACCAGCTCGGGAACTTCGTCGTCTCGTACACACGCGACACGAACTTCAACAACCCGGACGTCTTCGCCAAAAGGTACAACCTCAACGGCGTGCTTCTCAACGTCTTCGACGTGGGCACGTCGGGCTCGGTCGAGGACCATTCCAGCGTCGCGATGACCGCGGACGGTCGGATCGCGATCGCCTGGGAGCAGGCCTTCACGGCGACCGACCACGACATCAAGATGAGCCGTTACGGTCCCACGGGCGCCTTCCAGGGCGTGACCGGGATCGCTTCGAGCACCCTCAACGACATCTCGCCGAGCATCGGCATGGACGACACCGGCAGGGGCGTGGTCGCTTGGGAGAAGGCCGGGAACATCATGGCGAGGCGGTTCGACCCCTTCGGGTCGCTGGGCAATGAGTTCACGATCGCGGGCACGAGCTTCCGCGAACGGAACGCGTCCGTGGGGATGCGTCGCGGCGGCGGGGGCTTCGTGGTCGCTTACGAATACATGCCCGGAGGCGCCACATACTCCAGGGTCGCCGAGGTGTCACCATTCAACTCGATCGTCACCTACAACACGGGAGTCCGCCTCGCCCCCGCGGTGAGCATGAGCCTCTTCGGTGAATACGTGATGACCTACACGTCGCTGGACGGGAGCGACCTCAACATCCGCGGCCGGCGCGGCCTCCATCGGCCCCAGTCTTGAGGGAGGACCGCCGCCGCGAGGGCGCGTCACCAGTCCCATCGCCGGCGATCGGATCGACCCGCCAGGGTCGGCCGAGTCGCCGGCCTTGTTTCCGCGGCCCCGCGCCGGACTTCTCTCCGACGGTCCGAAGGGTCGAAACGGCTCGACATCGCGATTCCGAATGTGATACGTTCCCCCAATCGCGATGGACCGAATGACCGACGCGAGGGCACCTTTCCCACCATGAGAACACGCATGAGTCCCACTTCGTTCACGTTCCTGGCCATCACGGGCCTTTCCTTCCTCTCGCTCCTGAGTTTCGCCGCGACCGCCGGCGCGAGCGGCCCGCCGCAAGATAAGCCCAAGGTCGAGCTCGAAACGAGCGAAGGCAAGATCGTATTGGAACTCGACCCGGCGAAGGCCCCCAAGACGGTCGAGAACTTCCTCAAGTACGTCGATGACGGCCACTACGACGGTACGGTCTTTCATCGGGTCATCAGCGGTTTCATGGTCCAGGGCGGCGGTTTCAACACGAACCTGGAAGAGAAGAAGACGCGCGATCCAGTCGTGAACGAGTCCAAGGGAGTCAATCCGCAAGCCCTGGGCAACGCGCGGGGCACCATCGCGATGGCCCGAACCAACGACATCAACTCGGCCACGGCGCAGTTCTTCATCAACCACGCCGACAACAGCAACCTCGACACCGGCTACGGCGGCTACACCGTCTTCGGCAAGGTGGTCGAAGGGATGAACGTCGTGGACAAGATCGCCGGCGCTCGGACGACCGTGAAGGAACTGGCCATGTACCCGGACAAGAAGTCAGACCAACGGATCAAGCAAGCCAGCAAAGACGTGCCGGTCGCCAACGTCGTGATCAAGAGCGCCAAACGGGCGAAGTGAACCCGCTCGGCACCTCAATGGGTCCTGACTCAAGCGACACGAGGTTAACGACCCGGTTCAGCGGCCCGCGCAGCGGGTCCGCTGCAACCGATGTTTAGGCCCTGACAAGTGTTGATATTTAGAATGTGCCCTGTTTCTGCCCCCGTCGGGACGATCGACCCCACATGCATGTCCTAGAGAAACGCTCTACCCCCTGTGCTCGACGACACCGTCGCCCGCTCGACGCAAGTCGGCCCCCATGAGGCGCACGGCGACCGTTGGTGCCCCGCTTTTTCCATCAACGTTTGCTTAAAGTGCGCCTTGGCGAACGGGTCGTCCGCCTCCCGTGAGGGGCCGGCCCTCCCGGGTCCGGCCTCGGGGGCCTCGCGACCCCTCCCATCCGCAAGGGGTGTCGCCAGCTTCGTCTTGGAAACGGGCCCTCGGCCCGACCACGGCCGCCACCAGGACAAGCCGCCGGGCCGTTGGACCTGCCGACGCACCCACGGGCGGGGTCGGCATCGGTGGACGTGGGGGCGGCGCCGCAGTCGGGGCGGCCTGGTCCACGACGGGCTGAGGCGCTCGCTCGCCGTCACGCACATTCATCCCAAGTTTCTCACTCAATTTCTCATATTTGCGCCAGTTTTCCGACTCATACCGGCGAAGGAGTCGGGCCTCGCGCGAGTCGTCGTGAGGCACGCCGATCAACGCCTCCAGCCGCGCCGACTCGTCCTCCGGGTCCAGCACGTCGGCCTTCAGCGCCTCCAGGCGGGCACGCTCCTCGACCAATATCTGATCGCATATTTCGATATCATCAATATCATCATCATAACGTCTTACGATGGGAGGGACGCCCAGGAGGTCGAGGAAGAGCTGTTTCTCGTCGGGCGACCAGGTGCCGCGGGAGCGGAGGGCGTCGGCGAGGTCTTGGAGTCGCGCGAGCTTCCAGGCGACCCCCCGGCTGGTCATTTCGAGGCGGAGGGAGACTTCTTCGGGCCGCTCGGCCAGTTCGCGGGCGAGGGCCTGGACGGCGCGTTCGCGGTCGTCGTCCCAATGGTCGTCCACGCGTCGGCGGAGGGCGAGCCGGCTCGCGTCGAGGCGGACCGCGGCGAGGGCGAGGTCCTGTTCCACGTTCGCGGCGTGATGGCGGTCGCGATGAACACATGCCCCGAGATGACGGCGTTGTTCTTCGTACCAGTCCCTCATATCGGGGCGCATGACGATACCTTGACCGGTCAAACCATGTTTCATGGAATTGACGCGGCTGTTGGCCTTGCCCTGGGCCGTCCTGGGCCCGGTGGACTTCCGCGCGTTCCGACGCCGCGCCTCGTCCTGAAACCAACCGTTCATGGGGATGCCCTTCGACGGCGAAAGCGGACAGGCGGACGTCGCCAGTCGCGGCGCGACCGGACATGGTCGCACACCATCGAGTATCGGACGTGGGGAAGGTCGCGTGGACAAGAAACCGGGGAAAAGGGCGGGAAGAGGAGGGGTCACGACGATCGTGGCGATTGGGGCGGATCACGATGGGTTGCGCACGCTCGAGGACAAATCGATCGAGGTCCGCCAACCTTTGCGCGGCAAGGCCGGGTCAACCCGTCTTGAAGTCCCAAGCGTTCTTCCATGACGCCTTGCAGGTCTTGTTTTCAGGCCCGTTCACGGGCCTTTTCCGCGCAGCGGTCATCGACCCGTCGTTGATGGCGGGGCTGGGCCTGTGACCGCAAACGTCGCGGAGCAACCGGACGGAGCACCGTCGGACGCCTCGCAAAGGAAAGAACCGAAGGGCCCGGGCGTCGCGTCCGACGGCGCGGTCGGCGGGCCGGACCACCACCGCGTTGGGGGCCTTCGACCGTCGGCCCAAAAGCCGCCTGGGGGGCCACGGCGCGCCTGGCGTATCACATGCTCAAGTATGGCATCGCATACGTGACGGCATCACTGGAGGAATACGAAGAGGAGGCGCGTGCCAAACTGGAGCGAAGCGTGCGTCGCAAGGCCCGGTTGCTGGGCAACGACCTGGTGCCGCGGTACCGTGTCGCCCGCGCCGTCCCGAGTCCGCATCGCCACCCGCCGGGGGCCCAAGGGAAAACCACGGCAAACTCATGCCCATTGATCATAATATCAACCGTTATTGAATCGGCGAAGCCAAGAGTTCGAGGGGAGGCGGCTAATCCCACCAGTAGTCGTTGAGGATCAGGTCTGCTTTGCCGTCCTTGAAGACGACCCAACGGCGAAAGAAGTTGGACGTGGGATTCGGTTGTTTACTGTACATCCAGACCACTCCCTGATCGAAGAAACTACCCCTACTGATGGGAGCGCCCATGACGGATTCGACCTCGGACTCCGTCATCCCCCGCTTAAGCGAGGCAAAGCGAAGCTCGCTGTAACCGACTGCGTAGCGAGTGCCGAAGCCGAACATCGGATCGAATCGCAGCAGGTACCACCCGAGGACAAACGCGACCGCGATCAAACCAAGAGCCAGCCAGAGCAACGACCGCTTCGTCTGGTTCATGATTCGCGAAGCCGCCGAACGCCGAAGCTCAGCGGACGGGCCCGCTGAGGAGTGCCTGGGAATGACCATGAAGCGCCTCGCGGACCGGGTCCGGTGCAGCACCTGGTTCAAGTAAGCCGCTGGTGCGGCGGGACTTCCGTCGCCTTCATGCTACTCCTTCCGCGCTGTCATTTCCAGTGACGCCTCGGCCTTTTCCCGACTCGTCCGCGT
>CALLYK010000360.1 GCA_937858365.1 uncultured Isosphaeraceae bacterium | reverse complement strand
GGTCCTTGAGCACCGGCTCCACCGCCTTCCACTGGCCGCCTTCCAGGCGCTGGAAGAAGCAGCTGTGGCGGCCGGTGTGGCAGGCGATCGAAGGGTCGTGGCCCTGCTGGGTCACGCTGAGCAGCACGACGTCGTTGTCGCAGTCGAGCCGGATCTCGTGCACCTTCTGCACGTGGCCGGACTCCTCGCCCTTGTGCCACAGGCGGCCGCGCGATCGGCTCCAGTACACCGCCTCGCCACGGGCGGCCGTGGCGGCGAGCGCCTCGCGGTTCATCCACGCGACCATCAATACGTCCTTGGTGGTGCGCTCCTGCGCGATGGCCGGCACCAGGCCGTCGGCGTTCCAGCGCACGGCGTCGAGCCATGCGCCGGCAGCGTCGGCCATCGCCATCGAGGGCGCTGGCACGGTGGCACGAGCCGAGGACATGCGATCAGTGTAGTGGGCTCAGCCGAGCCTGGCAGGACCGGCGCCGGCAACGGGCCGCTGCGCATGCGTCGGGCCACAGTGCCCGGACTCGACCGCGAACCAGCGCAGTACCGGCACCGTGCCCGGCAACACCGGCGCCACCTGCACGGGCAGCGTCTGCCAGGCCATTTGCTGGCCCTCGCGCATGACGAACTCGCCGCGCCAGTCGAAGACCTTGCAGAAGTGCAGCCGCACCAGCGCATGCGGATAGTCGAACACCTCGACCTTCCATCGCTCGGCGGCGCCGATGGTGATTCCCAGCTCCTCGTGCAGCTCGCGCGCGAGCGCCTGCTCGACCGTCTCGCCGGGCTCGACCTTGCCGCCGGGGAACTCCCAGTAGCCGGCGTAGACCTTGCCGTCGGGCGCGAAGACCGGGGCCTGGACCTTGAGCAACTCGCGCTTCACGCGACCGCCCAGTTCGATCGTCTCCATCTTCTCGCCGATGAGTTTGACAGTGCCGATCCTGTTGAGTGACGGAATGAACATCTTCTCTTCGCGCGTCTCGCCCACCTTAAGGGGAGCGCGCGCCAGGCTTTGCTCCGGGGCGTGGGGACCCCGGACTTCTGGCCCCCAATCGAGGACGTTTTGCTGGCGCTGACCGCCGCCATCCAAGTTCAATGTCAACTTGTTCTCGATGACGTCGCCGAACGAGCGGACCTCGTTCTCACCCGCGAGGATACGCACATCGAGGCGCAGGACGGAGCCATCGACCGTCTCCAGCGTCCCGTAGCGGACCTGCTGACGGACGCGGTCGTTCTTACGCTTGAAGGTGAGGTCCATCGTGACATTCACGCGGAAGAGGTCGCGGTCTTTGGTAGGGTCTTTGAGGCGCTCCACCGTCGTCTGAATGGTGCCGATCTTGGTGCCGCTCATGTAAACGGCGTCCCATGAGACCTTCATCTTGCCGTCGGCGGTCTCTTGCGCCCGGCCGGTCGGGGCAGACACGCCAATAGCGGCGATCGCGATCGCCAGGGGCCATGTCCAGTTCATGTGTGGGCGCATCTTGGCCGCTCCTGGGCGATGGGTCTGAGTCGGTTCGCTTACGGACCCATCCTGTCCGAAATCGTGATCGCGCTCAAGGCGGAAGGACGAACTGACCCACCGGTATTGAGGTCCGATCGCCAGGTACGTCTAATGGCCTTTAGCGCAGCCAGCGATCGAGCCAGGTGAGTCGTGGGTCGATGAGGTCTCGGTCGCGTGGGATGAGGCACCAGAGGATCGCCTCGGTATCGTTCAACCAAGTCGGGACCGCTTCCAGCCCTTCGCGAGTGGTCGCCAGTCGTCCCAAAAGTGCCTTCTTCATGCGACGGACCACCTCTTGATGCTCCGGGTCCGTGCCGAGGTCGTGGAGCTCCATCGGATCATTTCGAGTGTGATAGAGACGGACATAGGGCCCTGAAAGAGGAAGGCCATTGTCCAGCCCGTCACGACGGCGCCTCTTACCCGAGCCGATGATCAGCTTGTAGGGCCCCGAAATGGCCATCGCCTCCTCGTTTTCGAGGTACTCGCTGACCACAACGTCGCGGTGCGGGCCGGCGCCGCCTTGTTTCAAGGTCGAGGCCAGACTTAAGCCGTGTAAGACCGGTGGCCGAGGATGTCCGGCGAGGTCGAGCACGGTTGGGACGATGTCCACCAGTTCCACGGGATCGGTCACGCAACGGCCTTCAGCGACCTTGCCCGGCCAGCGCACGATCAATGGCACGCGGACCGATGGTTCGTAGAAGCAGTTCTTCTCAAATCGGCCGTGTTGTCCCAGGAGGTAGCCGTTGTCACTCACGAAGAGGACGATGGTATCGTCGGCGCGTCCGGAGTCGTCCAGGCGTTCGAGCAACCGGCCGATGTTCTGGTCCATCCAGGCCATCGACGAGTAGTAGGCCGCTTGTACCCCCTGGATTTGCCGGGCATCAAGGCCCGCGAAGACACTCGGCTGTTCCTTCAGCTCCTCCTCCGAGACCTGGGGCACACTGAAGCGATCGGGGGAGAATCGCCCTGGCCAGTCCCGAGGGAAGACGAACGGCGCGTGGGGTTCGTGGAACGCCACGACGAGGAAGAAGGGCCGTTCCGGATCGCGCTGGATGAAATCGGCGGCGCGATCCACGAAGTAACCGGCCTCCTCCGCCGTGGCGGGCAGTCCCGACGGGGAGCACTCGGAGTTGAGCCAGACCGGTGTGGGATCGAAGAAAGGACGCCAGATGGCGCGTCGGCCTCCGCCTTTTGGCGGATTTCGCTTGGTATGCTTGAACCAATCCAGCGTGTCGGCCAACTCCTGGAAACCATGATGGGACGGGCCGTTGAAGTGTGTTTTCCCAAACGCGGCCGTTCGATAACCGAGGTCCCCGAGCCAGTCCCCCAACGTCACGGCCGAGTCTGGAAGCGCCGTAAGGAGTTGGGTCACACCGACCGCGTGAGGCATCCGCCCGGTGAAGAGCGACTGCCGGCTGGGCGTGCAAACGGGCGAGTTGCAATAGGCTCGATCGAACCTCGTACCTTGCTGCGCCAATTGGTCCAGATAGGGCGTGGGACCGCGCGGGTCGCCGTCCACACCCATGAGGCCGGCCGCCATGTCATCGGCGATCACCAATAAGATATTCGGTGGCTTTGGTGCCGCCTTGGGCACGCCTTGTGCTGGGTGCGCGCGAACCTTGAGTACCGGAGGCAAGCCCGCCGGCCGTGTCAAGGGGAGGCACACGAAGATGATCGACAAGGCGAGGCGACGCAGTCTCATCCTTAAGACCCGGGACGGGGGGATGGTCCGACTCCACCAAAGTACCGTCCGGTCATCGGAAAACGGAGTGGCGGAGTTTGCCCAAACTTGGTTGGTACGACAAGAGGAATTCGGGCCTTAAGGGTGAGACGGGTCGATCAGGTATTTGGAACGGACCTGCGCGAATTCGGCCAGGCCGTCGAGCCAGAGGGCACGGATCGCGGCGACGTCCTTGCCGGCCAGGATTGCGTTGTATGTCTCTTTGTTCACGAGAAGGGTCATCAAACGCTCCGGCTTCCAAGCGTCGCGGTGAAGTTTGCGGAGCGTCACGGCCAGCCCCATCCCCAAGGAAAGCGGCTCGAACCGCGACCAGTCGGTGACGGCGATGAAGACCCCTCCGCATTCCTCGCCGGCGAATTGGCGTTCCTTGGGCGTGAATCGCGTGGGAATGAACGTCACGCCCGTCAGCCCCAGACGGTTCAGGGCACTCGCGAAGGGGACCGGGTCGATGTACGGTGCCCCGACCCGCTCGAAAGGCGTGTCGGTCCCGCGACCCGTCGCCAGGTTCGTGGCTTCGAGAAGGCCGACACCCGGGTACAGTAGGGCCTCGGTCAGGCTCCGCATGTTGGGCGATGGGTTCGTCCAAAGCAGGCCGGTGGCGTCGAAGAGGTCCGCGCGTCCCCATCCCTCGCAGGGGACGACCGTCAAGTCCGCCCCGACATTTCGCTCACCATTGAAGAGACGGGCCAATTCGCCCACGGTCATGCCGTGTCGCACAGGCAGGCGGTGGAAGGCGACGAACGACTCCAGGCCGGGGTCCGTCAAGGGGCCCGATACGAGCTCACCGCCGATCGGGTTGGGCCTGTCGAGGACGACCACCGGGACCCCCGCCTCGGCCCCCGCTTCCAGTACCAATCCGAGTGTGCTGATGTAGGTGTAAAAGCGACAACCAATATCTTGAATATCGTAGACAAGGACATCGACCCCCTGGAGGGAGTCGGGAGTGGGCTTGCGGGTCTTGCCGTAAAGGCTGTGGATGGTGAGTCCGGTCTTCTCGTCGTGGGCGTCGGGTACTTCTTTGTCCACCAGGCCGCGGATACCGTGTTCGGGGCTGAAGAGCGCGGCGAGCCTGACGCCCGGCGCTCCGGCCAAAACGTCGATCGTGGGGCGGCCATCGCGGGCCTTCCCGGTATGGTTCGTGACCAGGCCGACACGCTTGCCCTTCAAGATGTCGAAGTCTCGGGAAATGAGCACATCAATACCGCAACGCACATTCGAGTTCGTGGCGGCGGGCGCCGTCGTCGGCTCGCTCGTCTTCGTCTACTACCGCGTCGTCAAG
>CALLYK010000359.1 GCA_937858365.1 uncultured Isosphaeraceae bacterium | reverse complement strand
GCTACACCGAATGCCGTTTGACCCCCCTCGCGCAAGAACTCCTGACCGAACTGCGCGACCAGACCGTCGATTTCCGTCCGAACTACGCGGCGACCGTCGACGAGCCGGTGGTCTTGCCCGCGCAAGTGCCCAACCTCCTCATCAACGGAGTGACCGGGATCGCCGTGGGCATGGCCACGAACATCCCACCACACAACCTCAAGGAAGTCTGCAACGCACTCATCGCCCTTCTGGACAACGATCGCGAATTGCCCCTGGAGAAACTCCTCAAGCACATCCAAGGGCCCGACTTCCCCACCGCCGGCGTCGTCCTGAATTCGGCCGAGGAAATCAAACAGGTTTACGCGACGGGGCAGGGGACGATCAAACTCAGGGGCACCTACGAGCCCGACCCCGAGAAACCCAACTTCGTCAACATCACGTCCATCCCCTATGGGTTGGAGAAGGACGACCTTGTCGAACGCATCGGCGAATTGATCGGCAAGGGCCAAGTGCCCCAGCTCCTCAACGTGAAAGACCTCAGCACCGAGGACGTACGCATCGCCCTGGAACTACGCCCAGGGGCCAACGCCGACGCGGCCCTGGCCTACCTCTTCAAGAACACGCAGCTCCAATCGAACTTCAATGTGAACATGACCTGCCTGCTGCCCGCGGAAGGGGCCGAGGTGGCCGTTCCCGACCGCCTCGACCTGCGCAGCATCCTCATCCATTTCCTCGACTTCCGCATGGAAGTCGTCACCCGGCGCTTGCGACACGAACTCGCGGACCTTCTCCGACGCATCCACGTCCTGGAAGGGTTCGCGATCGTCTTCAACAACCTGGACGAGGCGATCAAGATCATCCGCGCCAGCGACGGTAAGGCCGACGCCAACCCCAAACTCCAAGCGCGCTTCAGCCTGAGCTTCGAACAGGCCGACGCCGTCCTGGAAACGAAACTCTATCGGCTGGGCAAGCTCGAGATCGCCGACATCCTCAAGGAACTCGCGGAGAAACGGGCCCGAGCGGCCGAGATCGAGGCCCTTTTGGCCGACGAAGCCGCGCGCTGGAAGATCATTCGGGGCGAAATCAAGGAGATCGCCAGGGCCCACGGCGACACCCGCCGGACGCGGATCGAAGGTCCCCCCGAAGCGATCGAATACCGCGAGGAAGACTACATCATCGACGAAGACACGTGGGTGATCGTCTCCCGAGACGGCTGGGTCAAGCGCCAAAAGTCGTTCGTGGACGTGTCCAGCATCCGCGTGCGCGACGACGATCGGGTCGGCTGGATCTACCGGGCCAAGGCCCGCCAAACGATCACGTTCTGCACCGACCGGGGCATCGCCTACACCCTCCGCGCCAACGACATCCCCCTGACCACCGGACACGGCGAGCCAATCCAGAAATCGTTCGCTTTCGAAGACAAGGAACATCTGGTGGGCGTGATCTGTCACGACCCGCGCTGCCTGCCCGACGTGAAAGCGGCCCCCGTCCCGAAGGGCCCCGTGCAGGCCCGATTGAACGGCGAGGCCGGTGAAGCGAACGGCGATGGCGAGGCGAACGGCAACGGTCATGCGTCCCTGCCGGGGCCTCCTTACGCGGTGGCCCTCACGGCGGGCGGCAAGGTCCTGCGGTTCGCCCTCTCCGCCGTCGCCGCCATTTCGACGCGCAAGGGCCGATTGATCGTTCGCCTCGACGGCGGGTTCAAGGACGACGCCGTCGTCGGCGTGCAACTCGCCAGGAGCAGCGCCCCTAGCAGCCAGCCGAACCCTATCCACCACCGCATCCGATCCGTCTCTCCACTCCAGTATTCTGAGCCTTCTTAAAGAACTTACAATGCCATTATAGACCGTTTGCTAGCTTCTGTCAAGTGATGCTCGCTGTTGTTTTGTGTTTATTTCTCTTGCTATCCCAAATTCGTGCCGTGTGGCCTGGGGCGTGGGAGCGGTTCCTTAAAATTTCGTTAAATCCATTTTATTGATTTGCATCATCATCCAAAAGGATGATATAATGCCGGGCGTCTGCCACCCAGCCGTCGCTGGTAAAGGGTCCAACGAAGCTCGATCCGCTTTCGCTTTGCACCAGCTGTATTTGGACGAACGAACGGATCGGCGATCCTGGGAGGTGACTATGAGATATCGGCTGACCCTGGTGGTCGGCTGCCTGTTGGCCGTGGCCCTGGCACGCCCCTTCGTCGCTCACGCAGATGACAAGTCGGTTCGGTGTCAGGTCTCCGCGTCCGCGCTGCGCGTCCGCTCGGTCGCCGACCTGTTCGCCGAGGCCATCGCCCGGATCCACGCGGGGACATCGGTGTCCTCGTTGTTCGATGGTGTGGATCCGACCCACGCGCCACCCCAGCCGACGCTCTTCGCCTGACGTCGCACGTCTCGCTGTCCGCGGGACCGCGACCCGCGAGTTCGCGGCGGCGACCGACCGTTGGGCGACTGGGTGGGCCGGATTTCGGCCCACAGGTATCAACCGGACGGCTCGGTGTGTCGTCTCAGTGAGCGCCGGCCGGCGAGGCAGGCTGGTAGGCACCGACGAGGGTGGAGGGAACGGCCGTGAACAACAGCGCCACCACGACAGGCGAGGACTTCTGGACGGGTCGCACCGTGCCCCCGAGCGCGGACGCGGACACCCGCGCGGAGACCGACGTGGTCCGCGTCTGGACCCAGGCCGTGGCCTTCCTCACCCGCGCGATCGCGCCCACTGCCGCCGATGCCGGACGGCTGTCCGTTCTGCACGCCGTCGGCTCGGCGACCCTGGCTGTGGTCGCGCGATCCCCTCGGATCCGCACGTTCGATCCGGGCGACGGACGCCTCGTCGGCGACCTCGCCCTGGCCCTGAGCACAGCACCCGAGGTGCCCCCGGCACCCGAAGCCGACCTGGTCGAGGATGCTCTGCACGCGTGCCGCG
>CALLYK010000358.1 GCA_937858365.1 uncultured Isosphaeraceae bacterium | reverse complement strand
AACGCTGCCGGTCTTGCTTGAGTTCGGCCTTCTCCGTTGCGTTCAAGTCCAGAAGGCCGTTCCTCGTCAGCGAGTTCACACCGTCCACGACGGTGATGATGTTCTTACGGACTTCCTGACGCGCGTCGAGCGGGATGGCGTTGAGGGACGTGAGGCCCTCGATGTGCCCACGGACTTCCTGAAGCATCGCACGGAGCTCCTCGGCCCGGCCGTTGACGCTCGGCGCGTCGCTCAGCTTGGAGTCAAGAATGGCCTCCACATTGCGGGTCGCCAGGGTCGCTCGCTCGATCTTGGCGGTGTTGGCGTTGGCGTCGAGCACGTACCAAGAAGGGAGCAGCCCGATCAGGATCAGCATGATGAGGCCGATCCCCTTTTGACCGTCGTTGGAACCGTGGGCCAGACTCACCCCCGTACACGTCAGAAGCAAGATCGCGCGGACCCAGGGAGGCGGGGGCTTGTCCGCGGGCGGTCGCGTGTGCAACGCCGGGTCGCGAAAGAGCAGCAGGAAGATGCGGAGGAACAAACCCGCCACCAAGAAACCCATCAACGGCGAGAGCAGCAGAGACAAACCCACCTCTCGGGCCTTCAGCCAGTTCACACCCGCGCCGAAATTCCCCTGAAGGGCCGAGTGCGCGAGCCCGACCCCTAAGATCGCCCCAATCAACGTATGGGAACTTGATGCGGGCAAAGCGAGGTACCAGGTCCCCAGGTTCCAAACGATCGCCGCGATGAGCAGGGCGAAGACCATGGCGAGTCCGGGTCCGGCCCCGACCTGGATCAAGAGGTCAACCGGCAGGAGATGGACGATGCTGAACGCGACTGCCGTGCCGCCCAGGTACACACCCATGAAGTTGCAGAAGCCCGACCAGAGCACCGCGTAACGCGGGCGGAGCGAGTTGGTGTAGATGACCGTGGCGACCGCGTTGGCCGTGTCGTGGAAGCCGTTGACGAACTCGAACCCAAGGGCGATGCCCAGGGCCAAGACGAGCAAGAGGATCGACCCCGCGGACGGGGCCCCGTCGACCAAGGCGAAGGGCATGAAAGGGTTTGCTCCGGGCGGCGTGGGTCGCTTCCTCGACGATCCGGGTGACACGGTAGTCGCCCATCGGGCGCGGGTCAAGGTTGGCCGGGGGCCGGTTGGAACGTATCCTGGTGGTCCTACCTCGCGTCCCAGTCTCGGGAGGACCTCCTGTGCGTGTCTTGATGACCGGTGGTTACGGCTGCATCGGCTCTTGGGTGGCTCGTCAACTCACGGCGGAGGGCCAGGACGTTTGGGTCTTCGACCTCAAGGAAGACACCCATCGACTCGACTGGCTCATCGACCCGGAGGACGAGTCCCGCGCTCGCATCCACTTCGTACCCGGCGACGTCTCCCAGCCCGAGGCCGTGCTCAGGGCGGTCGATGACGTGGGGGCCACCCATGTTCTTCATCTGGCCGGCTTGCAAACGCCGACATGCCGCGCCGAGCCGATCCGCGGGGCGCTCGTGAACGTGGTCGGCACACTCGCCGTCTTCGAGGCGGCCCGCCAAAGGCGCGACCTCGTCCAGCGCGTTGTTTACGCGAGTTCGGCGGCCGTCCATGGACCTCCCGAGGCGGGCCAAACCAGTCCAGTCGGCGACCTTGTCCGCCTGGCGCCGATGACGCACTATGGTGCCTATAAGGTCTGCAACGAGCTCAACGCCCGTGTGTACTGGCTGGAACACGGGATGACCAGCGTCGGCCTACGGCCCTGGACCGTTTACGGCGTGGGTCGCGACTTCGGCATGACCAGCGAGCCGACTCGCGCGATCGAGGCGGTGGCCCTGGGGCGTCCCTACGCGATCAGCTATGGGGGCCTTCAGGACATGCAGTTCGCCGGCGACGTGGCGGGCACGTTCGTCCGCGCCTTGACGGCCCCGTTCGAAGGGGCCGAGGCATTCAACGTGCGCGGTGACGTGGTGCCGATCGAGACGTTCGTGACGACCCTTGTCGAGGTCGTGCCCGAGGCCCGCTCTCTTGTGACTCACGGCGAGCGGCAACTGCCGATCGCGCCGAGTTTGGATGACTCACGCCTGCAAGCGGGCCTCGGCCCGCTGCCGCGCACGCCGTTGCGTGAGGGTGTGAAGATGACTTACGAACAGTTTGTCTCGTTGCGCAAACGAGGGCGGCTGGCTTCCTCGTGAGGGGAGCGGGCCGCCCTCCGGCCGAGCCTGCTCAACGACCCGTCTTGGGCGTGCCGGCCGCCTTGGTGGCCGGCGGCGGGGTGGTCTTGGTGGTAGCCGCCTTGGTAGTGGCGCCGCTGCTGGGTGTGAGGGTGCCGTCGGGGTTGCCGGGTGGGGGCGGCGGGAAGAGGTCCTTGGGCATCGGTTTGATATCGATTTTGGCCGTCTTCCGCGCGTCATCCACAAGGCGTTCTTGTTCCTCGCGCGTCAATCCTTCCAGGATCTGGTCACGGACCTGCTCGAACTTCGGCTTCTCGCCGACCTTGATGTCGGTGACCTGAATGAGGTGCCAGCCGAACTGGGTCTCGACGGGTTCGGAGATTTGATTGGCCTTGAGGGCGAAGGCGGCCGCCGCGAAGGGCTCGACGAAGAGTCCCTTGCGTGGGAAGAAGCCCAGGTCGCCGCCCGCTTTGGTTTCCTGGTTCCCGGGGTCTTCCGAGTACTTGTTGGCGGCGTCTTTGAAGCCGATCTTCTTGGCGTCGATGTCTTTCTTGATGGCGATGAGCTTTTGCTTGATCGCTTCCTTCTCGGCCGGTGTGGCTTCTTCCTTCACCATCAAGAGGATGTGGCTGGCCCGGACCGTGGTCGGGTCGAAATACTCTTGATGTTCGTTATAATACTTCTTGAGTTGTTCGTCTGATTGTTTGGGCTCCATGTACTTCTTCCATCGAAGCATATTGCCGATGCGTGTTCGGATGACGTCCATGGGCGTGTTGGTCTCGGCCAGGACGGTCTTCAGGTCCACGTTCTGGGTCCGTTTCAGGTCGCTGTCCATCCTGGCGAGTTCGGCGTCGATGTCCTTGGGGGCGACCTCGATCTTCATCGCCTGGAGGGTCTGGCTGAGCAACTCCGTGTTGCACAACATGCCGACGGCCTGCTGATAGACCTGCTGCTCGTTCCCCGGCGGGATCGAGAACTTGCTCAAGAAGCCGATAAGTTCCGACTTCTTGATCTCCGTGCCGTTCACGGTGGCGACCACTTCGTCTTTGAACGGGACCGTCGGAGGCGCCGACGGCGCGGGGGCCCCTTTGGTGGCGGCCGGGGCCCCTTTGGTGGCGGCGGGGGGCTGACCCTTGGTGGCGGGGGGCGTTTGGGCCTTTTTCGAGGTGTCCTGGGCCAGTGCCGGGGCCGTCACCAGCGCCAGCGCCAGGCTGGTTTGCAGAAATGCGCGCATCAAGTCGTCTCCCTGACGAATTGGTCGGGACCCACGGCGCCTCGCGAGACGAGGCGCGCGATTGGACCGATTATACGGATTTCGCCAAGTTGTCCCAGGCGAGTCCGCTGCGTCCGCGTCCCGTTCGACCGTTCCAAGGTCGGCGTTCAAACGGGGGTCGGGGCCGTTTCACGGTCGTTGTGGGGCACTCGGACGGCGGGCACTTCTCCGGACCCGATCGTGAAGCGCAGGTCGTCCATGAGGGGCTGGTCCCGCTCTGAAATGACGCCATCTTCGGCGACGACCCGTTCCACGGCCTTCATCAACACATGGCCTCGGCCATGATCTTGGAAGACTTCGATGAACCGGGCCACATAGTCCATGGGCGTGATTGCCGCGCGCGCCGCGACGTCCGCCTTGCGTTCGAACTCACCAGGCGCCATGGGCGTCCCGGAGAGTTTCTCGAAAACGTCCTTGATGGCTGCCGCTTGGCTCGCGTTCGGCGAACGGGACGTAAGCCCCGCCAAGAGCATCACCCAAACAACGTGTTGCGCGAATTCGGCCCGTTCCAGGTCGTGGTGCAGTTTCGAGTCCCGCTCCAGGACGGCCGTCTCGTAACGATGGCCGCACTGCTGGCATTCCACGAACTCAGCCAGGCGGCCGAGTGGAAACACGGGGATAGGGCCCAAGGTCAGAAACCGTCGGATCGAACGGTGCCAAAAGACCTCGGGGGCGCCACATGCTGGACAGTCGAATTCGCCGCTTTCCCAATTGAACGTCACGCCCTTCGTGTTGAAGACCTTCATGGGTGCTTCTCCAAACAAAAATGAACCAAACAACTCCCCCCGAAGACTGCACATCGATACCTACAAAAGGAACGATGCATGGTGTCAGGTCGAGTTTAACCTACGCAAGATGACACGGCAAAGAAATTATTCAGCAGCGGTCTGGTCATCGTTCGCTTATCTTCGCTCATAAGCATGCCTAACCTTGCCTAGAAGCGGTCCGATCGACGATGCCGGAGTGAAAGCAACGAGGCTGGGAGACGAGACCGTGTCTCGTGCTTCCAGCCTGTTTGATTGAGCGGTTGGGTGGACGCGAGCGACGTTCGATTCGATGAGCGGGTCAGCGTCGCGAGAGGTCACGGGCGATGCGGACCAGGTCGAGGAACTCCTTGCGTTCCCCCTTCGGGTCGGCCCCCTTGCTGGCCTCGGCGAGTTCCAGGGTGGCCTCATAAGTGGCCGTCCCTTTGAACTTCGACTCCCGCAGAAGGAGGCCGAACTCGGCCACCGCGGCGGCGAACTTGAAGTCGGCGGAGGCGGCGGCGTAGTCCTTGCCGTCGTCCCGGACCGCGAAGTCGAACCCTGTGCTCACGTCGCCGTCGGGCTCCTTGTAACGCAGGTTCACGACGAGGGTCTGGGTCAGGGCCGACTCGTCTTCCTTGAGCTTCGACTTCTCGACGAACTTGGAGTCTCCGGCGGCCGGGACCTGTTCGTCCTTGCCTGGGGGCATCAGTTCATAGAGGGCCGTGACGGTGTGCCCCGCGCCAATGTCGCCGGCGTCTTTGGTGTCGTCGCGGAAGTCTTGGGCCCGGAGCATCCGGTTCTCGTAGCCGAGGAGCCGGTAGGCCCCCACGAAACGCGGGTTGAAATCGAGTTGGAGCTTCACGTCCTTGGCAATGGTCAGCAGCGTGCCGCTCATCTGCTCGACCAGGACGCGCTGGGCCTCCTTCAGGGTGTCGATGTAGGCGTATTGACCGTCCCCCTTGTTGGCGAGTGCCTCCAGTTTGTCGTCTTGGAGGTTGCCCTGGCCGAACCCAAGCACGGTGAGTTTCACCTTGGTGGCGCGTTTCTCCTCGACGAGGCGAGTAACGCCGGCCAGGTCGGTGACGTCCCCCGTGTTGAAGTCGCCGTCGGTGCAGAGGATGATCCGGTTCGTGCCGCCGTTGATGAACTGGGCCTGGGCGATGTCGTAGGCCAGTTTGAGACCCTCGCCGCCGTTGGTCGAGCCGCCAGCGTGCAGGCGGTCGAGGGTCGCGAGGATGACGTCTTTCTTGTCCCCCTGCGTGGGCGGCAGCGCGACGCCCTTGGCGGCGGCGTACACGACGATGGTCACCCGGTCGTTCTCGGTGAGCTTGTCCACGAGCATCGCCAGGGCCGACTTGACCCACGGTAGTTTGTTGGAGTCGTTCATTGAGCCGGAGACGTCGATCAAGAACACGAGGTTGCTGGGCGGACGCTTGTCGATCGGGACCTCGCGTCCCTTCAGGCCCACGCGGAGCAAGCGATGGTCGGCCTGCCAGGGGCAGCGGGCGAACTCGACGTTCACTGCGAACGGCTTGTCGTCCACGGGCGTCGGGTAGGCGTAGGAGAAGTAGTTCACCAGTTCCTCGATGCGGACGGCGTCGGGCGGAGGCATGCGGCCCTCACCGAGCAGAAAGCGGCGGACATTGGCGTACGAGGCGGTGTCCACGTCGATGCCGAAGGTCGATAGTGGGGCCTCGGTCACTTTGACAAACGGGTTTTCCTGGATCGGCGCGAAGGCCTCGCGGTTGAGTTCGTCCACCTGTTTAAGGCGAAGTTGCTCGCGGAGGAGTTGCTCGTCCTCCACACGCTTCCGCTCTTTCGCCAGGTCTTGGGCGAGCTCTCCGACTTCACCAAGCTTGACGTCCAAGGAATCTCCCCCTTTGGCGGCGGTTTCCGGCACGGCGGCTGGGGTCGTTGGCTTGGCGTCGTCGAGTTTGTTGATGAGCGCTCCTCGATCCTTGCCCCCCAGCTCCAAGAAGCGACCCCCAGCCGCGGGCTTGCCGGTTACTGGGGGCCCGCCGGGGCCGGCCGCATTGCCGCGTTTCCCCAAACTGTCCAGGCCCAGGCCGCCGCCTCCCCCGCCCATGCCTCCGGTCGGGTTGGCACCGCGGAGCGCGGGCTGTCGCGCGGTCCGCGTGCCGTAGTTGGTTTGCGCCTCGAGCCCCGCCGAGAGGACCTTCGGCTCGGGAGTGGGCGTGGGAGCGGCCGGGACAACCTCGGGCGCGGCGGGCGCTGGGGCCGTCTCGACTCGGGCGTAAATCCTTCCGTCGGCTGGGGCCTCCCGTTTGAACGCGAGGTTGGTCACTCCTCTCCCTTCCCCGGCCGAGGCGGGGGCATCGTGAGAGTTGGAGGAAAGGGCATCGCCTCTCGGTCGGATCGCCGAGGCGCCTGGGTCTGACCGGGCCGCGTCGAAGTCGTACAGGTCCAGGGTGCGATTGGGAAGAGGAGCGGGGGCCGCTGGGGGCATCTTGGCAGTGTCACGATGGGAAGCGGCGAGTTGTGTGAAGTCGTTGCCTCTTTGCAAGGCCGGGCGGTTCATCAGCAAGCCAAGACCGATCGCGATGAGGGCGACGGCGGCCAGGGCGAATTGACGCGCGTTCCGGAGAAAGAAGGAAGGGCCGGTCTTGGGACGAGCAACGGCCAATTCGCGTTCGATCGCGACGCGTTGTCCTTCTTCCAGGACGGGCATGGGCTCGCGTTGAAGTTCCTCGGTGAGGGCGCGGGCCAAGCGGCGGACGTCCTCGACGAACGCGCGGGCCTCGGGGTCGTCTTCGAGCCGGGCCTCGACTTCGGCCCGCTCGGCGTCTTCGTCGATCTCGCCCAGGGCGAAGGCCGTCAGGCGAGGATCGTCCTCGATCGGTGGGTAGGACATGGGCAGACCTCTTTCGCTTGACGTTTCCTTCAGATCTGGGCCTCGGCCATCCGGCCGCGAAGCGACTTCATTCCGGCGTGGAGGAGGTAGCCAACGTTGGCCACGCTATGACCGCTGATGCGGCTGATCTCTTTATAGGAAAACCCGTTTTGAAAACGGAGGCGGATGACTTCCCGTTGATTGGGGGGCAAGTTGTCGAGCCAACCGACGACCTGGGAGAGCGTCTCGCGACGTTCCAGGGCCTCGCCGGGCGGAGGCTCGACGGCAGGCCGTTCGGGCGGCGCCGCTTGCGTGAGCTTGGCCATGCGTTTCTCCTTCCTGAGGACGTCCATCGCCCGGTTGCGGCAGACGGTGAAGAGCCATTCGGCCAGGTGGGGCCCGATCCGGGCCTCGTCTTGGGAGCAGAGTTTCAGGAACGTGTCCTGGACCACGTCGCGGGCCTGGTCGGGGTCGCCGAGCAAGCGCGTGGCGTAGAGCGTGAGCGGTCCCTGGAACCGTTCGACGGCCGTCCGAACCCAGTGGGTCCCGTCGGACCCCAATCGTCCCGCCATGAGTCCTCCCGGCTTCGATCGCGGCCAGTCCAACAAGACAACGCACAGACCGGCCCTTTCTTTGTAGCGTGGGTCGAGAAAAAAGCGACGGGCCTTCCAGCTCTCCCGTGGCTTCGGGAGCGTCCACCAACGCTTTTGGGGCCTTCCTTGACTTTCGAGATGGGGTCGTCCGCCGGCGTGGTCCCTCCTGATGAAGTGCTTGGGGCGGCTCGTCGGGCGCTTCGTCCGCTGGTTCGGCCCCTCCTCACCGAAAGGGGCCCTGCCGTGTTGCCGTTCTTGCGAAAAGCGTCCCCGCGTCCGGTCTCCGCCTCCACTTCCTCACGTTGCCGGAAGCGCCGGCCCGGGTTGGAAACCCTGGAAGGGCGACGCTTGATGTCCCTCGGTTCGGAGTTCCTGACCCCAATCAACACCAAGACCGCGGGCTTCCAGTTCCTTTCCGACAACGCGAGCTCCGCGGACGGGTCGTCCGTGGCCGTGTGGGTGGACACGTTCTCGCCGACGGATCACGACATCCGCGCCCAGCGGTTCAACGCCTTCGGCGCGAAGGTGGGTCCCGATTTCGTCGTCAGTTCCAGTTCGTTGGACGAGGCGACGCCCAAGGTCGCCATGAACGCGAACGGCGACTTCGTAGTGACCTGGATGCAGACCTTGACCAGCGGCGACACCAACGTGGTCGCCCGCAAGTTCAACGCATTGGGCATCGCGCAAGGGAACGTGGTGCAAGTGGGTGTCGGCACGTTCAAGGAGCACAACCCCGACGTGGCGATGGACGACTTCGGCCGGTTCGTCGTGGCCTATGTTCGAGACACGAACAACAACAATCCCGACGTCTTCGCCAAGCGCTACGACACCAACGGCAACCTGCTCAACGTGGTCAACGTGGCCACCTCCACTCGGGCCGAACTCAACCCCACGATCGCGATGACCAGCGATGGTCGATTCAACGTGGCCTGGGAAGAGGCCTTCAGCGCCACGGACCATGACATCAAGATGAACCGCTACAGCGCGTCGGCCCAGTTCGTCTCGAGCGTGTCGATCGCGACGTCCAGCCTCACCGAGTCGTTGCCAAGCCTGTCAATGGACCGATTCGGCAACAGCGTGGTGGCTTACGAGAAGGTCGGCAACGGTGGACATGACATCAAGGCCCGACGGGTCAACTTCGCGGGAATCGCGGGACTTGAGACCGGCATCGCGTCGTCCTTCGCCGACGAGAGGGCCCCATCCGTGGCCTTGAAGCGGAACGGTGGCGGGTTCGTCGTGTCGTATCAAAGCATGTCTTTATTGCCAACGCACGTGAAAGTCGCGGAGGTATCCGCCCTCAACCAAGTCCTGGCCACCCACGACGCGGGCCCGCGTTTCGACGCGGCGGTCAGCATCAACGGTCTCGACGATTACCTGTTGACCTACACGTCGTTCGAGTCGGGCGACCTCAACATTCGCGGCCGGCGTGGGCACCTCTCATGAACGTGACCGGCCGCAGGAGGGCGGGCCGAAGAGATCCCTCGCTCTTCAGCCCGCTCGGTCGATCTTCACCAGGGCGGGCCGTGGCTAAAGGCGACCGACCAGGCCACCGAAAGCGTGAGGGCGGCCGGGACCAACACCAAGGCGGCAACCAGTGCGGCTGGCCATCGCCAGCGCAAAACGCGCAGGAAGAAGACGCTACCCACGACCCAAACGGGGAAGGCCGCGCGGACCAGCCAGGTTCGGTCGAGCCAGCAATCCCAGTGCCATAGGTCCCAGGAGAAGATGCCGACCACAAAGCCGGTGCTCGGCTCCGGTACGACATTGGGTGTCGTCACCCACACCCCGACCAGGCAGGCGACTTCCAGCACCAAGAACCAAGGGGCGAACGCCAAAAAGCGGGCCGGCGCATCCATGGAGCGGTCGCCGCTCCGTAGCGATGGAAAGACCCAAGAAAGGCCCCTCCAAAGCAGGAAGATCGCCCCGAAAAAGAGCCACCAGCGGCCCAGCGACCAGGCTTCCCACCTCCAGAGACGGACCCAATGACCTTGGCTAAGAAGGACGTCCGGTAGGTCGCTCCGAGCGAACTGCCAGGTCGCCCCCACCGGTTGAATTCTCGCCAGGGAAAAGACCAAACCAACCTCGCGGAGTGCGGGCCAAAGGCCGACGATTGTGGCGGCCGACAGGACCGCCGTCATCAGGCCGTCAAGGAGCGAAGGGGCTTTCTCGGGGACCCAGAGACCTAAGGCGTCGAGGGACCGAAGAAGGGCGTCGACGATCGCGTGGAAGCGATGCGGACTCGCGGCGCGCGGGTGTTCGACGTGGGTCCTCGTGAGTCGAACCAACGCCAGACGCGCCGACGACGCGATGCCGAGCGGTACAAGGAACAAGGTCGGCATCAAAACGACAAACGTCGCCCATCGAGGAAATCGAACGGCGATCGCGCAGACCAAGGATGCGACGAAGACCCAGAGAAGCCCCGCGCGGACGGTAAACTGGGGGCGCGGCACTCTACTCTTCTCCCCGGTCCAATCGCCTCCGATGGATACAACGCCACGAGCGCCGGTCCGGACTTGGAACGACGCTCGATCGAACGCGATTGGTTAGCGGGCGTTTTCGAGGACCCAAGCCGCCATCGCCTCCAGCGCGGCTGGGTTCATCGTCTCCTCAATCCCCGCATATTCGGTCGGCGACCCGGTCTTGCAGCTCTGAAAGAGGTGGTTCAGGCCGGGCAGTTCCTTGATCGTGACCTTCGTGTTGCCCCCTTCTTTCAGGGCCTTGGCGATCTCGGCCAGGTTCTCCTTGGGCGGGACCTGCAAGTCCTTCTCGCCGTTGATCGCCAGCACCGGACAGTGGACCTTCTTTAAGGTCGGACGCGGATCATATGTCAGAAAATAACGAAACCAGGGACTAGTGAAGGTCTTGAACTGGGCCTCAAGGGCCTCCGGGGTGAGGGCCTTACGCTCCTCCTCGGTCAGGTTGTCCGCGATCGTTTTGGTCAGCTCCTTCATGGTCTGAAGGGCCTTCTCATTGTCGGCCTGGTCGCGGACGACTTGGCTCAGCTTGCGGATCGTGCTCATTTGCAGCTTCACGCGGTCTTCGCTCGCGCCGGCCGCCTTGAGGATCAGGCCCGATTGCATCTCCAGGATCTCGGCGCCGGTCAGGCCCGTGCCGGCCATGAGAACGATGTAGGCGACGTCAGGCGACTGGGAGGCCGCCATCGGGGCCACAATGCCTCCTTCACTATGGCCGATCAAGCCGATCGCCTTGGGGTTGATGTCCTTGCGACCTTTCAGGAAGGACACACCCGCGAGCGCGTCTGAGGCGAAGTCCTCTGTGGTCGCCTTGCCGAAGTCGCCCGTGGACTTGGCGATCCCGCGGTCGTCGCACCGCAAGACGGCGACGCCGCGGCGCGTGAGAGAGTCAGCCAAGACGAGAAAAGGCTTGTGGCCCATGAGCGCCTCGTTTCGGTCTTGCGGGCCCGAGCCGGTGATCAGCAGGACGGCCGGAAAGGGGCCGGTCCCTTTGGGCTTTGTCAGCGTGCCGGCCAACTTCACACCCGGCGCCTTGGGGTTTTCGTACGCGACCTCTTCCTCATCGTAGGGCAGGGGGGGCTTGGGCTCTTGAGGACGATTGGGCGCGGTGGTCTTCGACACCTTCTTCAAGTTCAGGGGGAACGTGGCGCCCCCTTGCTTCCATTCGCCTTCGGCTTCGCTCCCGTCCTTGTTCAGTTTGCCGGAGTATTCCCCCAGGATGGCCTTCAGGCTGAACTTCAAGGCGCCGTCCTTTTTGACCGCCTCATCGACCTTCAACCCCAGCGCCCCTTGGTCGGGGCTGTCCATCGTGGCCCTGACGGCGCCGTCTTTGGCGGTGGTGAGTCGGAAGACGAGTCTCAGCTTCTGTCCGCCAGGCAGGTCGAGGGTTCCTTCCCAGATTTCGGCGGGGGCCTCGGCCCCGTCGCTCTTCTTCAGGGTCAATGGGAAGGTGCCGCCACCCTGTTTCCATTCGCCCACGATTTCGTTGCCGGCGGGGTTCAGTTTGCCCGAGAACGAGCCGGCGACCGTTTTCGACTCGAACGCGACAGCGTCTTTCTCCAACGTGGCGGAATCCACCTTGATGTCTTTGGCCCCCTGATCGGGGCTATCGACGAACAGTTTGGGTTCGACGCCCGGCTTGACCTCGACGCGCCAGACGAGACGCAACTCGACCGCTGGGGACGCCTTGAGAAGGCCCTCCCAGGTGCCATTGAGCTTGGCCAAGTCGTCGGCCCGGGCGTGTGTGCCCACGACCAATCCGAACCCGCAAACCAACGCCGGAACCAGTGCGCGCATGATCAATGTCGTCCTCGGGGATAGTTCGATGACCGTCGAATTATCGTCGGCCGTTTCCGGGTGTGTCAAGGAGTTCGCTCGCGCCCGTAGAAAATCGAGTGGGAGGCGTTCGACTCACCGAAAAATCGCATCGAGTTCGTGCGCCAGGCGGACGGCGGCACGGGCGAGGCGGTCTTCGACCAGGGGAAGGGCGAAGTCTTGATAGGGTTTGCCGAGGGTCGCGCCGGTGCTGATCCGGGGTCCGCGCGCGGGCCCTTGATAGGCCTTTTTGGCGGCGGCGAGGCTTTCGTTGGCCCATGTTTCCACGGGGTCGTTGGCCCATCCCTTGGCAGCTTCCGGGGTGATCCGTCTGCGGACCCGGTCGGCCCAGGCGCGGTCGTTTTGTCGGGTCTCTTCAATGAGTCCCGAGTCCCAGAGGCGATGAAAATTGGTAGTCTCGCCCAGAAAACGAACTTGAAGGCCGTTGCCTCCGCGATCGTCGTTATCGCCGACGTGGAGCGGCTGATGGACGTCGGCCACGAGATGGACCAGGAACTTCAACGCCGTCAAACGCTCCGCTTTGGGACTTTGTGGCTCGGCCAAGACGCGGCGGAACTCGGCGATCTTGCCCACGACGCAATCCCCTCGCCGGCAATAGCGATCGGCGTAACGTTCGGCCTCAATGGGCACGTTGACATAGTGCCAGGGCCCGCTGGAGGCGAAGGTGGGAAGGTCGTACGCCTCGCGATCGGCCCAGTTGGCGATGTCCACGAGGTCGTCTCCCTCGTCAAGCAGGGCGCGGACGGCCTTCAGGGCCGTGGGAGAGAGTCGCTCTTGGGCGAGTCGGGCGACGGTCCGGTGTCCGCGTGGTCCCCAGGCCCGCGCCGGCGTCGAGGGACCAAGAAGGGCAGCGACCGAGAGGACCACCAATACGGAACGTGAACGTGGGCGATAGAAGGTCACGCGCTTCCCCTTACTTAACGGTGATCATGTCTTTGAGTTTTTCAAAGGTGGCTTCACCGATGCCTTTGACTTTTTTCAAACCTTCAATCGATTGGAAGGGTCGCGCGTCGATGATGGCCTGCGCCTTGGCGGGCCCGATCCCAGGAAGGACGTCCAACTCCTCCTTGCTCGCCGTGTTGAGATTGATCTTTTGACCCGGGGCAAGTGCGGCCTTCTTGGCGGTCTTGGCCTCGGCCTTCTTGGCGGGGGTGACGGCCGGAGGTGGCACGACCTTCACGCTATCTTTGAGCTCAGCGATCTTGGCTTCCGTGAGGCCCTTCACGCGGACCAGGTCATCCACCGACTTGAACGGTCGGGCCTCGATGATCGCCTTGGAGGTCGCCGGGCCGATGCCGGGGAGCCTTTCGAGTTCCACCTCCTTGGCGCTGTTGAGGTCGATGCGGTTGTCGACCGCTCTCTTGGTCTCGGCCTTCGCGGCCTCGTCTCTCTTGGTTTCTTCCCTCTTCGCCTCTTCCCCTTTTTTGGGGACCTCGCCTTTCTTGGTGACTTCTCCATTCTTCGGGACCTCGCCCTTTTTGGCCTGTCCCTGGCCAAGCGTGGGGGCCGCGAGGAAGAGAACCAGACCCAGGGCAAGTAACGATCGCGACATGGTGGGACTCCAACGAGCGATGCTTGCGACTCGACGAGATTGAGCGTATCGAGCGGCCACGGTCGAGGCAAGCGAGCGGCGCGTTCGTTGTGGTTCGCCCTCAAATCAAGTGATGATGGCCGAGCGGGCCTGGGCCGCTTGCTCCAAGAGCGACTGGATCCTGGCCACCGTCGATTCGGGGTCGGGCAACTCGCCTTCGAGGATGAGCGCGTCGGTCCAGAGTTGGAGTCCGCAGTCACGGATGAAGGGGTCGTTGTCCGGGTTCGACGAGAGCGTCGCGAGCCTTTGGAGCAAAGGCGCTTCGGCGTTCACTTCGAAAATGCGGGCCGTGGGGACGAAGTCGCGGCTGGTCATACGCAGGAGGCGTTGGGCCTGCGTGCTCAAACTCCCCTCGGCATTGACGAGGCAGCAGGGGCTATCGGTGAGTCGCTTCGAGACCTTGACCTCTTTCACGCGGCCCCCGAGGGCCTCACGAAAGAGCGTGAGGACCCGATCCATTCCGGCCGGCGCGGGCGTTTCTGGGGCCTCGATCGTCCGTTCCTCGGCGGGCAGACCGATGTCGGCCGAGTCGATCGCCGTGAGTGTCCTTCCTTCGAAATGCCCCAGTGCGGGCATGACGAACTCGTCCACGGCGTCGGTAAGGAAAAGGACCTCGATGCCGCGCTTGCGAAAGACCTCCAAGTTCGGGTTCTTGCGTAAGCTCGCTTGGTCGGGCCCGCCGACGAAGTAGATCCTCCGCTGGTCGGGGAGGGAGTGCTTCACGTAGTCGTCGAACGAGACCGAGGCGGGGGCGTCGCTACGCGTGGACGCGAAGCGTAGGAGCTTCGCGAGTCTGGGCCGCGAGTCGAAGTCGCGCGCGGCCCCTTCCTTGAGGTAAACGCCGAATTGTTCATAGAACGATTTGTAATCGTCGGGTTGTTCCTCAGCCATCTTGGAGAGGCGGTCGAGGGCGGCCTTCACCAGACTGCCCCGGATCTTGTGGAAAATGGAACTGTCTTGCAAGGTCTCGCGCGAGACGTTGAGCGGCAGGTCCTCGGAATCGACGATGCCGTAAAGGAACCGCAGATACTCGGGGAGGAGGTCGCGGCAGTCCGACTGCACGAGCACTCGCTGGGCGCACAGGCTCAAGCCGTGTTCTGCGCGGCCCAGGCCGAGCATTTCCACGTTGCGCGGCGGGCAGTAGAGGATCGCCCGAAACTGGATCGGAGAATCAATCGCGAGGTGAACGTGCCAGAGGGGTTTTTCGTCCGTATGGTGTGTCAAGTGTTGATAGAATTGTGTGTACTGTTCCTCGGTGACTTGGTTGCGCGGCTCGACCCAGATCGGCTTCTGGTCGTTCACGACCGCGCCGCCGACAAGGATCGGATGGGGAACAAACCCCGAGTAGCGCCGAATGATCGTCTTCAAGCGCCACTCGTCGGCGAAGTCCTGGGCGTCCTCCTTGAGGTGCAGGACGATTTCGGTCCCACGGGGCAGGGGACCTGCGTCGGTGATCGTGAAGGTCCCCAGCCCCTCTGAGGACCACTCCCAGCCGTGCTCTTCCTTGTAGCTACGCGTGCGGACACGCACTCGATCAGCGATCATGAATGAGGAGTAAAAGCCGACGCCGAACTGGCCAATGAGGGAAAGGCCGGCGCGCGCGTCGGACTCGCTTTCGGGCGTGCCACCGGCACTCGTTGCTGCCAAGCCGCGCAGGAACTCGCGCGAGCCGCTATGCGCGATCGTCCCAAGGTTCGTCACCACTTCGTCGCGTGTCATACCCACGCCGTTGTCGCGGACGACGAGTTCGTTGGAGTCCTTCCGGCCTTCAATGACGATCTCGAAAGGGCCGCTGTCGCGATGCCCGGGGTCGGTCAGACCCACATAGCGCATCTTGTCGAGCGCATCGGACGCATTGGAAATCAGCTCTCGCAACGTGATCTCGCGACTCTGATACAGCGAGTGTGAGAGCAAATGCAAGAGTTGCTTGATTTCGGCCTGGAACGTGAATTCTTGTTTGGCTTCCGCCGTCATCGACATCGTCGTGCTCCGACATCACCGACCTTTCGATTGTCCAATGAACGCCAGCGTATGACTCCGCATCGATTCCGGCAAGTGGTCGCAATGCCCGTCTCGCCTTTGCGTCGAACGATCCCCTATGATGAGACGGCATGCCACTGCCGCAGAGTCGAAACGAAACCAATGGCTGAGACGCGCGACCTCATCCGTCTGCCGATCGAGGGAATGACCTGCGAAGGTTGCGCCGGGGTTGTCCGACGTGCCTTGGAAGTGGTCCCCGGTGTGCGATCGGCGGTCGTCGACCTGAGCGCAAAGAGGGCCGACGTTGAACCAGGGCCAAGCGGCGTCACACGAGAAGCCCTGAATAGTGCGGTCGAAGCGGCGGGCTATTCGGTCCCGGATCGGTCGGTCGATCGCCGGCCGGTCCCTTTGGTTTCGTTGGGGCCGCCGCCTGCCGCCGCGCAGACCACGGAAGACTGGGAACTGGCCATCGAAGGGATGCACTGCGCCAGTTGTGTGACTCGGGTGGAGGCGGCCCTTCAAGGCGTCCCCGGCGTGCGCGACGCGCGCGTGAACCTGGCCACGGAGCGGGCCCGTATCGAACTGGACCCAGCGCGGGCCGATGAGGCGGCGCTGGCCGAGGCGGTCGCCAAGGCGGGGTACACGGCAAAACGCGCCGAACTCGACCCATCGGCCGGTGCCGACGCGATGCGCAGCCGGCGCGCCGCGCATGTCGCCTATTGGCGGAAGCGCTTGATCGTAGGGGCCCTGCTCACATGGCCGTTGGTCGTGCTCGCCTACCTGCCGATGCTTCTTGGCACGCACGTCGCCGCGTGGGCCGGATGGGCGATGTTCGCTCTGGCCCTTCCCCTTCAGGTTTACTTAGGAGGGCCCTACATCGCGGGTGCATGGAATCGATTGAAGAGCAAGTCGGCGAACATGGACACGTTGATCGCTACGGGGACGTCGACGGCGTTTGGCTATAGTCTCTACCAGCTTCTCTCTGGGAACCACGCGCAAGCGCACTCGTTCATGGACGCCGGGATCATCCTCACCCTCATCACTCTGGGCAAGTGGCTCGAGGCGCGTTCCAAAGGGGTCGCGGCAGCGGCGATCGAGCGTCTCTTCGACCTGCGTCCCAAGATGGCACGCCTCGTTCTTGACGATTCCGAGACAGATGTCCCCTTGGCCGACGTGAAGCGAGGCCACCTGGTGCGCGTTCGACCCGGCGAAACGGTGCCCGTGGATGGCGACGTCGTGGAAGGGGCCTCAGCAGTCGATGAGTCAATGCTCACGGGCGAGTCGATGCCCGTTGAGAAGCGGCCCGGCGACCGCGTCACCGGCGCGACCATGAACACTGACGGAACGTTGCTTATTCGCGCCGGTAAACTCGGACGCGAGAGCGCTCTCGAAGGGATCGTGCGACTCGTGCGCGAGGCCCAGGACTCGAAGGCCGACGTCCAGAAGCTCGCCGATCGTGTCTCGGCGGTCTTTGTGCCGGTCGTGCTGGTCATTGCGTTCGTCACGCTGCTCGGATGGGGCCTGGCACGCGGGGACTGGGCGAACGCGGTCTTGAACGCGGCGGCCGTCTTGATCATCGCATGTCCGTGCGCTTTGGGTCTGGCCACGCCGATGGCCGTCGCGGTGGCCACGGGGCGAGGAGCTCGGGCCGGTCTGCTCGTGCGCGACGCCTCGGCCTTCGAACGCATGGGCGACCTTCAAACGGTCATCTTCGACAAGACGGGCACGATCACCGAAGGACACCCGACGTTGGCCGACGTTTTCGCCGCGCCTGGAGAGGATGCAAAGCACGTTCTGAAGCTCGCCGCGGCGGCTGAATCAGGCAGCGAACACCCGTTGGCGCGGGCCCTGGCCCTGAAACGCGACCCGTCGTTGAGCGTCTCCGAGTTTCGGGCCGTGCGCGGACAAGGCGTGATGGCGAACGTGGAAGGGGCCACCGTCCTCGTGGGCTCTCCTCGATTTCTGACAGAGACCGGCCTCGACCTCGCGCCCGTTCGCGAGGTCGGCGAGCAATGGGCGAGGGAGGGGCGAACGGTCTTGCTCGTCGCCGCGGACAACGTGGCCATGGGGGCCCTCGCCCTCAGTGATTCTCTGAAGGGAACAAGTCGCGAGGCCGTGGGGCGTCTGCGTCGTCAAGGGATGAACGTCGCCCTCCTAACGGGTGACAACCAGACGACCGCGGCGGCGGTGGGGCAACAGGTGGGCATTCCGGCGGACCTTCTCTTCGCGGGCGTGCTTCCCGACGCGAAGGCCGCCAAGGTCCACGAACTGAAGGCCCGAGGACGGGTCGCCATGGTGGGCGACGGCCTGAACGACGCACCGGCGCTCGCCGCCGCCGATGTGGGGATCGCCCTCGGCACAGGGACCGACGTCGCCAAGGCCGCGGCCGACATCGTGATCGCCTCGGGCGACCCGCGCGGCGTGCCGCGCGCCTTGAAGCTGGGTCGATCGACCCTGACAGCGATCCGTCAGAACCTCTTCTGGGCGTTCGCTTACAACACGGTCGGCATACCGGTGGCCGCTCTGGGCCTCTTCGGCCGTTATGGGCCGCTCGTCGCGGCCCTCGCGATGTCACTCAGTTCCGTGACGGTCGTCTTTCGGTCCGCACTCTTGGCCCGGATCAACTTGGACCACGATCGGGGATGACATCTCGCGGTGTCGTCCCCGGTCACGTGCTTCTTTCAAGCGGCTGAGAGCCAGTCGCGGATGCGGCCGACTTCGCCGGCCCAGTCGTGACCGTTCCGTCTGCGGCCGAAGGCCTCGTAGATGAGGTCGAGCGTTTCGACAAGGTGCCTGAGTCCGTCGATCCGGGCCAGGTAAGCTTCGTGCCCGGAGACCTCTTCCGCCTTGGGTAGTGCCGCGCCCGAGACTGACATCGTTTCCGCCTGGAGTGTTAACTCGTACTGCTGACCGTGGCGGACGATGACCAGTCCCGCCTTGCGCGGGAGCTTGCCCGCTTGGAGGGCCCGGAAGGCCTCCGGCATTTTGGTTGGACCTTCGTTCGTCAGGCTGTCACGACCCGTTTCGCCGCGGGGGCAATCAAGCGTGAGGGTCTTCGCCATCATCACGGTCGCTTCGGAACCGTCCGCGAGAGGGATCGTGTCGCCATCCATGAGCAGCGTGTGCCAGAGCCAGATCAGGAACTCGTTCCCCCAGAAGTCGCGGTGCGCGCCGTCGGGGTTGGACCAGGCGACCGCCTGAAGGCCGTCGTCTCCGTTGAAAAGGCTGAGGGTGTCAGCCGCTTCACTAGCCTCGGCGATGGACTCTCCGCGCGCCGCTGCCTGGTCTTCGGCGAGTCGGCCGGCGGTGAGTGGTTCAAGCGTGCGATCAAAGGTCTCTTTGAAAAGGCAGTGGAGCCGATCGAGGGCCGAGGGGCTGGTCGTGCCCGCGTAGAGAATGCCCGCGGCCCCGTCCCAGAGGAGGGGGAAGTGCTTCATCCGGCGATAACGGCCGTCGGCGGCTTCCGCCTGCGCTCGGGCCTCGGCGGCTTCCTTGGCCTCTTCGCGCTGCGCCTTGGTCGGCTTGCCGCTGGGGTTGAGTTGGGCGCGTGCGTCGACTTCGATGCGTGTGTAGGCCTTCAGGAGGTCGCTCGGGACCTTGTCGGTGTCGATCCGCCATGCGAGGTGGAGGGCGTCGCCCAGGACGTTTTTGGCCAGGTCGAAGTTGACGTCCAGAACGTGGTCGCCGCCCGACCACCCGAATGAGACGCCGTCCTGGGCCTCGGCCGCGCCGTGTTTGCCGATCGCGTGTTGGGCGATCGTTTCAAGCGTCTCCTCACCGAAGGGCAACGGGCCGGCGCCGGACACCTTGTAGCGAACGAAAGTCAATCGCCCGTTCATGAAACCCATCGCGCGGTCTCCTTGCTGACTCGCGAAACATGCGAACCACGCCGTCATGACCATGATCGGCGCGTCGTCCCACACCTGGGTTTCGGCCCTCCCCCGCGTCCGGCTCAACGCTTTCGGCCCCGCGGCGCGATGGTGAGCGCGGGGCGTGCGACGGGGGGAAATGGTGCGGGTGGCGTTGGGTCCAATCGTTGGGCGGCCCGAGAGGCGTCAGCCGCCGATCAGCTCGGACACGACCTTGCCGCCGTCGCTGAGTTTGATGGGGCGGCCCTCGGGCGTGGTGTGGACCTTGGCGCCGTCGATCCCGAAGGCGGCCAGGAGCGTCGCGTGGAGGTCGGGCACGGTGACGGGGCGGTCCTTCACCTTCGCGCCGCTCTCGTCGGTGGCGCCGATTACCTGACCGCCACGGATTCCGCCGCCGGCAAGAACGGCGCAGAAGGCGTCGCTCCAGTGGTCGCGGCCGGCCGTGTTGTTGATGACGGGCGTTCGGCCGAACTCGCCCATGCAGAGGACGAGTGTGTCCTCAAGCATCCCGCGGCTTTCCAGGTCGGTGAGAAGGCCGGCGAACGCCGGGTCGAGTTGCTTGAGGAGGTCGGGGACCTGGCCGAAGTTGTTCTCGTGGGTGTCCCAACCGTCCAAGGTCACTTCGACGAAGCGCACGCCGCGTTCCAGCAGGCGACGGGCCAAGACGCACGCGCGGGCGAAGACCGCCGGGTCTTGCGGTTCGGCGTTCTCGCCTTCTCCCTGACCGGGTGCCTCCAAGCCGTAGAGGGCCATTTCGGCGGGGGTAAGTTGCTGTAAGTTGAAGGCGTCGAGGGCCTCGGACTTCATCAGACGACGCGCCCGGCGGTTCAGGTTCGTGAATTCGTCGGCCACCCGAATGATGGAACGACGGCCGAACGAGGCGTTCAACGCGTCCAAGGCGGCCAGGCGACGACCGTAGCGTCGATCATTCACGCCGTCGGGCGGGCCGACGTTGTCGAAGGGGTTGTTGGGGTCGCCGATCACATACGGCGCGTAGTCAAGGCCGAAGAAGCCTGCCGACCCGCCGCTTCCCTGGATCGCGACGTAATTGGGGAGTGTCCCGCCCTCCGCCGACCATTCCCGAGCGACAACCGCCCCGAACGCCGGATAGGCGACCGTCTCGGAGGGCCTTTGCCCGGTGTGGAGCATCGTGAAGGCGCGATCGTGGTCGGCCTCGGGCGACGTAATGGAACGGATGATCGCCAGGTCCTTGGCCCTCTGAGCGAGTTTGGGCAAGTGCTCGCAGAGTTGGAGACCCGGGACCGTGGTGTCGATCGCCTTGAAGGGCCCGCCGGTGGGGGCGCCCGGTTTGGGGTCAAACGTGTCGAGGTGGCTTGGGCCGCCGTTGAGCCAGATCAAGACGCAGCGGCCGGCCGGCGAGCGGCCCAAAGGCGCGGGGGCCGCGTTCAAGCGGGCCAGGGGAGAAACGGCCAAGCCGAGCGTGCCCAGAAGGCCACGCGCCAGGAACTCGCGACGATCGAGGAACGAGCGGTTCATTGTGGTCTTTCCTTCCGGGATCAATGGTTCGTTTGGAACTCGGCCGAGTTCAGCAGCACCCAGTAAAGGTCCTCAAGACCGTCCTGGGGTCTGTCCCGGAGGAGGCCCATCATGGTCTTGCGTTCGTCGTCGGATGGGCGGCGCGAAACTGTGGATAGGAAGGCCCAATCGACATGCGCGGCGCCAACCTTTGGGCCATGAAGGGCCCTCGCGACGCGAGCACCCGATCGGACCGCCTCGTTCAAGTGGCCGCTGTTCATCATCACGAGCGTGCGTTGCAAGCTCCGGGCCTGCTCTCGCAGGAGTTCCACGGGAAAGTCGGTGCGTTCGAACTGCTCTTCGGCGTCGTTCTTTTTCATCATCATCGAGCCGGCCTTCTCGGTCTCGACTGAAGAAGCGGCCAGGTCGTGGGCCGCCGCACCGATCGACGGCCCTTCCTCTTCTTCTTCATCCTCGTCGTCGGGTTGTGCGGGCTGATCGGCCTCGACGCCCGTGGCGCGACTGATGGAAGCGTAAAGGGAGTCCACCGAGAGAGGGCGAACGGTCGGGCAGGCCCAAGCGAAGCGGGCCTCGCTTGGTCCGGGGCCTTGTGCGTAGGCCTTGCTCAAGACGATCGCGTGGACCATCGACTTCAAGTCGTAACCGCCGGCGGCGAACTCGACGGTCAGGGCGTCGACGAATGTTCGGGCCTCCGACGTCTTATTGAGGTCGTCGAAGTTGCGCACGAGGGGCTGGCCCATCAACTCGCCCCAGAGGCGGTTGACGAGGTTGCGTCCGAGGTAGGGGTTATTCGAGGAGGTCAGCCAATCGGCCAGGGCCTTCCGACGGTCCGCGCTAATAGGGAGCGCCTTACCGCCGGGCAGTTGCGGCTTGACCTGGACCTGCTTGACCTCGGACATGGTGCCGTCGGCGGGGGGCGGCGGGGTCGCATTCGGGTCTGGCCGCGTGAGTTCTCCGCGTTTGGCATCCGCGATCGCTCGTAAGGGCTCGCCGCGATCGGCATTCATCGCCTTGACCCGGGCAAAGAGGGCGGCCACGCCCCAGAACTCCTCTTGTCGCCAGGCGGCGAAGGGATGGTCGTGACATTGGGCGCACTGGATCGTCACACCCATCATGGTCTTACCGAGTCCTCCCGCGAGCTTGATCGGGTCGGCGTCGTATCGCAGAAGGAGGTTCGCCGGTCCGCTCGTGTCGCTCACGCCGTTTTCGGTGAGCAAGGTCCGGACCATTTTCGGCCAGGGTTCGCCGTTTCGCACCGACTCGGCGAGCGAAGCGGCCAGGACCCGACCATCGTAATTATCGCGGTAGATCGGCCGCTCTTCCGTGAGCCAGCGGGCCAGGGTCGCGCCCCATTGTCGGGCGAACTCGTCGGATTGCACCAGGGTCTTCACCAGTTCCACGCGTCGGGCCGGGTCGCGATCGTCGAGGAACGAACGGGCCTCCAGGGCCGACGGCACGCGCCCGGTCAGGTCGAGCCAGACACGCCTGAGGAAGACCTCGTCGCTCGCGGCTGGACCGAGCTTCGCGCCGGTCGCCGCTTCGAGCTTGGAGTCGATGCGTTGGGCCACTTCGGCCGGGTCGGCCCCGGAGCTTGAAGCGGGGCCCACAAGGACCGCCCCCAGCGCGACGAACAGGGCGGACCAGGGTCGAATGGACATGAGCAACCTCCGAACGGGCGGATCGTGGGGTGCTTCGGAAGGCGAGCGTTCCCGAACTGTATGTCGCCGCGAAGTGGGCGACTAGATACGCGGGCCGGCGGACATCGTGACGGGCCTTCCATTCACAGATATTCTCATAGAAATCCTTCGATCTCGCGCACGGCGCGCCGGGCCGCGTTGACCGCGCCGGCCGCGCTTGAGACGAGATTCTGGGAGTCGGCGTTAGCGAACGAGACGCGGCCAATCGGCGTGGACGCTCGCCATTGCACGGGCCCGAGCCCGGGCTGGGCGATATGGAAGGCGTGGCCTCGACGGTAGATTCGGACCTCGATTGGCTCGACGCGCGTTTGCGGAAGCAACCCTTGGAAGTCGACCACGACCTTCTGCGCGAGCTTGCGACAACCGTCGGCAGTCAGTAGTTGGCGTCGTTCCTCCTCCAGCAGCGGGGCGTAGCAAGTCAAGACTTGATGGCGGTCCAAGGCCGCGCCGTGCCGGCGCTCGACCCAATCGGCCACGATGACATCGCAGAAGCGCGCGCCGGGGCACCAGGTGTCGTAAGTCTTGTCATAGACAGGACGATCAAAGACCAGATTCACGACCGCGTACGGCGCGTAACGGAGGCGTCGCATGGCCGCGAGTTGATCGTCGGGGACTTCGCTCAGGACGCGGCTCGAGATGTACTGAGGCGTGGCCATGATGACCGTCTTCGCCGAAACGGCCGTCACCACGCCATCTCGCACGTAAGTCACTTCGACTCGATCGTTCTGGGGGACGACGCGAATCACGGTCGCCTCGCGGATCATGCGTTCACCCATCACCGGCGTCAGACGCTCGGCGAGATGACTTGAAAGGGCACCGATGCCTCCGGGCCAGGTCGCCCGGCCATCGCTCTCGTCGTCGCCGGCCATCCACCGTAGTTCCTCAATCGCCACCGACGCGGCAATTCGGTCGGCCCGTCCGCCCCAGTTCGATGGACAGTACGTGTGCCACCACTGAAGGACCTCTTGACCATAGGGCCCAAGGACCTCGATGAGGGCGACCTGGTCGAGCTTGCCCGCTTCGTCTTCGAGTTTCCAGGAGAGGGCGTCTTCGCGGAGGGCCTTGAACTTGGCACGCACCGAGCGGCGGTAAGGGAGTTCGTTGAGCCCGTCGCGCCAGGTGTTGGGAATGAACCGGCCGGCGAGGACCGTGCCGTCCCAGTCCTCGATCGGCATCGGGCGCAGGCCCAGTTCACGCGCCAGTCTCGCCGCCTCGTCGTCTTCGTGAAGAAAGGCCGAACCAATGGCGAAGGAGCGGTCGTAGCGTTCCTCAAGGCGAGCGTTGCCACCCCATTGGGGCTCTTTCTCCAAGAGGAGCACATCTTCCCCACGGAGCAGATAGGCCGAGGTGAGACCGGCCAGACCTCCCCCGACGATGACGACGTCGTGTCGGGTCCGGACGGTCGGTTCGGGGAACTCATGACCGTCTCGGAGCATGTGACCGACGCTGAGCGACTCACCACCGATCACCAAGCGATCAGGAAACGTGTCCGCGAAGACTGGGCAACCTCCCAGCAAGGTGCCCGCGAAAGTCCACTGAAGAAACCGTCGGCGATCCAACTCACCCGACATGATCGATCAACTCCCAGCCTGCACCGCTGGGGAACCAAACGTCCCCTCGCGTCGTCCGTGGTGAGCGACACGAGAAAGGCCCCCAAAATCGAAGAGACGGCGCGGCAACCACATCAAGGCCGACTTGACCATCGACCGTGGTCCCCATGATATCCCAACCGTCAACTCTTCACGAGACCGCGGGGCGCGTCATCGGCCTTTTTCAATGTTCGGCGACCGCTGCGGAAGGGGGCTTCTCGCCCGGCGTGGGGCCCGTTCGCGGGTCTGCGTAGAAGGCCACGCCGAAGATGGCGTAAACCATGAGAAGCATGGCCCCTTCCAGCCAGTTCGATTCACCGTCTTCGGCCACCATCCGGGCGATGAGGATCGCCAGCAGCACCGCCACGATTTCGAGCGTGGAGAAGACCAGGTCGATCGGCTCGGGCCGTAAGTAGCTGGCGAAAACCAGCGCGGGCGCCACGAAGAGCGCCACTTGAAGGGCCGACCCCAGGGCGATCCCGACCGCCAGGTCCATCTTGTTCTTTAGCGCCACGAGGATCGCGGTCGAATGCTCGGCGGCGTTCCCGAAGATCGGCAAAAGCACCACGCCGAGAAAGAGCTTGGAAAGCCCCCACCTCCGACCCGTCTCGTCGATCGTGCCGGCCAAGGTCTCACTCATCAGGGCCACACCGATCGTCGCGACCACCAGGACGATCACGGCGCGCTTGACGCTCCAGCTCGGGCCCGTGTGCTCTTCGGCGGATTCATCTTTGGGATTGAAAACGTCTTTATGGGTCCGCAGGCTAAAGAGGAGCGAGAGCCCATACATGCCGATCAGGCCCAGACAGACCGTGAGGCTGAGGAAGTGCTCCAAGCCGACGCGGGTCTCGTCCCTCTGAAGGAACACCTCCGGCAGGGAGTGGAAAATGGCCGGTACGAGCATGCCGATGCCGGCCAAGACCAGCATCGTGCCGCCCACGCCCGCCGCCGTCTTGTTGAAACGCTGCGTGGTGAAACGCAGACCGCCGGCGAAGAGGCTCGCCCCGAGGACGAGAAGGAGGTTTCCCAGGATGCTGCCGGTGATGGTGTATTTGACGACCTCGTCCTCGCCATTGAAGAGCAAAGCCAGGGCGATGATGAGTTCGGCGGCGTTACCGAAGGTGGAGTTTAGCAGGCCGCCAATACCCGGACCGGCCCGGTGCGCGAGGTGCTCCGTGGCCTCTCCCATGATCGCGGCCAAGGGCAGGAGCGCGAGCAGGGCCGTTCCGAACTGCAACCCAGCCGGCCCGTGCAACCCGTGAGCGATCAAGGCGATCGGGACGAAGACGAGTAGGGGCTTGATGGGGCCGATCTTGCGAGGGTCGAGCCAATGGACCCAAGGGATCGCCCCGGCCGGCTTGGCCTTGTCCGCTTCGTTGACTCGCCGGGGTGCCACTCTATAATGACTCCACGATTCGGGGGAGGGCGTGGGCGGTCGTTACGCCGTCCTCGGAGCACGATCATAACCCTTCAACGGTCACGCACAAGTGCCACGAGAGGACACGGTCATGGCGGGTCACGCGATCGAGATCACCGACGCCAACTTCGAGTCCGAGGTCCTGGCCTCAACCACTCCCGTGCTTGTGGACTTCTGGGCGACCTGGTGCCCCCCATGTCGTCGCCTCGCTCCCACGATCGAAAAACTGGCGACGGACTTCGTCGGCCGGGTCAAAGTAGGCAAGCTCGACACTGACAAGAACACCGAGGTCGCGCCCAACTTGCGCATCTCGTCGCTGCCCACGGTCGTCCTCTTTCAAGGCGGCAAGGAAGTGGACCGCGTCGTCGGTTATGTCGAGGAAGCTAAGTTCCACGAGATGTTCTCCCGCGTCGGCGTGAAGTGAACCGAGGCGGACCATCGAGGTCCAGGACGGCTCGCTTGAGTGGGCCTGACACCCGAGCGCCGGTTAGACGAGTCCCGACTCATTGGTCCCTGAGCGGGCGCAAGAAATCGGTGACGGCCTCACGGACCTTTCGGAGATGCGTGAACAACACCGAATGCCCGGCGCCACGCACTTCAAACAGCTTGGCCGCCGGGATGATCGCGCTTGCGGCTTCAGCATGTCTGATATCGACGATCCGATCGGCCTGCCCGTGGACGATGAGGGTCGGTGTGTCGATCCCCTCGGGTGGCCTCTCGCCGAGCTTGGCGAATTGTTCCATGTCGTTTAAGCGCCCCTCGCGCCGGAGACTTGCCGGGAGGACCAGCAAGGTCCCCAGGGCCTCGCGTCCGGTGATCGGCCCAAACACGCGATAGAGGGCATAAGCGAGCCTGTCGGACTCGCAGATCCAATCGAGCAGGCGCTGACCCCCCGGCCGTTCCGATGGCAGCTTCCTTCGCGTGACCGTGGAAACCAGGACCAAGCCGCGACATCGCTCGAGGTGCCTTCGCGCGAATTCCAGTGCGGAGGGACCGCCGCCGGAAAGGGCGAAGACGACCGCCTTGCTCGTCCCCAGTGCGTCCAATAAGGCAGCGTAAGCGTCGGCTTGCTCGGCAGGCGTCCCGCCGGTCGCCAAGGGCGTCCGTAAGTAGCCCGGTCGCGAGACCGCCAACCACCACCCGAGCCCTTCACCGATGGCCTTCGCGATCAAAATGCCCTGGTCGTAACCGCCGGGTCGGCCGTGCAAGACGAGGAACGGCATCCCCGCGCCCAACTCGGCCAGTTCCATCGGACCTTTCGCGGTCTCGACGACGCGTGAGGCCGCGGCGAGCCGGTTCCGCTCGCGTTGGGCCCACTCCGTGAATCCCATGTGGGATGACCTTTCCCCGAAAATGGACCAGCCCGGCCGCCTCTCCGCTTGGGAGCGGAAAAGCGGCCGGGCTCGGGTGCGTAACACGAGGACTGACGCCCGAAAAAGGTGTCCGCTCCGAGGTGACCGGGCGGAAGCCGGGTCGCAGCCGCCGGGGTGCGGCAAGGTCCGACATCACGCGGTGACGACCGACGCCGGGCAACAAGCGGCCCGGCCTGGTGATGCTTTCATTATAGCTGACGATGCGTCGTGGGGCTTTCCCCGACACGGGTTTTTCGACGATTCCTTGCACGCTCTCATTCACGCAAGCACTTTTCGCGCCGAATGGGTCCCGTTTGACACGGTGGTGCTTGATTTCATCATCGTCAACGATGGATTGTCGGGATTGTTGGGTTTTTTCTCATCAAGCGGAGAGTGGCCCCTGGGCATGGAGTGTCTTGGTTGGCTAAAGTCCATCTCACTCACGATCCGTTCAGGACGCTCCCCATCAGATGCCATTCTCGCGGGAGGCGCGATTGCGTCGTCCTGCTGTTCGTCCTGTCGTCTCGCTCTTTCCGACTTCTCCGCCGGACTTTCTTCGAAGTACCGGCCCCCCTTTAACAACACCTGAGCCATGCACCCATATCATCAGGACGGTCGTCGTGTCGGCTTCGGGGACAGGGGCACTCATTCGCGGTCCCGCTCGGGCCGTCGTCCCAAGCGCCGTGTCGGGGGTAACATTGAGGTCTTAGAATCACGGACCTTGATGGCGACCCTCCTCAAGGACATCGCCGCCGCCGACGTCACGTTGCCCACGATGTTGGGGGTCGGGTCAAACCTGTACTACGTGGCGCGAAACGCCGGGGCCTCGGCGGACCTCTACATCACCGACGGGTCCGACGCGGGCACCAGCAAGCTGGCGAGTTTTCCAGCCTTCGCCAACCCAGCGACGGTCCCGGTGGCGAACCTGACGGCGACAGCGAATGGTCTCGTCTATTTCACGGCCAACGACGGACCCAGCGGCATCGGCCTTTGGAAGACGAACGGCACGACGGCGGGCACAGTCTTGGTGAAGGAACTCCCTTCGCCTTGGTCCCCCTCGGCATTGACCGCCGTGGGTAACTCGCTCTTCTTCGTGGCCAATGATGGACAAACCGGTAACGAGGTTTGGGTCAGTGACGGGACTGGACCAGGGACGTCGGTCCTCGACGTCGTCCCTGGGGCCGGCGGTTTGAACCCAAGTTCTCTTGTCTCGGCGGGCGGCACGCTCTACTTCGCGGCGACCCAGGCAGCCACCGGGACCGAGCTTTGGAAAAGCAACGGCACAGTCGCTGGAACACAGGTCATCGACCTCGCGCCGGGGGCCTCCGGTTCGTTCCCGACGGGGATAACCGCCGTCGGTTCGACCCTGTTCTCGATGGCGGATAGCGGCGCGGGTCAGCAACTCTGGAAACTCGACGGCCCAAACGCCGCGCCCGTGGCCTTAACGACCAATCCGGGGGGGATTAACGCGTTCAATTTCGCGGCGGTTGGTTCGAATCTCTTCTTTGTTGTGACGCAGGGCACCGACAATCAGCTTTGGAAGAGCGACGGCTCGCTCGCCGGTACGACCTTGGTGAGGAATTTTCCCGGGGCCGCCAGCACACCTGCTTACAGCCTGACCGCGACGGCCGCCGGGCTCAGCTTCATCGCGAATGACGGGAGTGGGGCCGCCCTCTGGCGGAGCGATGGCAGCACGGGCGGCACGGTCCCGGTAACCGATGCGACGAACAATCGCTTTCTCAATCCGACCAACCTCTCGGCGGTCGGCACCTCCCTCTTCTTCACGCAGACCGACGCCAGCGGCTCTCGACTCTGGCGGACCACTCAAGCGGCCCCTGCTTCCGCTTCCCTCGTTCGCGACTTGGCGGCTTTCGTCCCAGGGTCGCCGGTGGCCTCGATCGTCGGTGCCGGCGCGGCTGGTTATGTGAACTTCTCACAGACCCCCGACGGTCTTGGGCGTTTGGTTCGCTCCGACGGGACGAATGCCGGAACAAGCGTATTCCGCTCTTATTCGCCCATCATGACGCTTGACGCCAACCCGCGAGCCTCCGTCTCGCTGAATGCAGGGACGCTCCTCTTTCAGGCGACGGACACCAACGGCGTGGACGGGCTCTATCGCACGGACGGCACGTCCGGCGGCACGTTCCTCGTGTCCAGCTTCTTGTACCGCAACGCTGGAACATCGGCACCGACGACGATCCTCAACGGGAATGCCTTCTTCATGATCAAGAAGGCGAACTTCCTCTCCCAGAACATCGGCCTTTGGCGGACCGACGGGACCGGAGCGGGCACGGTTCGCGTCTCCGGGATCGACTCGGCGCTGGGGCTTCAGGGTTCCGACGCGATGGTTGCGTTCAACGGCGCCCTCTACTTCAACATCAAGGCGAACGACGGCTCCTTCCAGGCAACCCAACTCTGGCGGAGTGATGGCCTGGTTGGGGGGACGACGAACCTCGTCCAGACATTCGGCGGGCCGTTCAATGGTTCGATCGGCGGCTTGACGGTCGCCGGCAATCGTCTATTCCTGATCGCCAACGATGGCACCGGGTCCCGGCTATGGAGGCTCGACGCGGGGGCCGGCTCGGCCGTGCCCGTCACCGACGGGGGCGGAAACTTCGTCGCGAACCCATCCGGGTTGATCGCCGTAGGTACGACCCTCTTCCTCGCGGCCGGCCCGAACAACAACCAAACTCTTTGGCGCGTGGACCCCTCGACCGGAGTGGCCTCGCAAGTGAGTAACGGGATCGGCAACGTCGCGGTCGCCATGCCGGCCGCGATGGGGGCCCTTGGCTCCTCCTCCCTTTTCTTCAAGGGGGGCCCCAACGGCACACTCTGGAGCGTCGGCACAACGGGAAACGCTTCGGAAGTGCTCGCGGGCGGCGCGAGCGTGACCAACCCAGGGCCGATGGTCACCCTGGGCTCGAGCGTGTTCTTCGCCGCCGACAACGCTTCCGGCCGAGAGCTTTGGAAATCGGACGGCACGTCGGCGGGGACCGGACCGGTCAAAGACATCAACCCGGGCGCCGGGAGTTCGAACCCCACCGAGCTCACCGTGTTGGGTCCCAACCTCTTGTTTATGGCCGACAACGGCGTGAACGGCGTCGAACCCTGGATGTCCGACGGCACGACGGCCGGCACACGCATCGCCGCCGACATCAACCAAGGGTCGGCGAGCTCCAGGGTCGGCGCGAATCGCGTGTTCCTGGGGACGGCGGGGTCTAAGACCATTCTCGCCGCGACCGACGGTTCGCGCGGTCTCGAGCCTTGGGCCTTCGACCTGGCGCCGCCGAGCAACACGGCGCCGGTATTCGACCCGATTGCCGACCAGTTCGTTCTTGTCGGACAGCAGGACAAGTTCCAGGTCACCGCCTCGGACACAGACGTCGGCAGCCTCTTGTCGTTCTCGCTGGTCTCGCCCCCAGCGGGCGCGGCCATCGATCCGGCCTCGGGCGTGTTCACTTGGTCGCCCACCACGGCCGGTGTCTATCCGATCACGGTGCGCGTGGTTGACAACGGATCTCCCGCACTCTTCGCCACGAGGACTTTCGTGGTGACGGTCTCGAATGTCGGGGCGGGCACGTACACGGGCGTCGACTTCGCGCCCTCGTCGGTTTCGTATGGTCAGATGTCGACCTTCTATGTGGCGGTCCGAACCAATAGCGGGACAGGCACCCCCGTGGGCTCGGCGACCTTCTTTAACGGGACCACCCCCCTCGGCACGGCGAACCTCGTCAACGGGGTGGGAACGCTCTTGGTCAACAGCGCCACTTTGGGCAGTGGGACCTACCAAATCTGGGCCCAGTACCTGGGGGGAAGCGGGTTCGGCTCGAGCATCAGCCCGAAAGTGAACTTCGTGGTGAATCCGGCCGTGACGGCCACCCAACTGAGCGCACCGGCCTCCTCCATCAACCTGGGACAGTCGATCACCTTCGGCGCGGTCCTCTACGGGGCCAACGGCACTGTCCCCACGGGTGGGACCGTATCGTTCTTTGACGGGAACACGCTTCTCGGGACGGCCCCGGCGCTGAACGGGTCGGCATCCTTGCTTGTCAGCGGGTTGGGTGTAGGGACCCACCCGATCAGTTTGAGCTACTCCGGCACTCAGAACTTCCAGGCGAGTTCCACGCAACCATGGAACTTCACGGTGAACGCCGCGGCCACAACGACGACCCTGAACGTGCCCCCCGGCCCGTTCCTGGTGGGGCAGTCGTACACCATGACGGCGTCGGTCACGAGTTCGTTGGGCAGCCCGACTGGGAACGTGACCTTCTTTGATGGCGCCACCGCCATTGGGACCGTTGCCCTCGTCAACGGGACGGCCTCGTTGAACGTCAGCACACGGCCGCCAGGTACGCGATCGATCACCGCCCGGTATTTGGGCAACGCCACGCTGCCGGCGAGCACGTCGGCCCCGAACAATGTGACCATCCTGACTTCCACGGTCCAGAGCATCAGCGTCACCCGGTCCGGAAACACGATCACGTCGATCGTGCTCCGCACTTCGGGCCTCCTTGACGCGGCGAGCGTGGCCCAGATCGGTAATTACAGCCTGGCCTTTGGCCGTGTTTCCGGCCGGAACGTGATCTACGACATCAACATTGGCCTGAGGGCGGCCGTCTACAGCGCCTCGGCGAACACGATCACGATCACACCCGCCGGGGGCCGTATCAATTTCACAGGCACGACCCTCAATTCCACCGCGCGCCTTGTCGTCAACAGCGTTCGCGACGTGAGCGGCACGACCCTCATGAACAGGACGGCCTCAGGCATGTTCACCGCCCTCATGACCAGGACAACTGTCACTGTTGTTTAAGTGTTTTTGGTCATTGGCGGCGGTGGTTGGTCGTCGGTCTTCTCTCGCTCCTGTTACCAGGCGTCGAGAGAAGTTGCTTGTCGCGTTGGACCAATCGGTCTGCTTGACTGATTTGGGTCTCGGTATTTGGGTCGCTGGAAATTCGGCCTGGACGGATGAGGCGATTCTCGGCATGATCCCCTCGAACCGGCGATACGCCAGACGCGACCGCCCTGCCTCCAAGGGCCTCGGCCCCGTCGAAACACCCCGGAAGGCCCCCGCTCAGGGGCCTTGGGTTCCGTCCTGAACACTTGATTCCACAACGATCCACATCTCAACGGTAAGGAGACCGAGCGATGAATGGGTGCCAACGGATGGTGCTCGGTATCGCGTTGACTTCGTTCCTGGGCTCGTTTGCGTCGTCGGCCCAGGCGGCCTTCGACGGTATTTATGTCTTCGGCGACAGCCTCAGTGACGCGGGGAACTCTTACGCGGCCAGCCAAGGGACCACACCCCCTTCGCCCCCGTACAGCGGTGGGCATTTCTCGAACGGCCCGACCTGGGTGGATTATTTGGCACAACGCCTTGGCCAGTCGCCCCCCACACCCAGTTCGATGGGCGGCACGAACTTCGCTTGGGGCGGCGCCCAGTCGGGGATCGGGCCCTCCCCCGTGCTCACGCCCAATCTCGTGCAGCAAGCGGCCAACTTCGTGGACTCCGGTCGCACGTTCCAACCCAACGATCTCGTGACGATTTGGACTGGCGGCAACGATTTCTTGACCGCCAAGCAAACGAACCCAGACGTGGTCGCGCGCAACATCGCCTCGGCCATCATGCGGCTGGAAGGCGTCGGTGCACGTCGCTTCGTGGTCCCGAACTTGCCGCTTCTCGGCCAATTGCCCCTGACCTCGAACGTGACCGACCTCGAACGCGCAAACCTCAACGCGCTCACGACCGCTTTCAACGCGAGCCTTGAGGCCCAACTGAAAAACCTTGAGACGACCTTACCTGTCCAGATCTACCGCGTGGACGTGGCTTCCAAGGTCCAAGAAGTGATCGCGAACCCAAGCGCGTTCGGGTTCTCGAACGTAACCAAGGGCGCCCTTCAAGACAACAACACGAGCGGGCAAGGCTACCTCTTCTGGGACGACGTGCATCCGACCACCGCCGGGCATCAACTCATCGGCGACCTGGCGGCGGCCGCGATCCCTGAGCCATCTTCTCTGGTCGTGGTGGGCACTCTGGGACTCGCCGGCATCTTCTGGGCCCGCCGCCGACGCGCCGCTTGAAACCTATCGTCGTCATCCCAAGTCGCCGATTCCCAAGCGCGACCGGCCCCAGGGTAACCCCGGGCCGTTCCACTTCGGGAGTCGGCGTCTCGCGGTTTGGGTCGGACGATGGTGTCAAAAACAGGGGCCTGGAGGCGGTCTCACCCAGGCCCCGTCGGGAACGGGACGTTCTCGATGAGAATCAGTCCGCCGTCAGTTTCTCGAACGCCTGCAGCCGACGCTTCGCCTGCTGGATTCGCACCTCGACCTCCTTCACGGCGACCTGCTTGATCCGAAGCTCCGCCTCGTTGACGCGGACGGCTGCCTCCGCCTTCGTCACTTCTTCGGACGATACCAGGTTGCCCTTGGCCAGTTGCGACACGCGAGCCAAGGCCGCCCGGCCCACGGCCCCTTGCGACCCCACCAACCCCAACTCCGCTTCTCGCGCTTCGCGCTGGACCGCCAAGACCTCGATCTCGTCCCGCAGTTGTTCCATCCTGCCGGCCAATTGGGCCTCCAGGACCTTCAGGCTGGTACGGGCCTCCAAGAGCCCCGAATCACTGACGAGTCCGCGTTGTTGGATATTCTCCATCGACTTGAGGCGGTCCCTCGCCAGAGCGATAAGGGCGCCGATCTCCGCGGCCGAAGTCGGCGCGGGCGGTCCTTCCGATACCTCCGTTCTGGGGAAGACCGCGGAGACTCGTTCGCCCCCCTCCTCGGCCTTGCGGAGGGCCTCGCGAGCGGTCAGGACTTGCGACTCGGGAACGTAACCCTTCTGGAACATCCGCTCGCTGAAGGCCAACCTTTCGCGCAGCGATTGAAGGGTGGAAGCTCGCGCGGCGGGCGGTTCTTCCTTCTCCTTCACTTTGTCGAGGTGGGCCCCCAAGAGCGCCGCGAGGTCCTGGGCCGTCACCATCCGGGACAGGACCGACCGTTTGTTGCCGTCGCAAGGGTCGGCCACCAGCACCGGCGTCCCCCCGGCCACTTTCGCGACCTCATGCATCAAGGCTTGATTATTTTGTACAAGTTTCAGCGATTCTTCCTCCGTCAAACCCATGATCGGGACACGGTCGACGTGCAAACGAACAAGCACGTATCTGGATAAGAAGTCCTGGACCGTTGGGTCGAGAAAGACCCGTTGTTCCAGAACGAGGTTGTCCACGTCCTGGCCGCTTCGGAAATGGACGAACAGGGGCACCTTGCGGGCGCAGGCCTGGGCGAGGCCCTCGTGGTAATCAAGGAGCCACCTTCTGCCGGCCACGGTTTGGACCCTGCCGGTGTCTGGCGGCTGAAGGCCCTTTTCATGCCCGTTCGCGACGGCCTGTCCTTTCTCCACAGACTCGCCCGCTCCTTGACCTGGCCGAGCAACCAGGGCCGACGACCCGGCCGACAGCGCGCCCGTGACCACCAGACCGAGCAAACCGACCTTTAGCGTGAAGAGGTTCATGGCGGTGATGGTGCCTTTCGTGAGGGAAACGACCGAAGACGAGACGACCCCGTTGATCGTCGATCCGGTCGCGAAGCGGGCGGCGGCCCAGGCCGTGTTGGTTGCGAGCCTGGCCGAGGGTGCGATGGCCTTCACGGCGCCTTCCAACCCAGCGAGAAGGGGCGTCATGGCACCACCGAATCCGCGTCGGACGAGACGTTCGCGGAGACGCTCTCGACCGCGGACCAGGCGGCTCCGCACCGTGCCGATCGGGCACCCCAATCGCAACGCGACCTCTTCATGACTGAGTCCCTGAAGGTGAAAAAGGACCAAGGGCGATCGGAAGACCTCGGGCAGTTGGCTCAACTCGCGATGGAGTTCGGCCCATTCCTCGCCCTGAATGAACCGACCCTCGACAGACATCTCCTGGGCGGGCCGTTCCAGGTCCGAGACCTGTCCTCCCTCGCGTCGCCGGCGGCGCGCCGCGGCAACTCGGGCTTGCTGGGCCACGCGACAGGCGACCCCGTGGAGCCAGGGGCCAAGCGATCCGTCCCCGCGTACCGAGCGACCCTTGCGGACGAGCACGAGGAAGGTCGCTTGGAAGGCGTCCTCAGCCTCGTGTTCATCGCCCAAGAGGTCTCGGCAAACGCGGAGGACCATCGGTCCATGACGCAGCACAAGGGCCTCGAAACCGGGTCCATCGCCGCGGCCGGAAAGGGCGCGGTCGAGCAACTCGGCGTCCGTCAGGCCGACGGCCGTGCCCCGTGTGAGGAGTTCCTGGAACGTGTGGCGCGTGTTGGTCGAGAGCATGAAGGCCCTCCAGGCAGCCGGGGCCGTCCGGCGGTCGTCCACTCATTATGTTCGACCAAGGCCCGCGCAATCCCGGAAAACCCTCAAAACGTCGGAGACGACCGACGCGACACCGCCCATGCCCCCGAGGACCTTCTACGAAGTCCCCGCGCGACTCGAGCTGGTCAGAACGAAGTTTCCTCATCGGGCGCCGGATACTTCACGCCATCGATCGTCCAGTCGATCGGGGTCTTGGCCCGAATGAGGTCCTGCAACTCGTCGATACGGGCCAGGGCCTGACGCGAGTCGAGTCCGTTGGTCGCCATGTGGGCCGCGGCCACTCCGGCCGCCGTGCCGGTTGACCACTCGATCGGGTGCAGGCGCGTGGCTGAGTTCGCCTGGAAACTCTGGGCCATCGTCTTGCCGGCCATGAGAAGATTGCCGAACCCTTCGTTCGTCAGGGCCCGGAAGGGGACGTAGAAGGGCAGGGTCTCGCCGCCGCTCTGAGGGAACTTGCAGCCGACCATCGGATGAATGTCGGCCGCGTATGCCCCCAGTGCGATCCGGTCTCGAAAGCGTTTACCGGTCCTTTGCGAGGCTGGGCCGCGCAGGTCTTTCAATGTCAGCAAGTAGCCATCGAGACCGATCGAGCGGCGGGTATCGCGCACATAGGGCAACTTGGCCAGTCCGTGGCCCGTGCCGAGAGGGCCGATTTCGAGCGTGACCTGGCCAGGCTCGACGTCCCCCTGGGGATGGTCGCGGAACCAGTCGTGCCAGGCGAAGGCCCGTTCCTCGGCCCCTGCCACCACGGCCAAATTAACGCCGCCCCGCCAGTCCTTTCGTTGTTCGGCCGTATCCCTTTTCGACAGGAAGAGGTAGCCGAACGGGTAGTCGTTGCCGCCGCTCCCTTTGGACTCGGCGTAGCCCCAGTTTTGCAGGCTCAAGTCGCCGGGAGTGGGCTTGGCGCCGAAGCCCTTCACGCGACGGTAGGTCCAGATTCGCTCCCAGGCGTCTGCCCTCCCTTCATAGGGCCCGAAGCCGAGACGATCGACGCCTTCAGCGTGCTTCGGTTCCTCCACCGGCCCCGCGTTCAAGCGTTGGACGAAGTCGATCACGGTGGCTTGACCACAATGGTCCTCGCCTTGGGGACCGCCGTCGGTCGCTTCGACACCTTGAAGATAAGGGGCGTCGGCCAGGGCCAGCAGTTCCCCCCATTCGGTCGCCTCAATGAAGACGGCCGCTTCAAACCGAAGCGTCTCCTTGTCGAAGCGGTCCGACGTCCGAGGGTCGTACCAATCCTCCAGGTCTTGGGAAAGCAAGCGATCATATCCGCCGTACGTCAACCCTTTCTTGGGTTTTCGGCGAATGGCGGTGATCGATCGAATCCGGCGCGTTTCGGGGTCGGTCTCGACGCCCTTCAAGACGGTCTCGCGAAAGACGACGAGCCTCGGGCCGGCCTTACGTTCGAGAGGGATGAGCTGCGTGTCGAGGAAGTCCTTGGGGAGGAAGCAGTAATTGCTGACCCAGCCTCGACCGGGATTCCCGGTGGCGTCGAGAAGGGCCCGGAAGTTGGGCGTCATGTTCGCCCGCGCCCGGGCGATCGCGGAGACGTTGACGACCTCGCCCGTCTTGGGGTCGGTCACCTTGTGCCAGGCCTCGTCAACGGCGGGCACGCCACTGGACGTGAGTTGACCGCCGACCCAATCGGTCGGTTCCAGCAAGGCGGTCCGCGCTCCGGTATCGGCCGCGGCGATGGCCGCGGCAAATGCGGCGGTTGAGCCGCCCGCGATGACCACATCAAACTTCTGGGTCGTTTGCGCCGGCCCAGCATGCGAAATACAAAGCAGTATGGCCAGCGCGCCTGGCCAGGTTCGCGAGAGCATCGAGAGGCGTCCTTCGCGGTATCGCGGACCGGATTCGACGGAAGACCGGGCTTGGGCCGGGCGTCCCACCATGGTAGGGCGCCCGGCCGAAAGCACAAGACGGTATCGGACTCGCGTCGGCCATCAACTGAACGACACGATGGGATTGGCCCGGCCCACGGGCATCAATGGCTGGCCATTGCCACCCAAGATCGTCGGGGCCCGATACGGGCTACTGTCCCCCTCGAAACGAGGGCCCATCTCCTGGCCTTTCCACAAGAACGAAAGCGGCACGAGCTCTCGCCTTGCCGCCGTCGGTGCCTCCATCTGCGTCGTTCGTGTGGCTGGCAAGTTAGGTGTCCCAGCGAACTCGGCCTTCCGAGGCGCGATGGCCGGGGATTCTCCCTCGGGCTCGTCCTGAACGTCGGTCACGGCGACAGGGACCGCTGTTTCCGATGGGTAGTCGGCCGCGTTTGGCGCGACCCGTTCCAAGCGGGCCAGCAACCACTGGATTTGGGTCCAAGCCTGCTTCGCCTCGCGCTGAAGGGCCTTGATGACGGGTGACGCTACGGGCGAGAGACCCGCGCAAGCATCGGCACGTTCGCGTTCGTCTCGGTTGGTCAAGACGTCTCGACGCAATTTGGTCAGTCGCGCGATCTCGCCTTCGACCATGACCTTACGGATGGGCAAAAGCGTGGCCGCGTCGGCGTCGGGGACATCGTCGGGCCCGTTCTCACCCAGGGGCAAGCCCAGGAGGTCCCAGGCACGGGCCCGTTCCAGGTCGGTCCATGCGGCATGGACCTTCAGGGACTGGCCCAGGACCTTCCATCGCGCGATCTTCCAAGCGGCCCCTTGAGTGGTTTGCTCAAGTTGCTTGGAGACGCGATGGGGATTGCGGTGCAGCTTCTCGGCCAGTTCGATGACGGCCAGTTCGCGCTCTTGGTCCCAGCACTCGGCGGAACGACGCCTGGCCTCTTCGCGAGCCTGACGTTCCTGACGCTGGCACCGGTCAAGGCGCTCCGTGGCATCGCGGAGCTGGTCGATCAACCAAGAATCATGTGAGTCACGGACCCGGAAGGGGCCGTCTGAGAGACCCGGACCGACGAGCGGAGGGGCCCCCTTATGGGTTTTCGGGGTTGGGCCCTGCGGGCGGCCCTTAAGGATCGTCGCTTCAACGTAAAGACCATGCGGACCCGAGCCGTTTCCAGTGGGTTGCGGCGAAAGGGTCTTTTGAGTGGCAACCATGACAAGGTCCCTTTTCTGTGGACTTCGACTTCGAACCACGGGGCGCCGGCAACGTCGCCCGCGCCTCCGTGTTCCAAGGATCGTCAACCTTGACCCGAAGCGCCATCGAAAACTCGCCGCAATTCGGGAAGTGGGCCGCCTGTGCGGATCATGACGATCTTGGGGGACCGGGTTTGATCCGCCGAGATTGCCGACGCGAACGCGGCATGCCACAATCGCCCTGATGACGGACTTGGACCAGGGACCGAGTGTGGGGGTCGCGATCCCCTGTCACAACGAGGCGGCGGCCGTGGCCGCGGTCGTGGCCGCCTTCCGCGCGGCCCTGCCCGAGGCCCGCATCCTCGTCCTCGAAAACGATTCCACCGACGGGACCGGCGAGTTGGCGCGCGAGGCCGGGGCCGAGGTACTGGTCGTCCCCGAACGAGGCAAGGGGAACGCGGTCCGGCGCGGGCTTGAGGAACTCGCCACGGCCGAAGTCGTCGTCCTTGTGGATGGTGATGGCACTTATCCAGCCGATCATGTTCGCGCCCTGATCGCGCCGGTCCTTGAAGGACGCGCTGAGATGACCGTCGGCGCCCGAAGGCCGGTCGCCGAACTCGGCGCCATGACGCCCATCCGTGGGATCGGCAACGTCCTGATCCGCGCCGCCTTCACGGTCTTGATCGGCCCAGGGCAGGGGGACCTACTCTCCGGCTATCGGGCCTTCTCCAAGACCTTTCGCACGCGCGTCCGCCTTCGCTCGACTGGGTTTGAAATCGAGACGGAATTGGCCGGCGAGGCGGTCGCGCGAGGCCTGAGGGTCGTGGAAGTGCCCGTTCCCTACCATCCTCGGATCTGCGGGACATCCAGCAAGCTCCGCGCCTTTCGCGACGGTCGGCGCATCCTTCTGATGATCGTCGCACTGGGGCTCCGTCTCAGGCCCTGGAGAACGCTTGGGTTGGTCTCGGGTCTTCTCGGTTGCCTGGCGTTGACACTCCGCTCATGGCCCCTGGGGCTGCTTGCGGCCAGCCTCGCGGGCACGGCCTTGGCCACCACGACCTGGCGAAAGAGAGACTCGCAAGAGCGATAAGGTCCGGGCCTTCGCGATGAGCCGTCGGTCCCAAGGTACTGGCGGATGAGACGCCAGTGCCTTGGATTGATCGAGCTCGCCGGTGAGTGAGCAAAGCCTACAGCGAATCGCTCGAGATGACCTCGCCGCCATTGCGGCTGCCGATCGCCCACCAGCTCGCCAGGGAGACGGTGCTCTTGATGGCACGCACGGTGCCGTCGCAGAAGAGGACGTTGACGACCCCGGGGTGTCGGCTGCTGGGTGCCATCGCACCATTGCCGTTGTTGCCGCCCGAGGCCGTGGTGCATGACCAGGAATTCGGCGGCATCACGTGGTTGTAGCGCGAGTTTTGGGGGTTCCCCATGTGCCACCAGGTTCCCGGCGGCCGGCTGCCCGCCAAAGTCGTGCCCGGTCTCCTGGGGTCGTTGGCGGCGCACGCCAACTGATAGGGTTGGGGGATGTCCATGCGGGCCACCGCCGCGACAAACGCGATGTTGGTCGGAGGTGCGAGGTTGTCGCGGTTTCCCGCCGCGTTGTTGTCGTTCGACGTGCCGGTGCCGATCCCCTTGCAGCGCTCGCTGACGATCGCGGTGTTGCTCGTGCCGTCCGTGATGTCCGCCAAGCGAGCGACCCCCATCTCCGGGGCGACCCCCGGTATGGTGTCGTTGTGCGACGCGATCACACCGTTGGGCAAGAGGTTCGTGCCTCCCTGGCTCTGGTTGAAGAAGATCGGCAGGGAACCACTGTTCGCGGCGTAGTTGAAGCCGCCGCACGCCGACTGGATCCGGTTCAAGTCGGACGGGCAAACGGCCAAGCTGAGTCGCGAGTATGTGACCGTCGTGTTGACCGGGTCTCCCACGCAGGCGAAGCCGTCCGGAGGCGTCGACGTGTACCGCCACCGCGCGAAGTTGATCGCGTTGTAGAGCTGGTTTTGCTCCATCTGGGGCAGGATGAAGACGAACCAGTTCCAGTCGTTGCAATTGAGCGGTCCCTGGCCCCACGGATATGAACCACTCGCCGATTCGTAGTTGGCGAAACCGAGCCCCATTTGCTTCAGGTTGTTCGTGCACTGAATCCGCCTGGCCGCCTCGCGGGCCTGTTGGACCGCGGGAAGAAGCAGGGCGATCAAGACCCCAATGATGGCGATCACCACCAGCAACTCGATCAACGTGAAACCGCGTCGTGAGCTTCGATCAGTCATGATGCGCCTCCAAAAAAGAAGGGACAATCAAGCTCAGGCCATCCGCCGAGGGCGCGGGAGGCCACCAGACCCAATTGTCGCGACCCTGGACCCAGAAGATGGGCGGAAGAACGAGTCGGTCGGCTTCCGAATGGAAACGACCTGGTCATTCCTTGTATCCTTGAGACAAGCTGAACACAAGTCGCTAGAATCGCGGTAATTAAAAATGCGATCGATGATTCGCATCAAATCGGGAGATGTTGATTGTGATCGATTCTTTGAGACGGAAATGTCGACATTGCGTTTCTTACAGGGAGAAGTCGATGAGAACGGCACAGGCTTGGACCACCTTCTTCGTCGTGGGTGCCTTCGCGGCGCTGACCAGCGGTTGCAACGACGGGCCCGCCCCGGCAACCTCCTCCACCGAGGAGGCGACGGTCACAGGCACGGTGACCATCAAGGGCAAGACTGCCACCAAGGGGACCGTGACGTTCGACGCGGCCAGCTATCAAAGGCCGGTCGGCGCTCGCAGCGCGGAGATCGGCAAGGACGGCTCCTATACGATCAAGACATACATTGGTCATAACGCAGTTCGCGTTTCGTCCCCGCTGATCAAAGGTCGCGAAATGGACGACAACAGCCAGTCGTTCATCGTGAAGTCGGGCGACAACAGGTTCGACATTCAGGTGCCGCCGGCCGATCAAGCGGGGACGGGAGGGGGCCGTGGTCGAGACTAATGCGTCCCGCAGTTCCCAGGTCCCTTGGGGCCTCTTCGCGATCCTGCTTCTCGGCGCCGGAGCGTTGGGCTACTACCTCTGGAGTCACGGGACTCGCCCTCTGGACGGCCTGACATCCTCGAAGGTTGAGACAAGACAAGCGGCGGCCGAGGCCCTCGCGCGGGTCGAGGCCGAGGCCGCGCCTGAGGCGGTCGCCGCTTTGACGAGGGCGTTGGACGACGTGGACCCTCTCGTGCGAGGCGCGGCCGCCCGGTCCCTGGGGTCGAACCTGGCCGTCCATCGCGATCTCGCCAACGCGACCGGCGCCTTTGAGGGCCTGGAACGTGTCTTGAAGGACAAGTCCAAGGAAGTGCGTGCCTCGGCCGCCCTTGCTCTGGCTCTGGCCGGGCGCGATTCCGAACCCATCTTCGACGGCCTTCTGGAAGGCACTCAAGGGAAGGAGCCGCTCTTGCGCGGCGAGTGCGACGCGGCCCTTTCGACGCTCGACGTCTCGAGCCCGGCCCGCTTGCAGCGTCTATTCGCGTTGGCTGAGGAAGTTGAAGGCCCTGCGCGTAAGGCAGCCTTGCAGGCCCTGGACCAGGTCAAGCCCCACGTGAAGCGCCCGGAGGTGATCGCCTTACTGGCCGAGAAGCTCAGATCGGCCGATGCGGTCGTGTCGATCAAGGCTGCCAACGCCTTGAAGCAGGGTGCGCCCGGAGAGGCCGACGCCGTTCCCCCGCTGGCCGAGGCCCTGTCGACCGCCGCTCCCGAGGTCCGTCGCGCGGCGGCCGAGGCCCTCGCCGCGTTCATGAGCCAAGCGCCCGCCCGCGAGGCCCTGGAAAAGGCCCTTGAGGACGAGGGGCCGGAAGTCCGAGGGGCCGCCGCGTTCACGCTGGTTCAAGGACCGAGACCAGCCCGCGAAGAAGTGCTCGCCGAACTCAAGAAGGCACTCGGCGACGACACGACCGCCGTCCCAGCCTTGATCGAGCGCCTGAACGACAACGCGGCGTCGGTCCGAGTCGCAGTGGCGCGAGCCCTCGGGGAGGTGGCCCCTCGATCGTCCGGTTCAGCGGACGCCGCGATCGCGCTGGGGCGGGCCTTGATCGACTCGGAAACCCAGGTCCGCATCGCATGCTGTCAGGCCCTGGCCCGCTTCGGCAAGCCGGCACGCGACCTTGATGGGGTCGTCCCAGCCTTGAAGAAAGCGTGTGAGGACCAACACAAGCCGGCGAGCGCTTATGCGATGGCCGCCCTCAAATTGGTGGACGTGCCAGAGCAACGTTGATCGGATCAAGGCGCGAACAAAAGCCAATAGCCATAGGCCACGGGGGCCGCGAAGAGGAGCGAGTCAATCACGTCGAGCACACCGCCGAAGCCGGGGACCATCGACGACGAGTCCTTCCGCTCGCAGTCGCGTTTGATCATCGACTCCATGAGGTCCCCGAGTTGCGCCGCGGTGCTTACGACCAGTCCATAGCCAAACACGGCCAACCAAGACGGCATCGGCGCGTGAAGCACGGCCTTCGCCGCGGCGGCCACGATGAGGGACGCCGCCACGCCGGCGATGAGGCCGCCCAGGGCCCCCTCCACGGTCTTGTTGGGGCTGAGTTTGGGCCAGAGCTTGTGTCGTCCCGCGATCCGCCCCAGGGTGTAGGCGCCGGTGTCGGTCCCCTTCGCCACGGCCACCAAAGCGATCAGGGGCAAGAGCCCATGCGAGGGCCCTTCAAACCAGCGCATTTGGATCAAAAAGCTCCCTAAAAGCCCCACATAGGCCACGGCTAGGATCGACCCGGCGATTGTCGACATTGTCGCGCCGGGTCGCTGGAACTGGGCCCCCTGCGCCACGAACGCGAACATCAGCACCGCCACGAATGTGAGGAGCGGCCAGGCCAGGTCGTGGATCGGGGCCGACGGGTCGAAGGCCGCTTCCGAGATCGGGTGGGGGCCCAGGGCCTCACTCACGTGGGGGGCCCAATTCGAGACGACAATGGCCAGGACGCCGGCGAAGACCGTGTTCCCAGACGGTCGCGCGCTGGTCACGCTGAAGAGGCTGATGATCTCCAAGGCCGCGTGGCCGAGCACGATAAGGGCCGTGAGAAACCAGAGCGGATACCAAGGGGCGAAGAACTCATCCAGCCCAAGGACCAGGGTGATCGCCAGCGACATCGAGAAGCCGTAGGCCAGTCGCTTGCGCAGCATGGGTCGACCCAACGGGGCGGGATGGTGGTGGCTGGTCCGACGATCAACTCAGGGGCCGATCGCGAGTGCGGCGGGCTTGCCGGTCGCCAGACCACCGAACTTCCGGCAGCGTCTGGCATAGGCCAGAAGCGCCTCGTCGAGGTCCTCGGCTCGGAAGTCGGGCCAAAGGACTTCGGTCACGTAGAGTTCCGCGTAAGAGATCTGCCAGAGTAGGAAATTGCTCACGCGTAGTTCGCCCGCGGTCCGAATAAGCAGGTCGGGGTCGGCCATGCCCGCCGTGGAAAGATACCCCGCGAAACAGGTCTCGTCGATCGACTCCGGCTCGATTCTGCCGGCCAACACGTCCTCGGCGAGTTTCCGAGCGGCCTCGGCCAGCTCGGTCCGGCCGCCGTAATTGATCGCCAGGCAGAGGGTCATCCCCGTGTTCTCGGCCGTCATGGCGATCGTCCGGTCGAGTTCGGCCAAGACGGCGTCGGGCAGCCCGTCGCGCCGGCCGATCATCACCAGCCGGACGTTCTGGTCCATCAGCTCTTCCCGTTCGATCGCCAGGAAGTGCCTGAGAAGTCGCATGAGGAACTGGATCTCGCGCTCGGGGCGCTTCCAGTTCTCGACCGAGAGGCAATAGAGCGTGAGTTGCTCCAGGCCCAGTCGGCAACCTTCCTCGACGACCGAGCGCACGCTCTTGATGCCTCGGCGGTGCCCCATCACGCGCGGGAGGCCGCGTGACTGGGCCCATCGACCGTTGCCGTCCATGATGATCGCCACGTGCCCGGGGACCTGCTCGGCTGCGATCCCCAGACGGGCCAGGCGTTCCAGGCCCTCGGCGGGTATCTGTCGATGAAACACGTGAAAGGTCCTCAATGAAGGGGGCGGGACCTGTCAGTCGATCGGGATCGTGGCCCGACGATCGGGCCCCACGGAGACAATACTTACCGGCACGCCGATCTGGTCGGCGATATACCGAACATACGAGCGGGCCGCCTCGGGCAGGTCGCCCCAGCGCCGAACGCCGGTCAAGTCTTCCGACCAACCCGGCAATGTCTCCAGGACCGGCCGACAGCCCTCAAGGACTTCGAGCGAGGCCGGCCAATGTTCGACCCGCCGCCCCGATTCGTCCTCGTAAGCGACTGCCACATGGATCGGATCCAAACCGCTGAGCACATCCAGAAGCATCAACGCGAGTTCCGTCGCCCCGCTCACTCGGGCCGAGTAGCGGACCGCCACCGCGTCGAACCAACCACAGCGGCGGGGCCGTCCCGTCACCGTACCGTACTCGCGTCCGACCCGACGAATCCGCTCGCCAACCTCGTTGTCGAGTTCCGTGGGAAAGGGGCCGCCGCCCACTCGAGTCGTATAAGCCTTCACCACGCCGATCCAACGGTCGATATGTCGTGTTGGCACGCCCGATCCCGCCGCGATCCCCACCGCGCTCGAATTAGAACTCGTGACATACGGATATGTTCCGTGATCAATGTCGAGGAGCGAGCCCTGGGCCCCTTCAAAAAGGAGTCGCTTGCCGGCCCCGAGGGCGTCGTGGAGCCAGACGGTCGTGTCGCGCACGAACGGCCGCAAGCGTTCCGCGTGGTCGAGGTATTCGTCGGCCACGGCACTCGCGTCGAACGGCTGGAAGTCGGGCAAAAGGGCCCCCAAGAGCCGGTTCTTCGCCGCGATGGCTCGGCCCAATCGTTCTCGAAATGTGTTGGAGTGAAAGAGGTCACCGATCCGAAAGCCATGCACCCGCCCGACCTTGTCCCGGTAGCAAGGGCCAATGCCGCGCCGGGTCGTACCGAGATGGTCGGCCCGCTCCGTCGACTCCTCGGTCAACCGCTCCTCCTCGATGTGGTGGGGAAGAATGACGTGGGCCCGATCGCTCAAGAGCAAACGGCCTTCCAGGTCCACGCCTTGCTTGGCAAGGGTGTCGATCTCACGCAGAAGGGCAGGGGGGTGGACCACCGTGCCATTGCCGATCACACAGGCGATCCCCGGTCGAAGGATGCCTGTTGGCACCAACGAGAGCTTATATGTGACGCCATCAACGACGACCGTGTGCCCCGCGTTCGCCCCCCCTTGATAGCGGACGACCGCGTCGTGCCGGTCGCAGAGAAGGTCCACGATCTTCCCCTTCGCCTCGTCGCCCCACTGAAGCCCCACCACACACGTCGATGGCACGCGCGCACTCCCATCCCGCCCGAGCTTTGTCGTGTAAAGAAAGAAGTCTAGCCGGAGGCAGCGGCCCGCGTCAACCACAGGCGACCCACACCTCCATCCGCCAACACCGACCGGCACCGAGTTGGACTTTTGTTGGACATTCCCCGCCGGCTCGTTCTATACTACGGAGCTTGGTTAGAACGTGTTGACCTCCATCCGTTCGAGGGACCCGATGGTCTCAAGCTGGTTGGTCTGCCTGGTTGTCTTAGGGTCGATCTCGCCCGCGGCCGTGGAAGACCAGGACGATCCCTCGCCCCGCATTGTGCCCAACCGCGTGAGCTTGCGCGGTCAAGACGCCCATCAGGCCCTGATCGTGATCGGTCGCGACGAGGGCCGCGACCGCGATTGGACCAGTGCGACGACCTTCCGTTCTGAAGACCCGAAGGTCGCACGGGTGGGCCCCGACGGCCTGGTCCTGCCCGTGGCCGATGGTTCGACCAAGGTCTTCGCCAAGGTCGGCCTGACCGAACTGGTCGCCACCGTCGAGGTCCGCGACGCGGCCTACCGGCCCGTGCCGACCATGGAGCGTGACGTGCAGCCCATATTGACACGTTTTGGCTGCAACGCAGGCCCCTGTCATGGCAAGCAGCGCGGACAGAACGGCTTTCAACTCTCGCTTCTGGGCTTCGACGCTAGCTTCGACCACGACGCGATCGCCAGCGAGGCCAGAGGCCGCCGCGTCTTCCCGGCCGCTCCTGATCAGAGCTTGATCTTGCTGAAAGCAACCGCCGCGGTCCCTCACGGCGGCGGCCGAAAGCTCGAAGTCGGTGGCGCCGCGTACGAGGCCCTTCGCTCCTGGATCGCCGCGGGAATGCCCAGGTCAGCCGCCGGCGAGACCGCCTTGACGAAGATCACGGTCGAGCCGCGCACCCGGGTCTTGGCCCCCGCGACCGAACAACGCCTGATCGTCTCGGCCCACTTCGCGGACGGCTCGGTCCGCGACGTCACCGACATGACCGCCTTTCAGTCTAACGAATCGGCGATCGCTGCCGTGAGTGATTCGGGCCTCGTGAAGACGGGCGCCATCCCCGGCGAAGCGACCATCATGGCCCGCTATCGCGGCAAGTTCGCCACCTGCGATGTCTCCATCCCCCTTGCAGGAGAAGTCTCGACCGACGTTTATGAATCACTGCCGCGAAAGAACTTCATCGATGGATTGGTTTACGACAAGTGGCGCTCCCTGGGCGTCGTCGGGTCCGAGACTTGCGAAGACCACACCTTCCTTCGCCGCGCCTTCATCGACCTGATCGGCCGACTGCCCACCCCAGAAGAGGCCCGCGCCTTCCTCGAAGACGCATCTCCGTCCAAGCGACCCGCCCTCATCGACGCCTTGCTCCAGCGTCCCGAATACGCGGACCATCGCGCCAACCAGTGGATGGACCTCCTGCGGCCCAACCCCTATCGTGTCGGCATCAAGGCCGTCTTGAATTTTGATGCCTGGATTCGTCAGGCCTTCCGCGAAGACTGGCCGCACGACGAGTTCGCGCGCCGAATCATCACCGCCAAGGGGAGCACCTGGGGCCCGAGCGCCGCCACCATGTTCCGCGACCGCCGTGAACCCGAGGAACTGACCACGATGGTCAGTCAGCTCTTCCTGGGCGTGCGTCTCGAATGCGCCAAGTGCCATCATCATCCGTTTGAGGTTTATGGACAAGATGACTTTTATGGGTTCACGGCCTTCTTCCAGAGAGTCGGCCGTAAGGGGACTGGCCTTTCGCCCCCCATTTCGGGGGGCGAGGAGATCGTCTTCACCACGACCAAGGCCAAGACGGTGATCAACCCGGCCACCGGCGCGGCGATGGCCCCCAAGCCCCTCTTTGGCTCGATCCACGAGAGCGAGGACCCACGCGATGCGCTCGCCAGTTGGCTCACGTCGTCCGAGAACCCACTCTTTGCCCGCGTCAGCGTCAATCGCGTCTGGGCCGAACTCATGGGCCGCGGCCTCGTCGAACCCGTGGACGACCTCCGCGCCACCAACCCGGCCGCGAACGGCCCCCTCCTCGACGCCCTCGCCCAAGACTTCCGCGATCATGGCTATCAGCTCAAACATCTCTATCGAACGATTATGACATCGCACGTTTATGAATTGTCCTCCCGACCCCACGCGCGAAACGTGGCCGACACGCGGAACCACTCACGCCACTATCGCCGGCGCCTCCGGGCCGAGACGCTCCTCGACGCCGTCAGCGACGTGACGGGCGTCCCCGAGGCGTTCGACGCGGCCCCGCCCGGCACGCGCGCCGCGGCGATCTGGACCCACCGCGTCGATTCCCTCTTCTTGGACACGTTCGGTCGCCCTGACCGCAACCAGGACCCGCCCTGCGAGCGGGCCCCGGAACCCACCGTCGTCCAGGCCCTTCACCTGATGAACGCCCCACGCATCCACGCCAAGATCACCGACGACCAGGCGGTCCCCAACCTACTCGCCCAGTCGAGCAAGACGGCCGACGCGATCGTCGAAGACCTGTACCTGCGGGTCTACGCCCGCTTCCCTAACGAAGAAGAATGCGCGATCGGCCGAGGTCTCTTCGACCGGGCCGACACGCCCAAGGCCCGCCGCGAAGCGGCCGAGGACCTCCTTTGGGCCCTCATGAATACACCTGAGTTTATCTTCAAGGATTGAACTCTCCACACTCCGCACCCTATCCCACCCCCGGGGCAGACCGACATGGCCACCCACCGGAACTGCGAATCGATCACCCGGCGCGACTGCCTGCAACTCGGCCTGGGGACGCTCCTCGGCGGCGGTCTGGTGACCGCCCTGCGCACACGCGGCCTGGCCGCCGCGACCGACCCGCTCGGACGGAGGGCACGGCCCTCAAGCTGCATCCTCATTTGGCAGGACGGGGGCCCCAGCCATTACGAAACGTTCGACCCCAAGCCAGGCGCCCCTTCCGAGTTCCGCGGAGAACACGCACCGATCGCCACCAAGGTCCCGGGTCTCCATTTCGCCAAGAACATGACCAAACTGGCGGCGATCGCCGACAAGCTCGCGGTCGTGCGGTCGATCCGTCATGATCAGGGAAACCACGGCGCCGGCAACCATTACATGATGACCGGGGCCCCGCCGCGCATCCCGGTCGGCTGCGGCGCCTTCGTGAGCTTCCATCCCAGCCTCGGTTCCGTCACGGCCCATGAACGAGGCGCCGCGATTGGCGGCTTGCCTTCGTACTTCTCGATCCCTCAGATGTCGCGCTCGGGCGGGCCGAACTTCCTGGGTGCGAAGTACGCCCCCTTCGTCGTGCCCGACAACCCCAATACGGATGGCTTCCGCGTCCGCGACGTGGCCCTGCCCAAGGGCCTCGCCGAAGGCCGCTTCCAAGGTCGGCGCGAGCTGCGCGACCGAGTGGACAAGTTCCTGCGAATCACCGAGGAAGCGGCGGCCGACCCGGTCAACGCGCTCGATCAGTACTATGAACAAGGATACGATCTGATGGCCTCGATGGAGGCGCAAGCGGCCTTCGACATCGGCCATGAACCCGCGGCAACGCGCGACGCTTACGGCCGCACGCCTTTCGGTCAACGGGCCCTTCTGGCCAGGCGCTTGGTCGAGGCGGGCGTCCCCTTCATCACACTCTATGAGGGAGGATGGGACCATCATACGAATATCTTCAAAGACCTTGATAAGAAGCTGCCGCCGTTTGAAGGGGCGATCGCCGCGTTGATTGAGGACCTCGACCGCCGGGGCCTTTTGGAGACCACCTTAGTGGTCGTGCTCGGCGAGTTCGGCCGCACGCCCAAGATCAACAAAGACGCCGGACGCGACCATTGGTCGAACGCGATGTCGGTGCTTTTCGCCGGATGCGGCACACCGGGAGGCACCGTGGTGGGGGCCACCGACGCACGCGGTTTCGCCGCGGTCGAGAGGGTGCTCTCGCCCGAGAACTTCGCGGCCACCGTATACAGAAAGCTCGGCATCGACCCCGACAAGGTCCTCTTCACACCGCAGGGCCGACCAGCGCACCTGGTGAGCGACCCGACACCGATCACCGAACTCATGGGCTGAAGGCCCGCCATCGTACGTTCGACCGTCTCCGAGCGGACCTGCCCGTTCCTAACTACCGGTTCCTAACGCCCGGATTGCCAAAGAACCGCGCCTTCGGGCGCACCTTTCACGTT
>CALLYK010000357.1 GCA_937858365.1 uncultured Isosphaeraceae bacterium | reverse complement strand
GAGCAGGCCCTCCAGGCCGAGCGATCGGGCGTACTTGACCACCTTGACCTCGTTCACCTTGGCCCGGCGCTGGGCCTCTTCGATCGCGTCGTCGAGGTAGCCCAGGTGGTCCACCAGTTTGAGGTCGCGGGCCTCTTTGGCGGTGTAGACCTTGCCGTTGGCGAGGGCCAGCGTGGGCGCGAGTTCCAGCTTGCGACCCTCGGCGACGATCCGCACGAAGCGTTGGTAGGCCACGTCGATCGTCTCGCGCCAGCGGGCTTGTTCGGAGGGGGTCATGGGCCGATACATCGAGCCCATGTCCTTGAATTCGCCGGTGGTGATCGTGGCGAATTCGACCCCCACTTTTTCCATCAACTTATGAAGTTGGGGGATTTCCATGATGACGCCGATGGAACCTGTCATGGTGGTGGGTTCGGCGAAGATCACGTCGGCGGGGGCTGAGACGTAGTAGCCGCCCGACGCGGCGGTGCCCCCCATGGAGACGACCACGGGCTTGCGATTGGTCCCTTTCTTGTCGGTCCCTCGCACCAGGAGTTCGACCTCGCGCCAGATCCGGTCTGAGCCCGAGACGGTGCCGCCGGGGGAGTCCACGCGCATGACGACCGCCTTCACGGCGTCGTCCTCGCGGGCCTGTTTGAGTTGCTTGATCGCGTGTTCGGCCGAACCGTCCATGATCAGGCCCGTCACCTCGACGATGGCGACCTTCGCCTTCGCCGTGAACGGGCCCGCGTAATAGTTCTCGGTCAGGCGATGTGGGACCGACGGCGTCACCGTGCCCAGCCAGGCGCAATTCATCATCAGGGAGAGCAGGAAGATCGGTAAGAGGGCCCAGCGAAAGCAGCCGCCTCGGCGATCGAGGACGATGGTTTGCGTGTTGCTCGGCGACGGCGAGTTCGTGGTCATGGTGCGCGCTCGGGTGGGCAAACGCGGCCTTGCTGAACGCGGCCGCTTCGCCGGCATTCTAAAGGAACCGCGGGTGCGGTGCCATATCGGGTGGCGCGTCGGACGACGCGCCCGCTGGACTTAGCGCGTTGCGGCCAGGGGGGCGTACCGGTCGGCCGGGTCGACCTGATGGTCGCTGATGGACCCCAACGCGAGCGCCGCGATTTGCAGGATGGTCTCATTCGCGCTCGCCAGTCCGAGGGGAGCGATCGTGATCGTGCCGAAGGGGGAGAGCGGATCGTGACCGGAGTCCGGGTCGCTGTCGGCGTGGATGACCCGACCACGGAGCACGGAACCATCCGCGTCGACCCGGACGACCGGCCAACGGGTCCCCTGACGCCTGCGAATCCCCGCGAGGACGCCACGGCACTCATCAAGAGTCATGACTCGACTCCGACTTGCCTGATGTCGAATTGTGAGAGAGGGGCCCACCGTTTGAAGGGGAGTGGCGGGCGCACGACCTACCCAAGATTGTCGGTCATGGGGGGCCGTCCGGTCAAGTCGTCCCTGACGCCGGCCCGAAGGTCCATGGGGACCGTCTCATCCTTTCGGGGCCTTCTTACGCGCGACCCGCTTGGCGAACCGCGTGGTGTCGATGATCCGCCTTTTGTGGAGGCCCTTGGCGATCGGTTCGACCTCGTCGCGGGCGTCGACCTGGAACGTGACCACTGGGCCATCGACATGAATGACCCTGGCCGAGCAGTGGACGGCCATCCCCTCGGGTGTGGGGGCGAGGTGCTCCACTTCGAGGAACGTGCCGACGCTCCGTTCGTTGGGGTCGAGGCAGGCCGCGATCGCGTCGCGCGCCGTGTATTCCAGATGGGCGACCAGCCAGGGCGTGGCGAGCACCGCGGGCATCTTCTCATCCACGAAGGAAATCCGCTTGGACTCGTCAACGAGGAAGGTGCTGCGACCGACCATGCCCGTTCTTGGGACCGCCTTCATCGTCCGCCCCCGCTTGGCCCATTGACCCTCCCCGATGGGCCTACCATAATCGCGTGAGTCAGGGCGTGCCAGGCGATTTCGCGGCCCTTTTTCCCACAAGATATCGACAAACGAGGAGCACGACCGATGTTGGTCTTCCGACATGTCTCAACGGCCCTCACAGGTGCCTTCGCCGCTTGGGCGTTGGCGGCGGTCTTTTCGTCCCCGGCCCTCGCGACCCAGAAGGCGGCCCAGGCGCCCGCGATCGACGGCAAGTCCATCGCCGCGAGCGTGACCGACCCAGGCGCCGGCGCGGGCCCCGCTTGGTGGCTCTACGAGTTCCCGGACGAGTCGCTCATACAGGACGAACCGATGAGCGTGGACGTGCCCCTGGGACACGCGCAGTCGTTCTTCAACGTGGCGGTGCCCCCCGGCAATCCCATCACCAAGGGAAAATATGAACTCGGGCGCCAGCTTTATTTCGACACGCGTGTTTCCTTGAACAACACGGTGAGCTGCGCCACCTGCCACAACCCCGAGAAAGGCTGGACCGACCAGGCCCCCGTCTCCACCGGGATCGACGGCCAAAAAGGGGGCCGAAGCGCCCCGACCGTGATCAACGGCGCCTACGGCAAGACGATGTTCTGGGACGGCCGGGCCCCTTCGCTGGAGGGGCAGGCCCAGGGACCGATCCAAAACCCGATCGAAATGGGCGAACAGAATTATAAGCAAATCATCGAGCGTTTACGGGAGGTCCCCGGTTATCGAGACCAGTTCCGCAAGGTCTTCGGCACGAACGTGACTCTCGACGGCTTCGCCAAGGCGGTCGCCACGTTCGAGCGCGTCGCCTCCCTTTCCGGCAATTCGGCCTACGACAAATACGCGAACGGCAACGCCAAGGCCCTTTCCGACGAACAGAAGCGTGGTATGGTCCTTTTCGGCATCCGCCTCGACAACAACGACCCCGACCGCGCCAAGTTCGCCGACGTCGTCCTGCAGAAGGCGCAGTGCTCGAAGTGCCATGTCGGCTTCAACTTCTCCGACGAGAAGTTCCACAATCTGGGCGTCGGCTGGGACGAGAAGACCAAACAGTTCGCCGACCTCGGCCGGTGGGCCATCGAACCGATCGGCGCCAAGCAGAACGCAAGCCTCGGCGCCTTCAAGACCCCCGGTCTGCGTGACGTTGTGAAGACGGCCCCCTACCTGCACGACGGTAGCGAGAAGACCTTGGAGGCCGTGATCGACTTTTACGACCGAGGCGGCAACGCCAATCCCTATCTCGACAAAGACATGAAGAAATTGGGACTGACGGCCCAGGAGAAGAAGGACCTGGTCGCCTTCATGCACGCGCTGACCGGCGAGAACAAGAAGGTGGAACTGCCCAAGCTGCCTCCAGGCACCGACGGGACCGCGCCCGACCCCCGCAAGGGCCTGGTGCCCCCCAAGGCCGAGAAGGCCGCCGCGGTGAAGACGATCCACGCCCCCTTCGCCATCGACGCGACGTACTGATTGTGAGCGCCCAACCCGGACGGCGCCGGTGGCCCTGGAAAGGGCCCCAGGCGCCGTCTCGTTCTTCGCGGTCGTTGTGCTAGGATCGAGCGGGGCGAGACGTTCCTCGATGCGCGGGGGTCCATTCATGCGTCCTTGGGCTGGACCCTTGTTTGGGGTCGCTTGCCTCACGGCCCTGGTCCTCGTCGTCTTCAACGGTACGCTTTTTCGCGACGAGCTGCCGCTGTATCGCGATTCCGGCCACTTTTACTATCCGCTTTACGCCAAGGTGCAGGCGGAATGGCAGGCGGGTCGCGTTCCACTTTGGGACCCGGGCGAGAACGGGGGGATGCCCCTTTTGGGCAACCCATCGGCGGCCGTGCTCTATCCACCCAAGGTGCTTTACGGCTGGGGCCTCTGGTCTTACGCATGGGGTATGCGCGCTTACACGATCTTTCACGTCGTGCTCGCCGTGGGGGCGATGTATGCCCTGGCGCGCACGCTGGGCGTGGGCCGATCGGGGGCGGGCCTCGCCGCTCTGGGATATGGCTTCGGCGGACCGATCCTCTTCCAGTATTGCAACATCATCTTTCTCGTCGGCGCGGCGTGGGCCCCCCTGGGTCTGCGCGCCGCCGACCGCTGGCTTCGGCAAGGAAAACGCCTGGGACTGGCCGAATTGGCGATTGTTTTGGCCATGCAAACGTTGGGCGGCGACCCGCAAACGGCCTATTTCGTGGGCGTTTGCTCGGCCGGCTACGCGGCCCTCCTGGCGGCGCCGCCGGCGCCACGACGGAAGGCCGCGACGTGGGTCTGGTTTGGCCTTGGCCTTCTCGTCTGGGTGGCCCTGGTCTTCGCGGCGGCCGTCTACTTTCCCGACTGGCTCCAACGCATCCCCAGCGACAAGCCGAGGCCGGAGCCCCGCGTGATCGCCTTCCAAGACCCCATACGCAACGTGACGCGGACCATCAAGGTCTTCTCGCTTCTGAATGGGGTTGGCGTCGTTTTGGCGATCGTCTTCTGGACGGCCCTGGCGCGTTGGGCCTGGAAGCGGTTCGCCGCGGACGGCCGCAAACGGGTGGTGGTCGGCCTGGCGGGCTTGCTCCTCGCGGGGTCGGCGGGAGGGGCCATCACGGGGGCCCAGCTCCTGCCCGTGCTCGAATTCACCGGCCTGAGCATGCGGGCCGCCGAGGAAGCGCCCCACGACGCCTACGCCTTCAGCGTCTTGCCTCATCGCGCGATTGAGTTGCTTTGCCCCGAGTTTTATGGGTCGTCAATGCCGGTGAACCACTCGTGGCTCAACATTTTGCCGCCGCGCGCGCCGTCCAAACCGTGGGTGCCCTCGTTGTACATGGGCGGCCTGACGTTCCTCCTGGCGATGGTCGGGTTCGGCTTTCGCGACGGCCCACGCTGGCGCGCCTGGTTCTCGGCGATCCTGGTCATCACCGCGTTGGGCGCGCTAGGGGAGTACGCCGGACCGCTCTGGTGGGCGAGGTTTCACCCAGGTCTGGCGCGCCTTTTCGGCTATCACGACCCGATCGAGGCCGGCGGCTTTCGGTTCGATTTGAAAGTGCTCGACGGCGACGGCGGGCCCTACTGGCTCTTGAGCCGGCTCTTGCCGGGTTTCCAGTCGTTCCGCTTCCCGGTCAAACTCTGGACGATCGGTTGCGTGGCGCTGGCGGTGCTCGCCGGTCACGGTTGGGACCGCGTGCGCGCCGGGGCGACACGTCAGTCGCTGCTCGTCGTGGGCGTCTTCGTCACATTGACACTCCTGACCCTCACAAGTGGTTGGTGGTTTCAAGGTCCCTTGCTCGCATGGGCCCAACAAAGGGCCGTCCGCGCCACCGACATTTTCGGCCCGGCCAACCTCAACACGGCGTTTCATCACTCCTTGTTTTCGCTCATCCATGCGATGTGTGTGCTTGTTGGCGCGGGCTTCTTGGTGGTGCTCGCTCGGAAACGGCCGCGTCCGGCGGCGGTCTTGCTGTTATTGGCGACGAGCGCGGACTTGGCGACGGCCAATCGGCGATTGGTGATCTCGCTGCCGCGGTCGGTTTACGACGACCCGCCCAAGGTGATCGAAGCGATCGCGCGGGCCGAGAAGGATGAGCCGAGCGACGGCCCCTACCGTGTTTATCGGATGGACCTCTGGCACCCGCCCGGCTGGCTGGAAACGCCGGCGCTCGACCGGGCCCAAACCCTCGTGCGCTGGGAGTACGACACGATCCAGCCGAAATACGGCCTACTCCACGGGGTCGAGTACACGATCACGCAAGGCACGACCGAGCTTTACGACATCCACTTCTTCTTCGCGCCGTTCGAGCGGAGGGTCCAAGACCCCGAGTTGGCCCGCATGCTGGGGGTGCCGGAGCTCACTCGGGTGGTCTATTACCCGCGCAGGGGTTTCGACTTGTGGAACACGCGCTACTTCGTGGTGCCGCGGATCGCGGCCGGCTGGAAGGAAGTGATGCGCGGGTTCGCCGCGTTTCTACCGTCGTCCACCATGATCGCCCCCACGGAGGAGCAACTGCGCGAACTGGGCGAAAACGACGGCGGCCTCGCCTGGGCGAAGTCGGAAGACTGGCAGGTCTTCCGGAACCACGCAGCCTTTCCGCGCGCCTGGCTCGTGCATGACGTCCGCGTCTGGGCGCCCGTGCGCGGCCTGAAGCGGGAAGACCGTGAAGACAAGATCGCGTCGTTGCTCTATCCGGGCGACGCCTTTTGGAGCGACTCGCGCTTCCAGACGCTGGACCTGCGCAAGATCGCCTTCGTCGAGACGCGCGACCTCGATTGGTTCGACCGCAACCTCGATCGTCAGCCGCCCGGCCCCGACGAGTCGGTCCGCGTGGTCGAGCACACGCCCCAGCGCGTCGTCCTGGAGGCGACCTTGGAACGGCCAGGTCTGGTGGTGCTCGCCGACGTCGCCTATCCAGGGTGGCGCTTGACCATCGACGACGAACCGGCCGAGGTACTGACGACCAATCGCCTGATGCGAGGCGCCCGCGTCGAGAGCGGCTCGCATCGCCTGGTTTACACATATGGGCCCGATTCGTTCGCGACGGGCAAGAAGGTCTCGGCGGCCGGACTGGCCGCGCTCGCGGTCTTGATCGTTTGGGGGGCCTTCTCAGGCCGTCGGGCCCAAGGGTCGCCAATTTCCAACCACGACGAAGAGACACATACATGACAACGTGGATGCGAATCCCGCTGATGGTCCTGGTGGCCGTGGGATTGTTGGGGGCCTCGGCGTCACAGGACCCACGCCAACCCAAAGTCCAGCCAGGTCCCAGCGAGCCCGACTGGGTGGCGATCCTCGACGGCCTTTACGGGCTTTCGATGTTTGGCGACCTCGCCAATCCGGTGACGACCACGGCCGAGGCCACGCCCGGGACCTTCCGCAAGGCCGGTCCGGGGCCCGTCACGTTCACGCCCGTCATCGCGCTTGGGCTGGACGTGCCGATTCACGGCGGTCATTACACGCCCAATGCCGACGCTTCGAAAACGGCGAAGGTTGAACTCTGGTCGTACCGGTTCAAGCACACGGCCAAAGACATCGAGTCGGGCAAAGTGACACCGCCGCCTTTGAAAGACGGCTCGAAGACGACGTTCGACCCCGGCGATGCCCCCTTCGGCCTTTGGATCGGCAACGACCAGTTCAAAGACTTCGTCTTCAGCGAGCCGAAGATGGTGAAGGCCGCCAACCCACGGCTCGCGGCGCAGCCGTACAAGGCGATGATCTACCCGTACAAAGACAAGGCAACCGGCCGTGTGGTGCCTCACAGTTACCTGATCGGCTGGGAATACTCCACCAACGACGATTTTCAAGATGTCGTTTGTCGGATCGACAACGTCGAACTCGTGCGTTGAGTGGGACCGGACGGCGCTTCGCGTTCAGAAGGACCAAGGCCCGCGCGCGGGGCGCGTCCTCAGACCATTCGCCTCGTCGTCGTTCAAGAACTCCTCTTTGACCGGGTCAATCGTGAGTTTGCGGTTGAGCATCCAGGACAGCGCGGCCGCGTGGCAGGCGATGTGCGACCGACGCATCACGGTCGAATTCGCCGCGGGTCGCCCCTTCGTCTTGATCGCGTCCAGGAAATCACGCGCGTGGGCGGCCACGTCCAGTCCGGAGGTCGGCTTGTCGAGGCCCTTCAGCTCCTCCTTCAGAGACGGGATGCTGACCTCGATCCCACCGCTATCGCCGGTCTCGACCCAGCCCTCGTCGCCGACGTAGCGGACGGGGCAGGTCCCCAGGCTTTGGACCCAACCGGGCCGCTCGCCGAAGGGGGTCTTGAGGAAGTCGAGCACCAACTTCACGCCGTTCGCGTAGCGACAGGTGACGTTCGTGGCCGACGGTTCGTACTCGATCGGCATCGTGTCGTCGGCCTTGTTGGCCCACTGGCAGAGGTCCACCGTGTGGGCCCCCCAATCAAGCAGTCGGGCCCCCGAGTCGAAATCATATTGACCGCGCCAACGTCCTTCGACATAAGCATGATTGTAAGGCCGCCAGGGGGCCGGACCCAGCCAGAGGTCCCAATCGACCTCATCACGCGGCGGCGTGGGTTCGCCCGGTAGCCAGGCCGTCTCAATCGTCGGCACGTAAACCGACGCGTACATCGTGTGGACCTTGCCGAGTTTCCCGCTCTGGGCGAGCTTCACGGCCAGTTGGAAGTTGGGGACGTTCCGGCGCTGGGTGCCTGCCTGGAAGACGCGGCCGGTCTCGCGCATGGTGTTGTCGAGGGCCTGGCAGAGGCCGATGGTGAGTCCGCACGGTTTCTCGCTGTAAACGTGCTTGCCTGCCCGCGCGGCCAGGATCGACGCGGGCGCGTGCCAGCGATCTCCCGTGGCGACGAGGACCGCGTCGATGTCCTTGCGGCCCAGGACCTCGCGAAAGTCGCGCGTGATCGCGCAGTCGGAGTTGCCGTAGTGGTCATCCACGAGCTTCTTGCCGGCCACGCGCCGTTTGGCCTGGACGTCGGCGATGGCAACGACTTGCAGGTCGGGGAAGCCGATCATGCCTTTGAGGTCATACGTGCAGCGCGGGCCGATGCCAACCACGCCGAGGGTGATGCGGTCGGCCGCAGCGGCCACGCCGGCCCGGCCGAGCGCCCGGGCCGAGACGATCGTCGGAAAGGCGAAGGCCCCACCCACGGCGAGGGAACCGCCGAGAAACGAACGACGAGTGAATGCGATGCGTCGCGGAGCGGTCATGGCGTCCTCCATCAAAGGAGCGCGGGAGATGTTCCTCGGAGCGGTGTCACGAGCGGCGGACCTGCAGGGCGTAGGGCCGTCGCCCTTACTTCGAAGCCGGCTTGGCGAGGCGAACCAGGTAGGCCCCCGTGACCATCATCACGCAACGGACCCGATGCGGGTCCTTGGGGATGATGACCTGGGCGGGGCCGGAGTTCACCGGCAAGGGCCGTCCATTCTTCTCGAAGGCCAGGAAATAGCGCTCGCCTTCCTTGTCCATCGCCACGGCGACCGCCGAGTAGGCCGCGCGATAGTCGTCGGCCGCCTCCATCAACAAGACGGCGGCGGCCAGCTCGTGGCGGGCCTGCTGGTCGGTCTTCTCCTCAAGGACGGGGGTGAGAAGGTCCCTCAAGGGCAAGCCCTTGTAAGTGACCGTGGCACCATCTTCCGTCACCTTCAACTCGATGAGTTTGCCGGCCTTGAGGGCGGCCACGTCGAACTTGAGCGGCTCGAGCTTGACCCCGGGGTCCTGGCCAACGAACATTACGGCGAGCAAGGCGACCATCATGACGGGATACCCCCTGGGACTATTGACCCTGGCCGAGCGAGAAGCCGGGCACACCGTTGAACGTGTAAAGGTGCTCGGTCTTGACGAAATCCAACCCGGCCTTCTCGACTTGGTCCAGGAGCGCGATGATCCGGCGGTGGCTGATCTGGCCCCCCTCCTTGGGCGTGTAGCGACAGCGGCAGCAATCGACCGTGAACGTTTCGTCGAGGCCGCCGGGCCAGACCTTCTGACCACGGTTGCTGATCATTTCGAGCCGCATGTCGGGTTCGCCCAGGTGGGCGATCTTGGCGGCGAGGTCGTTCATCGTGCCGTCGCGCCAGGCGATGAACACGTCGATCCCGACAAGTCCCTTCGCGGCCGGCTCGGCGCGGGTGTACTTCCAGGGCGGACCAGAGTCGGCCTGGGGCTCGTAGTGGACCGCCTTGAGCTTCTCGGGCGTCTTCCCCACGCGGTCGACGATGGCCCGGGCGAACTCCTTGGTCCCCACTTTCTGACGACTCACACTTTCATCAAAGATGTCGTAGGTGTGAATACCGTCTTCGATGGTGCGGAGCCAGGCGTTGTGGACGCGTGTGGCCACGTCGGGCTGGCCGATGTGGACCAGCATTTGAATCGCCCCGTGGAGGAGTCCCGACGGATTGGCCATGTTCAGGCCGGCCCGGCGCGGGGCGGAACCGTGGATCGCCTCGAACATGGCGGCGTGGTCGCCGACATTGGCGGAGCCGGCCAGGCCGACGGAGCCGGCGATCTGCGCGGCGACGTCGGAGAGGATGTCGCCATACAGGTTGGGCATCACGATCACGTCGAACGTCTCAGGGGTGTCCGCCATCTTGGCGGCCCCGATGTCAACGATCCAGTGCTCATTTTGGATATCAGGATACAATTTGGAAATTTCGTCAAAAACTCTATGGAAAAGGCCGTCCGTTTGTTTCATGATATTGTCTTTGGTGAAGCAGGTGACTTTCTTGCGGGCGTTGCGACGTGCATATTCGAAAGCGTATCGCACGATCTTTTCGCAGCCGGGGCGGGTGATCAGCTTCAGGCACTGGACGACTTCGTCGGTCTGTTGGTGCTCGATGCCGGCATACAAGTCTTCTTCATTTTCGCGCACGATCACGACGTCCATCGCGGGGTGCTTGGTGGCGACGAACGGGTGGTACGAGACGCACGGGCGGACGTTGGCGAAGAGGCCAAGGCTCTTGCGCACCGTGACGTTGAGGCTCTTGAACCCGCCCCCTTGGGGGGTGGTGATGGGGGCCTTGAGGAAGACCCGCGTGCGTCTGAGCGACTCCCACGACTCCGGGGCGATCCCCGCCGAGAGCCCGCGTTTGTACACGCTCTCGCCGATCTCGATCGTCTCAATGGCCAAACGGGCGCCCGCTTCCTGGAGCACTTCCAGGGTCGCCGCCATGATCTCCGGGCCAATCCCATCCCCGTGGGCCACCGTGATCGGGGTCGCATGAGCCATGTCCGAGCCTCTCTCCACCGTCACTCCCCGTCGCGCCACTTCGCCGGGACACGCGCCGGCAACCTTCACGTCTTTGCGAGCAAGAGCGACATTGCTGTCCGAGTTGCAACAGCGTACAGTATCCTGACCTGCGAGGGCAACCCATGCCAAGAAGACCCATCCCTGTCCCGCCTCCCGTCGAGACGACTTGGACGTTCCTCAGTAACCACGGCCACGTCCTTCTCTGCATCGCCTCCGACCCCGAGGTCCGCTTGAGGGAAGTGGCCCTCCGCGTCGGGATCACCGAACGGGCCGTCCAGCGCATCGTGGCCGACCTGGAAGAAGGGGGCTACCTGACCCGCATCCGGGTTGGTCGGCGGAACAAGTACGACGTGCATGGTGATCGCCACCTCCGTCATCCGGTCGAGTCCCATCAGTCCGTCCAGAAACTCCTCGACCTGCTTCCCGAGCACAACGCCACTGGAAAGGGAAAGGACGGCGAACGCGCGGCGGGCCGCGGGTAGGCCCCATCCCGGACGAGACGCGGGGGGTTGGGCTGGACCTTCGCAATTCCATTCCAGGTCAAGGTCAACCCTTTAACCTCCCGATGGGGGCCTCGCGTGCCGTTCCAGTTGGACGCTTCCCTCGAAGCGCTCTCCCACGCCTTTCCCGACCTCGATTCCGCCTTGATCGAGGTCGCCACCTTGCGCGCCGAGCTCGTCCTTCCCAAGGCGACCGTCCATGTCCTGAGCGACGTCCACGGCGAGTACGCCAAGCTCCGCCACGTCATCAACAACGCGTCGGGCACCTTGCGGCCCCGGATCGAACAGACCTTCGCCGGACGCGACCCGGAGGAGGTCCGCCGCCTGGTCGCCCTCACCTTCTATCCGCGCGAGGTCCTGGAGGTCGTGGCCAGGGACCTGACTGACCCCGACGCCCTCCGCGATTACGCGCGGGCCGCCCTCGCCGACTTGCTCGTGGTCGTCCGCCAGCTCTCCCGTCCCGATCGACTGCGCCGAGTGCTCGCGGCCGTCCCGGGCCCCTACCGCGGTCTGGTACGCGACCTGATCCAAGGGCCCACCGGCCCGGCCGATCAAGGGGACGAATACCTGGAGACCATGCTCGAATCGCTGGCCCAAGAAGGACGGGCCACGCACCTGCTCCACCTGGTCGTGCGGACCTTGCGCAACCTGGCGATCGACGAACTCGTGATGGCCGGGGACCTCTGGGACCGCGGCCCGCGTGGGGACCTGGTCGTTCAGTATCTGATGCGCCAGCCGAATGTCGCGATCACGTGGGGCAATCACGACGTCGCCTGGCTGGGCGCCGCCCTCGGCCATGGCGCCTTGATCGCGCACGTCTTGCGGATTTCCTGCCGCTATCGGCGGCTCTCGCAACTGGAGGAAGGCTACGGGATCACGCTCCAACCGCTGGAGCGCCTCGTCCGCGACGTTTACGCCGACGACCCGGCCGAACGTTTTCTCCCCAAGGGGACCGGACTGCGCGACCCGACCACGATGGCCCGGATGCAGAAGGCCGCCGCCATCCTCCAATTCAAGCTGGAAGGGCAAGTCATCGCGCGCCGGCCGGAATGGGGCCTTGACGAGCGCCGGTTGCTCCATCGGATCGACCACGTGGCGGGCACCGTCAGGATCGACGGCCAGACGTACCCCCTCCTCGATCGCCATTTCCCCACGATCGACCCGGCCGACCCCTACCGGCTCTCACCCGAGGAAGAGGTCTGTCTCGACCGAACGAGGCGCTCCTTCACGGAGAGCGAGACCCTCTGGCGGCACATGCGTTATCTCGTCGATCGCGGGAGCATGTTCGTCATTCGCGACCATCACCTTATCTTTCACGGCTGCCTGCCCGTGGACGACGACGGGGCCTTCCTCGACTTGGAAATCGAAGGCCAAAAACACTCCGGCCGGGCCCTCTTCGAGGCCCTCGATCGGGCCGTCGCCAAGGTGGTCGACGAACCGACCGAACCGCTCCTGGACCTTCTTTGGTATCTTTGGTGCGGCCCGCGTTCGCCCCTCTTCGGCAAGGACCGGATACGAACGTTCGAGAACGACCTGGTGGCCGACCCCGCTTGTCACGTCGAGACCAAAGGGGCCTACTTCCAGCTCATCCACGATCAAGACTTCTGCCGGCGCGTCCTTCGTGAATTCGGTGTGAACGCCGAAGAAGGATTGATCGTGAACGGGCACGTCCCGGTTAAGATCGCCAAAGGAGAAGACCCGCTCAAGCGCAGCGGTCAAGCGATCACGATCGACGGCGCCTTCTCCGAGGCTTACGGCGATCACGGCTACACCTTGGTCCTCGCGCCTGAAGAGACGACCCTGGCCGAGCACTCGCACTTCGAGTCGGTCGAATCGGCGATCCATGACGGCGTGGACATCATCCCCAAGGTCCGGACGATTCGCCGCTGGGGGCCGCCCCACCGCGTGGCCGACACGGAACGCGGCCGGTCCCTCGCCGCTCGGGTCGCGGAGCTGGAGCGCTTGATCCAAGCCTACCGCGAGAGGACGCTCCGGCCTCGACGCGATTCGGCCCCCTGGACCTGAAACCATCGGACCCGCGATGCCATCACCGACGATTTATCAAATCCACACGCGGCCCTGGCTGCGCGAACTTGCTCCCGGGAACGGCCGTCCGCCCACGCTCAACGAAGTGCCCGACCAGGCCCTCGACGCGATCGCCGACCTTGGCATGGAATGGGTCTGGATGCTGGGCGTCTGGCAGACCGGACCGATCGGCCGCTCGATCGCCCGGTCGGTCCCCGAGCTGCGCTCCAACTTCCGGTCAGAACTCCCCGACCTGCGCGAGGACGACATCCTCGGGTCCCCCTTCGCGATCGAGCGCTATCAGGCCCACAAGGACCTGGGCGGCGACGCGGCCCTGGCCCGCTTTCGAGAGCGCCTGCGCGTTCGCGGCCTGCGCCTCATGCTCGACTTCGTGCCCAACCACACGGGGCCCGATTGCCCCTGGGTGGTCGAGCGCCCCGAGTTCTTCGTGCAAGGTCGCGAAGAGGACCTCTTACGCCGACCACACGATTTCCGGTGCGTGGAGACGGTCCGAGGGCCGGCCATCATCGCCCACGGCAAGGACCCGTATTTCCCCAGTTGGACCGATACGTATCAACTCTGCCATCAACATGCCGGCTTGCGCGCCGCCCGGGTGGAGGAACTCCTCAGCATCGCCCAACGCTGCGATGGCGTGCGCTGCGACATGGCCATGCTCGTGTTGCCCGACGTCTTCGGCCGGACCTGGGGCGAACTCGCCGCGCCGGCCGACGGCTCGCCGCCGGTCACGCCGTCCTTCTGGGTGGAGGCGATCCAGCGCGTTCGGCGGGCCCACCCGGAGTTCTTCTTCCTGGCCGAGGCGTATTGGGACCTCGAATGGGAGTTGCAGTGTCAGGGGTTCGACGCGACTTACGACAAGACGATGTACGATCGTCTGCGTCGTCGCGACGCGCCCGCGGTCCGAGGGCACTTGCACGCCGACCCCAGCTATCAACGGCGTTCCCTGCGGTTCCTGGAGAACCATGACGAACCACGCGCCGCGAGCGTCTTCGACCGGCCAACCCACCACGCGGCGGCCGTGATCGCCGGGCTCGTCCCCGGCCCGCGTCTCTACTACGAAGGTCAATTCGACGGGAGGAAGGTCCGACCGTCGGTGCAACTGGCGCGCCGGCCCAATGAGCCGCTCGACGCCGAGACGCGCTCGTTCTACGTCCGCCTTCTGGCCCTCTCGCGTCGCCCAGACATGGACGCGGGCCCTTGGCGATTGCTCGAATGCCGCGCTGCCTGGCACGAGAACCGAAGCCACGAGCAGTTCGTGGCGTTCCTTTGGAAGGGCCCGCGCACGCTCCTGGTGGCGGTCAATTACGGCCCGATGCGCGGTCAGTGTTACGTGGGCACGCCCCTGGCTGAGTTCGCGGGCCGGTCGGTCTCTCTGGTGGACCTGCTCGGCCCGGAGCGCTACGTCCGCGACGGCGACGACCTCCTCGAACGGGGCCTTTATCTCGACATGCCGGAATGGGGCCACCACGTTTTCGAAGTGGCCATCGACGAGTCGCCCGCCGCGACACCTGGTTGAGGGCGCCTCGCGATCGTTAGAATCGACACATTCACCCGCCTCGTGGACACCGAGGTTCCCGCCCGCCCATGCGCACTCCCGTCCTCATCTTCGATTTCGGCAACGTCGTGGCCCACTTCGACTACGCCCGGGCGTGCGAGCCCCTGGCCGCCCCCCTGGGCCTCACCGGCTCGCAACTTTTGGAACGATGCCGCGAACGCGGTTTCACGCCGCTCCTCCACCAGTTCGAGGCGGGGCGAATCGGCGAGCATGAGTTCTCTCGCCTCGCCCGCGAGATCGTGGGGACCACCGTGGACCACGAGACGTTCGTGGCCGCCTGGCAAGACATCTTCTGGATCAACGAGCCGGTGGCCGAGCTGATCGCCGGGTTGAAGGAACGCGGCTATCGCCTCCTCCTGGGCTCGAACACGAACGTCATCCACGCCACCTATTATCGCCGCAAGTTCGCGCGGGAACTCGCCGTTTTCGAGAACTTCGTGCTCTCTTACGAAGTGGGGGCGGAGAAGCCGTCGGCCCGCTTCTACGAGGTCTGCGCCCAAACGGCGGGCGTGCCCCCCGGCGAATGCCTCTTCGTGGACGACATGCCCGAAAACGTGGACGGGGCCCGACGGACGGGCCTTCAGGCGGTGCTCTATCGCGACGTCGCGGGCCTCCGACGGGACCTCGCCGGGGCGGGGGTGGACATACCGCCGTCGTGAGCAGGTCGCCTTGGGGCCCATCTCCTGACCATCACGCCGCTTCACGGACCTTGCGACCCGTCCGGTCGCGGTCACTTTTCCGTCTCCTGGTTTGACTTCCAGCGAACTCGGGGAAGACTCGAATGAACCGCGGCCCCCCAGAGCGGTCTCCCGGCAAGGACACGCCGTCCCACCCCTCAGAACCAGCACCTCCCCGAAATCCTCGCCCAGAGACTTGACATCCGCCGTCGCGGTGGGAATGATTGACTGCGTGCATGGATTCACTCAAGCGAGATGGGCGGTGTCGTTCATCGTCCGTTCGTTGGGTCAAGCCGAGCGATCGGTGGGAATCTCGTGTGTGTGGTCAGGGTGATGGCCAGGGCGTGAAGGCGCCTCTTGGGAACAGGTGACGACCAAAAGGCGCCGGAGTTTGGGGGGGACGCGGGCCCGAGGGTATGGGTCGGCGGCTTCCGGACGAGGCGACGAACGATACAGGGAGCATGGCGATGTCGAGCAGCAACGGGAATGGGCGAGGGCGTGGACCGGGCCGACGTGGCGATGGCCTTCGCAAGCGAGCCCGCCTCTTCCTTGAGGCGCTGGAAAGCCGCACGCTTCTGGACGGGGGCGGCGTACCGCGCCCCTGGCTTCTCAACACCAACCTCGCCGACACTCAGAACGGCCCAATGGCCAACACGGGGCCCCTTCTGATCCAGGCCTACCAGGAATATCAGAACCACCTCGACAACCACATGCAGGCCGACTTCGCGAGTTCGCCCTTCAATAGCCAGAAGGACACCCTCAAGTTCGAGGGGGACTCGGTGTGGGCGGACGTGATCGTTTACGGTGACCAGCGGCAAGGGCAAGGGGCCCTCTCGGTCGCCGGCATGAAGATCATGGGGAGCGATTCCACGACGAACCTGGTGGAAGGGCTCATCCCGATCAGCGCCTTGCCGACGGTCGCCGGCCTGGACATGACCGTCTCGGTCCGGCCGGTTTTCCAGCCCAAGGCGCGTCAGCAGGGTTCGGCCAACAACCAGGCCGAGCAGGCCCTCTTCGTGGACGTGGCGCGTCAGACGTACAACGTCAACGGCTCCGGGATCAAGGTGGGCGTGCTTTCGGACTCGATCAACCGAGCGCCGAACCCCGGAGGTCGACCGGCCGGCCTGGCCGGCTCGGTCGCCTCGGGCGATTTGCCGTCGAACGTGACGGTCCTTCAAGACATGCCAGCGGTCGGCACGCCCGGGGTCTTCCCGAACTCGGACGAAGGCCGGGCGATGCTTGAGCAGATTTACGACCTCGCCCCGGGCGCCTCGCTCTATTACGCCACGGCGACGGCGGCCGGGCCGCTCGGTTTCGCCAACAACATCCGGGCCCTGGCCAACGCGGGCGCTTCGGTCATCGTCGACGACATTGGCTATCGGGGCGAGCCTTTCTTCCAAGACGGCATCGTGGCCGCCGGGGTGAAAGACGCGGTCACCCAGCACGACGCAGTGTACGCCAGCGCCGCGGGCAACGACCAGGACTACGGCTACGAAACGCCCGTCTTCGGCGTGAACACGACGACGGTCGGCGGCGTGACGGGGCGTTTCGTCGATTTCGACCCGTCGGGCGGCACGCTCTACCAGTACCCGATCACCACGCCGGGGGCGACCGCGATCGACTTCCAGTTCGATCAGCCCTTCTTCTCGGCGAACCCCCAGGCCGTGACGTCGAACGTCAACATCTTCTTCTACGACGCGTCCGGCGCTCTGGTGGCCCAGGGGGGCGCCAACACGATCGCCACGCAGACCCCCTATCAGGCCCTGAACATCCCGGCCTCGGCCCGCTCGTTCTCCGTCCAGGTGATTCAAGGGCCGGACATCGGCCGGCTGCGCGTCTTTGATTGGGGCGGGGCGGGCGTCGTCTTCTCCAAGCAGTTCGGCAATCAAGGCGGGATCAACTACCCGACCACGTTCGGCCACCCGGTGTCGAACTACGCGATCGGCGTCGGGGCCGTCCCCTGGTTCAACGCGGCCCCGGTGGGGACGCAATCGCCCCTGCAAAATGAGGGTTTCAGTTCGTTCGGGCCGGTCAACATCGTCTTCGACCCGGCCGGCAATCGCCTGCCCGCGACCGAGCGCCGGCTCAAGCCAGACATGTCGGCGACGGACGCCAACAACACGAGCTTCTTCGGCAATTTCGGCGGCGTCCCGCCGGGAATCGCCAGCAACAATTACAACCAACCGAACTTCTTCGGCACGTCATCGGCCGCCCCCAACCTGGCCGCCGTGGCGACCCTGATGCGGCAGCTTTCGCCGGGCTCGACCTGGGACCAGATCCGCGACGCCTTGCGGACCTCGGCGTTGAACACGCCTCTCAACCCCAACAACCCGCTCTTCCCCAAGATCTCGACGCCCCAGGGCACGTGGGACGTGCAAGGCGGCTTCGGCATGATCAACGCGCCTCGGGCCCTGGCCCAGGTGGACGTTCTGCGGGTCACGTCGATCACGCCGGCGAACGCGGCCAACCTCAACGCGATCCCCAACGCCATCACCGTCAACTTCACCTATCCGGTGGACCCCGCGACGATCGGCACCGACGACCTGAGGATCACCGGACCCGCGGGCACGACCGTGACCGTCACGGGCGCGACGGTGGACCCGGCCAACCCGAACTCGGTCCGTTACACGATCCAGGTGGACTTCCCGACGGGCGTGGTGGCCAACGGCGCCTACACGGTCAACGTGGTGGCCGGCTCGGTGACGGCCCTCAACGGCAAGCAACTCGCCCCCCAGACGCCAGGCGGCCAGTTCGCCTTCACGTCCTCGTTCAATGTCCAGGACGTGACCGCGCCCAGGATCTTGAACACGAATTGGGTGGGTCGCTACGTCTACATCCAGTTCAACGAGGTGATGCGGGGCTCGACGATCAACCGCGACACGGTGTTGCTGTCTCGGGTGGTCGGTTCGGGCCAACCCAACTTCCTGATCAACACCGACCCGCGGTTGGCGGTCTATTACGACCCCAACACAAACCTGGCGGTCATCGACCTGACCAACGTGCCGCAGTCGCTCCTGCTCTCGGGCGACTACTTCCTAACGGTGACCGACCAGGCGACCGACGCGGTCGGCAACAAGTTGGACGGCGAGTTCTATCCCACCAACTCGATCTTCCCCTCGGGTAACGGCACGGCGGGCGGGAACTTCGTGCAGCGCAAGGCCAACGTGGTCCTTCAGGCCCCCTTGATCGCGAACCTGAGTCTGGAGCCGAGCTCCGACACGGGCATCCCCCTCGACGGCAACACGAAGCTCACGCAGCCTTTCTTCGTGGGCCGGATCACCAGCCAGTTCCCCGCCGCGATCGCCGGTTTGCAGGTGGCGCTCAAGTTCAACTCCCTGCTGCCTCCCGGCCAGACGATGGACGGCCCGAACGGCATCCAGATCGGTTTCGGCGGGCGCGGCTTCAGCGGCTCGCCCGACCTGGTCGTGATCACCGACGCCGCCGGCAACTTCCGCTTCCAGGCGCCGACGCCCCTGCCCGACGGCTTCCAGGTGCTCCGCGCGATCGTCGTGGGCGACGCCGACGCCCCGCCCGTGCCGGGTCTTTCCCGTCAGCTTGAGATCAACTTCCGAGTGGACACGACGAACCCGAACATCGTGGCGGTCAACCCGCCGCCGGGCTCGTTCATCAACACGTTCAACCAGGTCGTCTTCAACGTGGTCGACCCGGTCTTGCCGTCGTCCGCGTCGAGCCCGCTGGCCGTGCCCACGTCGTATGTGCAGTCGGCCCTCGACCCGGCCTCGGTCGTGAACGTGAGCAACTACTCGCTCATTCGGGTCGACCCCAACACGGGCCTGCCCAGCACCAACCCGGCCGACAACTTCTCGCAGCAGATCCTGGCCGCGTCGTTCCTGCCCGGGGCCAACCGACCGAGCTCGACGGCCCCCTTCACCGGCCAGATCTTCCTCAAGATCGGCTCGAACGTCCCCGCGGGCAAGTACCAGCTCTCGGTCCTGACGGCCTCGCCCACCAACAGCAAGATCGGCGTGAACGACGCCGCGGGCAACCCGATCGACGGCGACACCTCCACGCCGGGCCTGCAGAACTTCACCGTCACTTACGACGTCCAACCGACCCCAGTCTTCATCACCGGCGTGACCACGGTCTCGCCCGACCCCACGCAGCCGGGCGGCGCCTTCTACGACAACCGAATCGGTGAGTACTTCGAACTGCCCACGCCCGGCAACACGCCCCGCGCCGAGGCCCCGCCGTCGGAGTTCTGGGTCGATTTCTCGAACCCGTTGCCCCCGGCCGACTACTCCGGCGCCGTCCAGCTCATCCGCTCGGCCAACAACGCCAACGCCCCTTCCGACGGCGACTTCACGCAGGGCTCAAGCGCCATCTCGAACCTGACGGTCCGCCTCTTCGACACCAACACGAACCTCTTCCAGGGTCAGGCGGGCTTCGTCTCGGGCAATCGGCTGGTGGTGACCTTGTCGCCCGGCTTCACCCTGCCCCCCGACCACTATCGCCTGGTGCTCCCCAACACGGGGGCCAACGTCATCCGCGACGTTTTCAACAACCAGCTCGACGGCGAGTTCCGGGGCAACCTCAAGAGTGACGGCTCCGGGTACGAAACGCTCCTGCAATCCGGCGCCTACCGAGACGGCCTCAGCGGCGACGGGGCCCAGGGGGGCGTCTTCCAGGTGGGCTACCTCGTCGTGCCCAACGGGAACGTCATCTTCGCCCAGCCCGATGCCCAGGACAACCCGAGCGTCGTCGGCGGCACCCCCGACGGCAGCTTGGACCATCCCTACGCCACCCTCGCCCCCGAGGGCGACTCCCGCTACAAGTTCACGTCGGGCCCGTTCATCGGCCAGCCCGACCTGAACAGTGTGCAGAACTTCGGCGCCGGCTTCACCGTGGCCAACGACCGCAACAACGACGGCCGGTTCCAACGCTCGGCCTTGTTCGCGGCGATGGTTGCCTCGGTGAACGGGCCGGTCGTCGTGGTCGCCTTGCCCTCACAAACCGACCCGAGCAAGACGTTCGTCTTGGCCCCCGGCGCGGGGACATCCGGCTTCCAGCGCGACGGCAGCGCCTCGCTACCTTTCAACACGACCCTCGTCTTCGACGCCGGGTCCATCCTCAAGCTGAGCAACGCCACCCTCTTCGCGCAGAACCAGGGTACGGCGATCCAGGTGCGCGGCGGCGCGAACCCGGGTGAGTCGGTCATCATCACGTCGCTCAACGATGACACGGCGGGCGGCGACACCAACAACGACCTGAGCGACACCCAACCGGCCGGCGGCGACTGGGGCGGTTTCGCCATCCGCAGCTTCGACCAGCTCGGGCCCAACGCGGGCCCCAACGGCGGCGCGGCGCCTCGGACGAACACGTTCCCCATCGACGGCCGCTTGAAGGGCCTGGTGGACTCGAACACGGGGGCCTTCGCCGACGCCCGCTCCGGGGTCGACGAGACCCTGACGATCATCAACCACGCCGACATCCGCTTCGGGGGCGGCACGGTGCCTCGCACCTTGGGCACCCGGTACGATTCGATCACTCTGTACAACAGCCGTATCCAGGTCTCGAATTCGTCGATCGGCAGCAGCGGCGGCACGACCGGCACGGCCGGCGCGACCCAGGCAGCGATCTCGGGCGACCTGGACTCTTTCCTGGAAGACGACCTCTATCGGGGCCCGCTCATCCGGCGGATGACGTTCAATAACAACAGCATCAACGGCATCCTGGTCCGGGCCCAGTCGCAAACCGGCTACATCACCGCGACCAACGCCGAAGGGCATACCGACAACCTCTCCTCCCAGGGCGGCACTCAGAACTACGCCTTCGACAATCCGTTCCCCTACGTGCTGGCCTCGCAGCTCGCGATGGGTTATCGGATGTCGTTCGAGGACCTTTCCCTCCAGACGTTCACGTCGAACCGGCTCTACGTCTCGCCGGGCATGGTGATCAAGTCGGCCCCCGGGGCCGGCATCGTCCTCCTGCAAGGGGCGACCGACGCGGGTTCGAGCCTGATCGTCGGCGACCGGACGTTTATCCGGAAGTGGGACGCCGACCACACGTACAACGCCAAGACACCGGGTTTCACGTATAACCCGACCGCGGCCCGGGTGATCTTCACGAGCCTCTTCGACGACTCGGCGACGTCCACGTACACCGACCCGCGCACGCTCCAGACCTACACGATCGTGGCGGCGGGCGACACGAACAACGACGGGACGGGCACCCAGCCGCGACCGGGGGCCGTCAACTTCCTCCAGCGGTGGGGCGGTATCGAGGTGCCGGCCGGGGCCCGCGCGGTCATCGATCAGGCCGACTTCCGCTTCGGCGGCGGCCCGGCCAACGGTCCGGAAACGACCACGCCCTCGCAATCGGTCCTGGCCATCACCACGCCCTTCGGGAGTTCGAGCACCTTCGCGGCCCTCACCGACGTGCTCCAGGCCGGCGCCTACGTGATGGTCACGAACAACAACTTCACCGACAACTTCGACGCGGCGATCCAGATCGACCCGGACAGCATGTTGTCGGCCGACCCGACCACCCCCCTCACCTCGGGCCATCCGTTCTTCCGCGGCAACGTGATGCGGCGGAACGACATCGACGGCCTCGCGGTGGTGACGGCCCGCGGCTACCTCTACAACGGGAACGTCGGCGGCCCGCTGATCCGGCCGTCGGAAGCCATCCTCCTGGACGGCCCCAACCAGAACGTGAGCACGACCTGGGACGCCAGCGACCTGACCTACGTGCTCCGCGGCTCGATCATCCTCGGCGGTCATACCTACTTCGGCACCGACGCGCCCCCCTTGCCCGACCCGGCCGTCTTCGGGCCCCAGTTGCAGCCGGCCATCACGCTGACGATCCAAAGCGCCCTGCCGGGCACGGTCCTGGCCAACGGCGAGGTGATCGCCAACCCGGGCGAGTCGGTCATCGTCAAGACCCAGAACGACTACGCCCCGCACAACCTGGGGAACCTCGGCACGTTCGGCTCCAACGGCGACACCGCCGAGACCAACGCCGGGGCCGGGTTCATCGTCAACGTCGATGACGGCGTCGATCCGCCGGCGGACCCGCTCTTGGACACGGGCGCCGGCAGCCAGTTGCGCATCCTGGGCATCAGCGCCAACGAGACGACCGGCCAGGCCCGCGTCCCCGTGGTGATCACGTCCCTCCGCGACGGCACGGCCGGCCACAGGGTCCGCGGTATCGACATGTTCGATATCTACAACAACGACCCGGCCTTCCCCAACCGCAACCTGACCACCCCGGCCCGCGGCGACGGCGGCTACATCTACTTCGGCGGCAGCTCCCTCTTCTCGTACAACCTCTTGGATCCCCGGCAGGGGAACATCATCCAAGACGCCGACATCCGCTACATGAGCCGGATCGAGATCCAGTCCGGCGGGATCGTCGACGCCGTGGACCTCAACGCCGACAACACGATCACCAACCTCGACAACTGGCGGACGCAGAAGCTGGGGGTCAACCCGATCAACCAGAACAACTCGTCCCAGGCCATGACGATCATGAACTCGAACATCGGGTTCATGAGCGACGCGGCGGTCTTCGCCCATCCGACCGACGCCAACGCCCTGGTCCGCCGCATCGTCAACTCCCCCTTCGGCGTCTTCAGCGGGGGCCTTCAGCGCAGCGGCGCCCGCGGCGAGCCGATCACCCTGTTCATGTACAACAACTCGATCTTCAACTCGGGTGAAGGGGTCCGCGTCAATTCCGAGACCACCAACAACGACGTCGGCCAGAGCCCCGAGCAGCTCGTCTTGCTCAACAACACGTTCTTCGGCAACGGCACGGCGCTGCACACGGAGGCCCCGGTCAACAACGGCCAGAACAGCCTCTCGCACGTGTACTGGCTGGCGATGAACAACATCTTCGCCAATTCCAGCACGCTGGGGATCCAGTCGAACGGCCAGCAGTACTTCAGCCAGGCCCAGTACAACCTCTTCTCCAACAACGCCAACGACATCTCGATCACGGGCTCGGGCGGGTTCGCCGGCAACAACTTCCCGATGTTCGGCAACGCCCGGTTCCTCGACCCCGCCCGACTCAACTTCAACCTCCGTCCCGACTCCCCCGCGATCGACGCGGCCCGGAGCGAAATGGGGCCCCTTCCGGCCGGCGACGCCCTCTACCCGGTCGCCATCCTGCCCCCGGACGCCTCCGGCGGCGTGCGCAACACCACCGGCCGCAACAACCCCTTCGGCGGCCTGGCCTTCGTCACCGACCCCAACAAGCTCGTGACCCTGCCCGGGTCCCCCGAGCGCTCGTTCCTTGACCAGTTCCAGGCCGTCTTGCCCGGCACGCCCGGCGCGGTCAACGGCGACTTCTCGACGACCGACGGCTACTTCTCCTGGCTGCCCGTCCCCGGCGAGCGCGACCAGAACGGCCGCTTCCGCCAAGACTCGGCGAGCAACCCCAACGTCGGCTTCGGCAGCAAGCCGTTCCTGGACATGGGGGCCTTCGAGTACCGCCAACTCTCGCCCCCGGTCGTCACGGGAGTGAATGCGACCACCGACAACCCCACCAACACCACGTCGATTTACGTCACGGGGGGCATCGGCGGCATCAACAAGAACCCGCAAACCCTGAGCGTCACGTTCAACAAACGTCTCGACCCCAGCTCGGTCACGCCCCAATCGGTCCAGCTCTTCGGCGCGGGCCCCGACCATCTGCTCAACACGCCCGACGACGTGTTGGTCCCGTTGGCCGGCAAGCTCGGCTACGACCCCGTGACGAGCACCCTGACGATCAACATCGGGGCCGCGGGTTTGACCCTGAGCAACGACCTGTACTCGCTCCGCCTCTTCGGCGACGGCGCGGACGTCTTGCGGGACACGAGCGGCAACGCCCTGGACGGCGAGAACCTGAACAACACCGGCCAGCAGCGGGCCCTGCCCTCGGGAGACGGCTTCCCGGGCGGCAACTTCACGATGACGTTCAGCATCAACACGAACTCGCCCGTCGTGGTGGCGAACACGTTCACGCTCGACCCCGCGACCGTGACCGGCTCGCGGACCAACGTCACGACGAACACGCAGCCGGCCTTCATCGGCCAGGTCAACGACGTCTTCCCGCCGACGAACCCGCTCATCAACCAGACGGTCGTCATCGACGTCTCGTCGAAGGGTGACGGCGTGTTCGACCTCCTCAACGCGGGCACAGGCGTCACCGACTCGGTCGGCCGGTTCCGGGTCCAGCTCTCGGTGCCGCTGCCCGACTCGCCTCGGAACGTCGGTCCCGACGGTCTGCTCGGCACGGCCGACGACCTGGGTTACAGCCTGGCCCGCGTCCGCGTGACCAACACGAGCGGCAACACGTCGGACCCGACCGACCCCAACGCGATGGTCAAGTTCTGGGTGGACACGGTCGCGCCGGCGATCACGGGGGCCACGCCCGCCAGCGGCACCTTGATCCAGGCCTCGGTGGACGCCAACGGCACGCGGGTCATCCCGGTCACGCTCTCGTTCAACGAGAACATCAACTTCGCCACGATCAACACGGTGGCCAACGGCGGGGGCATCCTGATCCAGCGCTCGGGCGGCACGGGGAACTTCAACAACCCGATCACCCTGAGCATCGACACGAACAGCCGGACCGAGACGCCGCTCTTCACGACCACCGGCGACGAGCGCTTCACGTTCAACGCGATCGACACGTCGGCGGGCAACCTGCCCAACGACCTCTATCGGATCACGTTCCCGGGTGTGAAGGACATCGCGGGCAATATCGTCAGCGGCAGCACGAGCCTGATCTTCACGGTCTTCGACCCGACGCTGGTGAAGCGGTTCTACGTGAACGCGGGCAACACCGGCGCGAACCCGGACGGCAGCCGCAACAACGCCTTCCGGACGATCCAGGCGGCCATCAACGCGGCGGGTATCGGCGACATCGTGGCGGTTTTGCCTCCCGACGGCAGCCTCGCCGGCCCGCCCCCGCGCGACTACCGCGAGAGCATCACCCTGAAGTCGCAGGTCCGCGTGCTCTCGGCCGACCCGTCGAGCACCGACAGCAACTTCGTGATGGGCAACGCCCTCAACACGGTGATCCGCGCCCCGGACGGCCAGTCGCCGGTCACGGTCCTGGGCAACAACCTCTTCAGCGCCCCGGGCCTGGACACGGAGTTGTCCGGCTTCACGATCGCCAACGCCCTTGTGGGCAACCTCGCCACCGGGCCGATCAACCCGGCCTCGATCGGTCTCTCGCTGTCGAACTCCGACGTCCTGATCGACGGCAACTACTTCATCAACGCGGGCACGGCGATCTCGGTGAGCGTCAGCGGCCCGAACACGGCCGGCCCGAGGCTCCAGAGCAACGTGGTGGTCGGCAACCTCACGGGCATCGCCGTCAACGACTCGGGGGCGACGAGCTACCGGACCGTCTCGCCGACCACGATCTACAACAACACGATCTTGTTCAACACGACGGGCGTCCTCGTGACTCCCAGCACGTTGGTCGCCGCCGACATCGCCAACAACATCTTCGCCTACAACAACGATCGCGCGGCCAGCCCGGCCGGCGCGGCCGTGCAGGCGACCGCCCCCGGCCTCACCCAGCTTCGCTACAACCTCTTCTGGGAGAACGGCCCGTCGCAGACGAGCTACACGGACGACGTGGTGGGCGTGGGGGGGAGCTTCGACCCGGCCGCGCTGGGCCCGGTCCCCGACTCCCAGGGCAACTTCGTGGGCGACCCGAAGTTCGTCAACACCCGCGACCCGCGTCCCGCCTTCGACGGCCCCGGCTTCTTCTACACCGACAGCAACTTCAACTTGAGGCTGGGCTCGGCCGCGATTGACAACGCCATCGCCTCGCTCGCCCCGCCGACCGACTTCCTCGGTCGTGGCCGGGTCGACATCCCGGGCCAGGGCTTCGCGGGCCGCGGCCCCGCCGACCTGGGCGCCTTCGAGTATCAAGGCAGCGGCGGACAAGCGCTGGGCGGGCAGTTCCGCGTGATCACCTCGTCCATCTCGCCCGACGGCTCGCCCAGGGCCGCCGGCATCAGCCTGGGGACGCTCTCGCAAGGGGCCCCCAACCAGGTCGTCGTCTCCTTCTCGCGGAACGTCGATAGGGCCTCGGTCGTCCCCGGCGACCTGGTCTTCAGCGGCACCGGCGTGGACCCGGTCAACCCGGCCCGCGCGACGTCGATCACGTGGCGCGACAACTTCACGGCCGTCTTCAACCTGTCCGGCTCGTTCGTGCCCGGTCAGGTCAACATGTCGATCCCGACCGGCACCGTCACCGACGCCTACGGAACGCCCCTGGACGGCTTCGGCGACACCTTCCGGCTCGACCCGAACCCGATCGTCGGCCCGCCGCCGAGCAACAACCCGCCGGTCGTCGTGGGGGTCCGTCGCAAGTCGGTCGTCACCACGATCAGCGGCCGACGGGTCTCGCAAGCCGGTCTGGCGATCACGTTCAACGAGGGGATGGACGGCGGCTCGGTCAGCAACACGGGGGCCTACCAGCTCTTCGTCGGCCGTCGCCTCCGCAACGGCAAGGTCGTCTTTGACCGTCAGGTCTCGCTCCGGCAGGTGGTCTACAACGCGGGCAACCGCACCGCGACCCTGGTCACGACCGCTCGGACGGGCGTCCCGGCCGGCCCGCTCCGCCTGGTCGTCCGCGACACGGTACGCGACAGCTCCGGCCTGGCCCTCGACGGCAACCGCGACGGCGCCGCCGGCGGGTCCTACACCATGCGGATCAACTGACCAACGACCCTCGTCGGTCCAATCAAGCAAGTCGAAGGCCCCGATGGTTCGCCATCGGGGCCTTTGCGTTGATGGGGTCGATACTCGGCGCGAGTGGGTCGAGGCGTGACCGTCCAACCGAACCGATTCAGTCCGTCGCGACCGTACCCGGGGCCTTCTCCTCGGTCACCTGCCCTGGTTTGCGCTTGCGCACGCGCGGCTTGGGCTGATGCTTCCAGCGCCGGTGGAGCCAAAGATACTGCTCGGGCGCCCGACGCACGGCCGCTTCCAGGGCGCTGGTGTACTCTTGCGTGAGCCACTCGACGTCGTCGCGCCGGCCCTCCCATTCGCGCGGGTCGATGATCCGGTCGCAGGCCACTTCGTAGCGGAAGCCGGGCCCGATCCGTCGGGCCGAGCCGACCACCACGGGGGCCTTGTACTCGATCGCGAGAATGGCGATGGCCTTGTGCGTGGACGCGGGCCGCCCGAAGAACTTGACATAGAGGCCGTTTTGACCGGCGTCTTGATCGGCCAGGAACGAGAGCACGCCGCCCCCCTTGAGGACCTCGAGCATCTCGTCGTAGCCCCCCTTCTTGGCCACGAGCTTCTGGCCCGTGCGCTCGCGGAAGGCCCGGAGATAGCGGTCGAGATGGGGGTTGTCGAGCGTCCGAGCGACCGACGTGGGCGGAAAACCGAAGACCCCGAAGAGATAACCGGCCATCTCCCAGTTGCCGAAGTGCGGACTGAGCATGATCACCGGCCCGCCGTCGAGCAAGCGCTCAATCACCTCTTCCTGCCCGGTCAGCAGGATGTGCCGGCGCCAGGTCGTCCGCGAGAGTTGCCGCGGAATGTGGATGAGCTCCACCACGAGCATGAAAAAATGCTCATAAACTCCGCGCACGATCCGTGCGCGTTGGGTGTCGTCCAGCTCTTCGCCGAAGGCATGCTTGAGGTTGTCCAGGGCGACGAGACGATGGCGCTTGTCCAGGTGATGGACAAGGCCGGCGAGAAAACGCGACATCGCGTAGCAGAGTTCGATCGGCAGGGCCTGCGCGACCCCCACCAAGACACGGACCAGAAGGTACACGGAATAATCGAGGACCGGGTTGCGCTTCTTCTTCATGACCACTCCTTCGATCACGAATGGCCTGGAATCAAGGGCCGTACTGGCCGTCGTCGTGGTGGGGCAGCGTCACGGGCGCGCCGATCTTGGCCGACCGGTAGATCGCCCGGATGATCTCGACCGACTTCCGCCCGTCGCGACCATCCACGAACGGCGCCCGGCCTTCGTCGATCGCCTCGAGGAAGTCGGTCAGTTGGTCCTTGTGACCGATGTGGGTGATGCCGCGCGGGTCGCTCGCCCCCGCCTTGTGGCCCGATTGGTGGGCCATCGCCGCGTACACGTGCTGGTCGGAGGGGACCTTCTCTTGAAACTCCCAAAGCGTGATGTCGTCTTGGTCGACGCGGGCCGAACCGCGATCGCCGTGGATTTCGGTCCGCTTCAGGATTCCCGGATAGGCGCTCGTCGCGGCCTCGATCACGCCCAAAGCGCCGTTCTTGAACCGAAGCGCGGCGACGGCCGTGTCCTCCACTTCGATCCGTGTGTGGGCCAGGGTGCCGGTCAGGGCGTAAACGCTCGCGACCTCCCCCATCAGCCATTGCAGCAGGTCCACGTTGTGGATCGCCTGGTTCATCAAGGCACCGCCGCCATCGAGTTCCCAGGTCCCGCGCCAGCCGCCGGAATCATAATAGTCCTGCGTGCGCCACCACTTGATATAGGTGTCGCCCAGGGTGAGCCTGCCGAAGCGGCCGGTATCGATGGCCACCTTCAGCTCCTGGTTCGCCTTGGTGAAGCGGGACGGAAAAATCGCGCAGAGGCGCGTGCCGGCGCGGTCGCAGGCGTCGATGATCGCGTCGCAACGCGGCAAGGTAACTTCCAACGGCTTCTCGACGACGACATGTTTTCCCGCGTTGGCCGCCGCCACGGCCGGCCCTTGGTGGGCGCCGCTGGGCGTGCAAACGCAGACGACGTCCACGCCCGGATGCCCGAGCATCGCGTCCAGGTCGTCGTACACCTTGGCCCCCGCCGTCATCGAGGCGATCTTCGCCGCGCGCTCGGCGTTCTTGTCGAAAACGGCCAGCACTTCCGACCCGGCGATCTCGTTGATCGCCTTGGTGTGGAACTCGGCGATCATGCCACAACCGACAATCGCGAAACCATGACGAGCCATCAAGAGGGTCCCCCAAGACGAACGAGCGGCGAGTCCGCGACCGCGATGCCCCGCGCCGCCCCTGGATTCACGTGAGCTTGACCTGGACGACCTTACGCTTGCCGACGCGCAGGACCATGCCATCATACACGAGCAGGGCCGACTTCGGGTCGGTCACGCCTTCACGATCGGGACCGTGGTTGAAGCCCCCTTGTTCGATCACACGCCGCGCGTTCGACTTGCTCGTCTCCAAGCCGGCCAGGACGAGTAACGTCGGCGCGACGATTCGGCCATCCGCGTCTTGTTCTTCGCGGGAAATCTCGACCACGGGGACATCGTCCGGGTCGTCGCCCCGGGCCCGACGGCGAAACTCGCCCGCGGCCCGTTCGGCCGCGTCGGCGCCGTGATACTGCTCCACAATGGCCCGGCCCAACGCCTCCTTGGCGTCGCGCGGGTTGACCGATGGTCCGAGCACGCGCTCGACCTCGGCGGTGGGCAAGTCGGTCAGCAGGGTGAAATACTGGCGCATGGGTCCATCGGGAATGCTCATCACCTTGCCGAACTGCTGCTCGGCCGACTCGGCCACACCGATGTAGTTCCCCAGGCTCTTGCCCATCCGGCGCGTGCCGTCGGTGCCGACCAGGATCGGCATGGTCATCGCCACTTGTGGCGATTGCCCCCGCTCCTGCTGAAGGTCGCGGGCCACCAGCAGGCTGAAAAGCTGCTCGGTGCCGCCGAGTTCCACGTCGGCCCGAATCTCGACCGAGTCCCATCCTTGCATCAACGGATAAAGACATTCGTGAAGATAAACGGGACGCCCCGCGGCGATCCGTTTCGCGAAGTCGTCGCGCGCCGAGATTTGCCCCAGGGTCATGCGACGCATGAGGTCCAGAACCTCGAGGAAGGACCAGTTGCCGAACCAATCGCCGTTGCGGTGGACCTCCGCGCGTTCCAGGTCGATGATCCGTCCGACCTGACGCAAGTAATCGACCGCGTTGGCCTCCACCTGGGCCTGCGTGAGCGATGCACGGGTCTCGTCGCGGCCGGAGGGGTCACCCACCAGGGCCGTGTAATTGCCGATGATGATGATCGCGGTGTGGCCCAGGTCTTGAAATTGGCGGAGCTTGCGTAGTGGGACCGTGTGCCCGAGGTGGACGTCGATGCCGGTCGGGTCGATGCCATACTTCACGCGCAGGGGCGTGCCTGTCTTCACGGAGCGTTCCAACTTTTGGAGGAACTCGGCCTCGGGGACGATCGCGTCAACCCCGCGCTTGAGGACATCCCACTGTTCGGCGACCGGCCGCATCGACATCTCATTTCCGCCAGGGACGCGAAGGATGGGTGGCGGGTCGGCCCCGCCCTACCCCGATTGTGCCGGGCCGGCTACCATGAGCCAAGGTCAGAAACCGAGGGGACGGCCGAATGCGGACGATCGAAAACCTCCTTCGCGCCCCGGCAACCCTCGTCTTTCTGGTCGTGGCGCTGGCCTCGACGGCGACGGCGCTCGCGTTCGTGGTCGGCCGCCTGGTCCGGCATCGACCCGTCCTGCCCAACGTGGGCACGCCCCGCGTTCCCTGGGGAATGGGACTGACCTTCCTCGCGATCTTCCTCTGGATGCTCCTTCAAAGGGTCGTGGTGGTCGGTTTCGTCTGGCTGAGGAAGGCCCCCGCCAACCCCGATGGGACGCCCGCGACCCTCAGCCCGCTGGAAATGGTCCTGCTGACCCTGGCCGGCAACGCGCTGGTCTTGATTGTCGTGCCCTGGGTCCTGGCTCAGACCAGCGGCGCTCGACCACGTGACTTCGGGCTTGTGACCGATCAAGTCGGGGCCAATCTGCTCCGAGGTTATCTGGGATGTTGGTTGACGCTGCCCGCCGTTTACGCCTGCTACTGGCTGACTCTTCAAGTCTTCCAGAAGAACACTCACGCGATGGAGGGCCTTCTCCGCGCCGATCTCCCCTGGACGACGACCGCTTTGGGGACCTTCTCGGCCGTGGTCTCGGCCCCCTTGGTCGAGGAACTCCTTTTTCGTGGTATTTTCATGGCGGGGCAAGCACGCTTGTTTGAGGGGTCTTCAGGAGAGTGCGAGACGACGGCAAGTCGCGGGACATGGTGGGACTGGAGACCCTGCGTGTTCAGTGCATTATTTTGGGCGGCGATCCACGTTGAGAACTGGCCGGCACCCGTGCCGCTCTTGGTGTTGGGGTTGGCCTTGGGCTGGCTTTACGAGCGGACGGGCAGTCTGGTCGCCCCGGTCGCCCTGCATGCGACGTTCAATGGAATCAGCACGGTTTGGGTGCTTCTCGGGAGCGTGACGGGGCCGGGCGACGTCACGCCGTGAGGGCGAAGGAAATTTCGGTCATTTGGTGGAGACTCCTTGCCAAAGGGTCCGTTCTTTCGTAGATTTTGAGAGTCCCCGTCCACGTGCGCCGTACCGCTTTGTAAGCACGTCCCCTCGCGCTCCTTTTCGTATTGAAAAGGTGGTGCTTGGGTGTCGAAGGCGGCTTCGGCTCATGTCGTCGGTCAATTATGTCCGATATACGGGGACTTGCTTCCCGTTCCTTGGCTTGGGTCGGCCTTGGCGGTTGGACCGTTGGGTCGTCTCGGCTTGGTCGTGGCAGTCCCTCGCGTCTCGGGTGGGACGCGGGTCGGCCAACCACGGTGGAAGGACGCCGCGGTGGTTGGACGAACGGACATGTGAGGATGGCCACGGATGGGGAACGAAGTGGCTGGGTGCGTCGTGCGACCCGCCACCCTTCTTCTGGGGGTCTCGGATTGATGAGCGTTTCGAATTCCAAGAAGCCCACTCCCTCGTCGTCGAACTTTGAGTGGGCCGGCGCGGTGGCGCGGATTCGGCGTGGCACGGCGGCGAGCCGGTCGGGCCGACGTTCCGCCTTGCTGGGCCTGATGAGTTCCATCTACGCGAATTCGTCCTCACGCCCCTCCGGGCGAAGCGAGGGACGTTCGGGCTCCGACCGCGGCTAATCGACCATACCCGCCGAGCCCACTTTGGGGCATCCATAACGCACAAGAAGTCGACCAACCCAGCGGCCCGCCCCGGGCGGGGCCGCTGGATGGTCGCGCGCGGTCCGAGGCGCGCACGGCGGGTACGAATGGTCTTCTGGACCAGTTTGAATCGTTTGTGAAGTCCTTGAAATGAGCGCGATCGCGCTCTCGTGAATACGAGCTTGAACTCAACACGCTCGGCGGTCTCATGATCACGTTGATCACGCTCGGGGCCGGACCGTTCGTCGTGTCGCGTTCAGACGGTCCCGATGGTGTTCGCGCCCTGGTCCACCTCATCGGGGACCGCATGAACGCCCGCCCCGCCAGGAACGGCGGGTCAACCGGATGGTCCTTGGGCGGGCCCGAGGCGCCCCTTCGTTGGTCCGATCGAAGGACGAGGGCCCTTCCATTCGATCAGGTTTCCGGGTCGCCGTGGTGGAAGATCTGGACGGCCCCCGCCTTGTACGCTGGGTGCAGGGCCGCGTAGAAGTTGCGGTCGTGGAAGACCCCCGAGGCACCGGACCCCATGCTGAACCAGGCGTGTTGGCTGTTGTATGTGAACGAATTGGGCACGACGGCACCGGCCGCGTCCACGGCGTACCAACCCAGGATGTCGGCGGACACGGGTTCGTCGTCGGCCTGACCGCTGAAGCGCGGGTCGATCACGTAGAGCGGTTCGCCGGGCCGCTGAAGGGCCGACTCGACGAACTCGTCGCTCTCCTGGGCACGCTTGTTCATATAAGCGACGAATGCGACGATGAACTCCTGGTTCACGCGGAACGTGGCTGGGTCGAATTCGCCGTTCGCGCCGGGGGTGTATTCGCCCACCATCGCGTGGGAGGTCAAACCGCGGGCCCCGGCCAGCATCGCGTCTTGAAAGCCGATCACGTGCCGCACGCGGTCACCTTCCTGGACCTCGAAGATGTTGAGTAAGGCGACCGGTTCTGACTGGGCCATCACGTCTCCTTTGGGTTTCTAGAGAATGAACTGGCTCAAGTCTTCATCCTTGGCCAGGGCATCAAGGCGTCCACGCACCAGGGCCGCGTCGATCGTGACGGCCTTCTCCTCCCGTTCCGGCGCCTCGAAGCTGATGTCCTCGACGACCCGTTCCAGGATCGTGTGCAACCGGCGCGCGCCGATGTTCTGGGTCGATTGGTTGACTTGAAACGCCAGGTCGGCCATCGTCTCGATCGCGTCGTCGGTGAACTCGACGTCCAGCCCCTCGGTCGCCAGGAGGGCCTGGTACTGTTTGAGGAGTGAGGCGCGAGGCTCGCGGAGGATGCGAACGAAATCGTCCCGCTTCAGGTCGTTCAGTTCCACCCGGATCGGGAAGCGACCTTGGAGCTCGGGCATGAGGTCCGACGGCTTGGCCCGATGGAAGGCGCCGGCCGCGATGAACAAGACGTAATCGGTCTTGACCGGGCCGTGCTTGGTGTTGACCGTGGTCCCTTCGACGATCGGCAAGAGGTCGCGCTGGACGCCTTGTCGCGAGACGTCGGGCCCCTTGCCGCCACCGCCGTCCTCGCCGGCCACTTTGTCGAGTTCGTCGATGAAGATGATGCCCGACTCCTGGGCGAGTTGGACGGCCTGCTGCGTCACTTTCTCGGCGTCGATCAGCCCTTCGGTCTCGACGCGCGTCAGGATGGGCCGGGCCTCGCGGACTTTCATTTTTCGGGTCTGGGTCGGCTTGGGCATGATCTTCTCGAACATGTTTTGGAGGTCCATCTCCATCTGTTCCATATTGGCCGCCCCCAGGATCGAGACGGGGGCGGTGGCCCGGCCGGGGATCGTCACTTCGACTTCGTGGTCCTCCAGGTCACCTGCGTGGAGTCGGGCCTTCATCTTGTCGCGAGAGCGTTGCCGTCGTTCCGAGACTTCCGGGGCCTCGTCATCGTCGCGACCGAACCCCCACTTGCTCGGGGCCGAAGACTCCGGTGTGGGCAAGAGCAAATCGAGGAGCCGCTCTTCGGTCCGTTCGCGGGCCAGGTCGGCGACGCGCTCTTGTTCGCCGGCCTTCACGAGCATGATGGCTGCTTCGACCAGGTCGCGGACCATCCCCTCGACGTCGCGGCCCACATAACCGACCTCGGTGTACTTGGTCGCCTCGACCTTGATGAACGGCGCCCCGACCAGCTTGGCGAGCCGGCGCGCGATCTCGGTCTTGCCAACGCCGGTGGGACCGATCAGCAAAATGTTCTTGGGGATGACCTGGGTCCGCATCTCTTCCGATAACCGCCGCCTTCGCCAGCGATTGCGCAAGGCGAGCGCGACGGCCTTCTTGGCGTCGGTCTGGCCGACAATGTCGCGATCGAGTTCGGCGACGATCTGCCGGGGGGTGAGGTCGCTCACGGCAGTTCCTCCACCGTCACGTGTTCGTTGGTGTAAATGTCGATGCCCGCGGCGATCTTGAGGGACTCGCGCACGATCGACGCGGCGGGCAGGTTGGTGTGGGCCAGCAAGGCCCGGGCAGCCGCCAGAGCGTAGGGCCCGCCCGACCCGGCCGAGAGCAAGCCGTCGGTCGGTTGGATCACATCTCCCGAACCGCTGATGAGCAGGCCATGCCGCTCGTCGGCCACGATGAGCAATGCTTCGAGCCGGCGTAAGGCCCGGTCGGTCCGCCATTGCTTGGCCAGTTCGGTCGCGGCCCGCAGGAGGTTCTGGGGATGGTCCTTGATCTTGGCTTCAAACCGCTCCAAGAGGGCGAAGCCGTCGGCCGCGCTGCCCGCGAAACCGGCGAGGACCTTCCCTTCGACCAAACGGCGGACCTTCACGGCGTCCGCCTTCATCACGGTCGCGCCCAAGGTCACTTGCCCATCACCACCGAGGGCCACCCTGCCGTCGCGCCGGACCATCAGTATCGTTGTCGCGTGCCAATCCACCGTGCCGCTCCTCGTCGTGTCGCATGGTCCACGATCGAGGATAACCGGACGAGCAACCATTCGCCAATCGCGGTCAAGCCCAGGCGTGTCCCATGAGGGCCGATCACGCGGTGTGCGCGGCAGCAACGAACCGGCCTGAAGGGCCCCCGCATTGGTGCGAGTGGCGAGGCTTCAGGCCGACGGCAGGCGTGTTTCGCTGGTTTGCATGCTCACGTGCGGATTGGGAATTTCCCACGCGCGTGATCGTCCGCAATCAGAAGCGCTCGGGCGTGGCCACTGGCAGGCCGGTCGTCTCAAGGTCGTGGTGCTCGGGCCCCTCGGGCGTGTTGAACCGCGTGTAGTCGAAGCTCTCGACTCGGGCCCGATTGTAAGGGTCGTCGGCCATCGGTTCGAGTTCGTGGCGCGAGAGCTGGAAATAGGTAACCCCGATCACCGCGGCGCCAAGGACCGCGAGGTGCCAAGCGGAAGGGCGGAGCCAATTGGGCATGGTCATGGTCGTGACACTCCAACGAAAGGAGGAAGCTCGTGATCGCGACATCGCGGACGGCGCGTGGAGAGAAGCCCCGATACGCCGCGTCCCCAATGGGCCCTAATATCGGGCCGGTAAGACAACCATAGCCACACGCCGTACCGCGTCAAGGTTCGCAGACCATTTTTTTCCTGTGTTACCGAAGGCGCATCACATTGCTTATGAAGTTCCGATGAATTCCTTCGTTTCGTGCTTGGTGCGCCCCCGAAAAGATAGCGTTCTCGCCGTCTCCGAGATGTCTTTTTCGCAGTCCGTCGCCCGGGATCGACACGTTGCGGGGGCCTTCACAGACTGCCCTGGCCGTCCCGATTGAAGGGGGCATGGCGGGACTGACGATAAGTCTCGACATGGGGGTCATCGCGCGCCGGCTGGAGGCCGTCATGAACGCGGGATTGCGCGGAGTCTTGATGTTTGGGACCTTGGCGGCCTTGATGGCGAGCGCGCCCGACGGTCGCGGACGGAACGACCCGTCGTGGGCGGCGGCCCTCTTCACCGAACGCACGCACGAGTTCGGTCCCGTGCCCCGGGGCGCCACGGTGCGTTATCCTTTCGTCTTGAGGAACCGTCTGGCCGAGCCGGTTTCCATCATCAATCTGAGGGCCTCGTGCGGCTGCACGAGCGGCCGCGCCAACGTCTCGACGGTGCCTCCTGGAGGTCAAGCCGTCATCGAGGCCGCGATGGACACGACCAGCTTCGTCGGCCGCAAGGCGACGACCCTTTTCGTCATGCTCGTCACCGCGTCGGGCAAGCAAGAAGAAGTGGGCTTGGCGGTTTCCAGCACGATCCTGAGCGACGTGGTGCTCAACCCCGGCACGATCGACTTCGGCACGCTCGCCAAGGGCCAGGAGATGACCAGGACCCTGACCATCGATCGTCTCGGAGCGCCGCAATGGCGGGTCGAGAAGATGGTCTCGGCGAGCAAGGTCATCGACGCCTGGCTGGACGAGACGGCGCGCGACGCGAAGAACGTGCAATACCGCCTCACGATGAAGCTCAAGCCGACGGCGCCCGCCGGCCTGATTCGCGACGAGGTGCGGGTCATGACCAACGACAGCGAGGCGCCCGTCGTGCCGATCCTGGTGACGGGACAGGTGCTGGGTGACCTTTCGGCATCGCCGGTGATGTTGCCTCTGGGCCGGATCGCCAACAACGGACACGCCCAAGGTCGATACCTCGTACGGGCGAGCAAACCGTTTCAGATCGTGGCCCTGGAAGGACAGGGGAACGGCTTCGCGCTCGACGAGTTCGAGCCAAGCGCCAAGGCGGTCCACCTGATCAACCTCACGTACAAGACGGGCCCCAACACGACCTTGGGGGACGTGCGTCAGGTCTTCCGCGTGGTGACCGACCTACCCGGCGAGGTCCCGCTGGAAATCAGCGCCACCCTGCGCGTGGACCCGTGAAGTGGGTCAAACGCGGCGTCCCTTGTTGATCCGCGCCTCGATGGCGTCGCAGGCGGCCTTCACGCCGTCTTCGCCGCGTACACGTTCGCCCACGCCATGGGCCCGGCGCGCGACCGTTTCGTCTTCCAGCAGTCGGCGCAGGGCCCTGGCCACATGCTGGGCCTTGTAGCGACGCCGGTAGAGCACGCCTCCCACTCCCAGCCTCTTGACACGCTCGGCGTTGTCAAACTGGTCATGCGACCAGGGGACGACCAGCATCGGCCGACCCGCGCGCAAGGCCTGCGCGGTCGTGCCCACGCCTCCCTGATGCACGTTCACAGCGGCACGCGGGAAGACGGACGAATGCGGCGCGTAAGGGGCCGCGAAGGCGTCGGGACCAAGTCCTTCCAGACGGTTCCGTTCGTCGGTGCCGATCAAGAGAAGGGCCCTTCGTCCCAGAAGGCGCGCCGCCGATAGACTCTCTTGATAGAAGTCGCCGGCGTCGAAGACGGCCGATGACCCCAGGGTGAAGACGATCGGCGGCTCGCCCGCGTCGAGGAAGCGCGCGACGTCGGCGGGGGCCCCTTCCGCGAAGGCGTCGTCGAAAAAGGGAAAGCCGGTCACGATCGCCTGTTCGGGCCAATCCGGCTGTTCGCGGGCGAAGACCTCCGAAAAGAGCACGAGCAGCCCATCGGGGGCGTAGGTCCCCTCGAACATTGGATGAGGTCCGGGCCCAAGCCCCAGCTCGCGACGAAAGTCGGCGATCGGGCCGAACCACTTGAGCAGCCTTCGGCGGCCCTCCCGCACGATCGGGCCTTGCACGAGAGGCCAAAGAGGCAAGACATGACGAAACGCGGGCAACTGCGGTGGGACGAACCCCTCGTGCTTGGAGAGGATCGCCAACGGTTGTACAACGGCCGAAAGCCAGGGAACACCGACCTTCTCCGCGATCAGCGGGCCCGCGAAGACGACCGAGTGCGTGAGCAACAGCTCGGCGCCGGCGACGACCTTCAAGAGGTCCTCGTAGCTCTCCCGGACCGAGGGAATGAACAGCTCGCGCAGGATGATCTCGGTCCCAAAACGCGGGTCCATGAAGCGCTTGAACACCTCCGGGTCCCGCTCGAATTCCAGGAGATGAGGGCGCATCGGATGAAAGGCCAAACCGAGACGCTCAATGCGCGCGCGGTGCAGCTCGCTGGTGGCGATGATGGGTACGTAGCCGCGCTCCTTCAGTCCCAGGGCGATCGCGATGTACGGGTGCAAGTCGCCCAGGGAACCAACTGTCGCCAAGACCACCTCGGGGCCCGTCTCGCCGATCGGAGGCATCGTCGTGGTCCATCCCGCGTGCGTGGAAAACCGCCATTCTACCAGGCGGCGTCCTTGTCGGACGCTCGCCCGCCGGGGCCCGTTGGGATACAATGACGAACTGGGAAGAATGGGTCCGCGTCCGTCGTCGAGTCGTCTTGGTCCATGTCGCGCGTCTTGCTGATCATCCACGAGCGAATCGGCCACTGGAACCAGCAGTTGCGGGCCCGGTTGGGACATCGGCCCGTCCGCTGGCTGGAGACACGATCCACGGCCGACCTGGAGCGTGCCCTGGCCGGGTCGGCGCGACCCATCGTGGTGCTCGACCTGGGGGACCGTCTTCGTGACGGCCTGGCGGAAATCGCGCGCGTCACGGCCCTCAGTCCGTTCGCGCTACTGCTGGCGATCGACCGGCGTGAGCGTCCGGGCGTGCCGGCCTTGGCCCGAGAGCTGGGGGCGACCCTGACCCTTTCCGGACATCCGTCGCCTCCCGAGGTGGCCACGTTGGTGGACCGGTGGATTGGTCTGGCGAGTCGGGCGACCGACGCCGAAGGCTGGGCCCCTCGGGTCCCGCCCGACCCGGACTGCTGGGAAGCCTGGCTGCCCGACGCCTGATCGGCCCCTGGGAAAGACCGCAAGCAACGATGAGACACAACGCATGTTGGGAAAGGACCGCGCGATGCTGACCGAGGCCGACGTTCTGGCCGCGTTGAAGGGGGTCAAGGACCCGGAGCTTCATCGCGACCTCGTGGACCTGGGGATGGTGAAGGACGTCCGAATCGGCGAAGGGACCATCGCCTTGACGGTGAACCTCACGACGCCCGCCTGCCCGCTCAAAGGGCAGATCGAACGCGAGGTCCGAGGGGCCTTGGAAAGCCGGCTCGGGGCAGCCTGGAAGCTCACGATCACGATGAGCGCCGAGGTCCGCGGCAAGGCCAACTTCGAGTCGGGCGACATCCCGGGGGTCAAGAACGTCCTGGCCGTCGGTTCGGGAAAAGGGGGCGTCGGCAAATCGACGATGGCCGCCTCGATCGCGTTCGGCTTGAAGTCCTATGGCGCCAAGGTCGGCCTGATGGACGCGGACGTCTACGGGCCGTCGATCCCGACGCTCGTGGGCGTTCACGATCGACCGATGGCGCGCGGCGAACGCATCCAACCCCTGGTGACTCAGGGGTTGAAAGTGATGTCGATGGGTTTCCTCGTGGAGCCGGAACGGGCCGTGATCATGCGCGGGCCGATGCTGCACGGGATCATGCAGCAGTTCCTCCGCCAGGTGGATTGGGGCGACCTGGATTACCTGATCATCGACCTGCCTCCCGGCACGGGGGACGTGCCCCTGACGCTCTCGCAAACGCTCCCGCTGACGGGCGCGGTGGTGGTCTGCACGCCGCAGGAAGTGGCCCTGGCCGACGCGGTGCGGGCCCTGGCGATGTTCCGCCAACTGAAGGTCTCGATCCTGGGCGTGATCGAGAACATGAGTTTCTTCGAGTTGCCGGACGGCTCAAGGCAGTTCCTCTTCGGCGAAGGAGGGGCGCGCCGAATGGCGGAAAGGCAGGAAGTGCCGTTCTTGGGCGAGGTCCCCCTTCAGGTGCGCATCCGCGAGCGAGGGGACGTCGGCGAATTGAGTCGGGTACTCGACGAGGACGCCCCATCGCGTCCGTATGTGCGCCACGTGGTCGAGCAATTGGCGGCGCAGATCAGCCTGCGGAACCTGAAGTCGCCGAAGTTGCCCAAGCTCGAGATTTTGAGCTAGGGCGGTCCACGATTGGGTTGGGCACGACCAGTGGGGCCCCGCGGAAAGGCGAGTGCTCCGGGGCCCCGGAGGGGCCACCGTCGGTAGCCGGGCGTGGAGCGTGGCGCAACCCCCGGGTTCGAGCGACGCGATCTCATTTCGTGGGTATCCAGCGTGTTCCGGGGCCGTCGGCCCTCTTGGGCCTGACGGCCCCGGAACATGCCGCCCCTCACGCGCG
>CALLYK010000356.1 GCA_937858365.1 uncultured Isosphaeraceae bacterium | reverse complement strand
CGAGCCCGGAAACTACATGTGTTTCTGGCCGCCTTGGTCAAGCGGCGAGTACGACACATGAGATGGGGAGTCGATCCAGGCACCAACGCAGACCGGTCACGCGGCGGTTGGTTTCTCATGTCTCTGGGCCCCTCCCGCCTGAGCCGGTTCATGAGCTTGATCGTTCGGCGGCATGCTTTGGGTTCTGAGAGGTTAGACGATGACGACGGGGGTCGTCATGGACTGGCTGCTGTAGCTCGTCCACTTCGACGCGAGCTTGAGTTGCGTCGAGGGACTTGACCCCATACGCCGCTTGCTTGACACGGACACGTCCGACCAGGTCGTGCTCGTCCTGAAGTGGGGGATTTCGAAGCTCTCCGGCCGGGAGCGCGATGGGATCGCAGTACTAATTGCCGATCATTGGCGTTCCAAAGGCGACCTGTCGACAATTCAGGAACTCTTCGCGGCAGACGATGCCGAGGTCAAAAAGTCCGTCCTGAACTGCCTTCCGGGCGAGCCGGGAGATGACCCGGCGATGGGGCCGGGGATCACGGCACTGGCGGTTGAGGGGGCCATCCGTCCCGAGCCGGAGGTACGAATCAAGGCTTGTTCGGAGTTCCAGGGCCAGTGCGATTGGGGAGTGGAAATGGGGTTGGCGGCCGAACACCTGCTGGCCTTGCTCAGTGAACCGGTCCTCGAGGTCCGGCGAATGGACGCGTTCGCCACGAGGAATGGCCCATCCGCCGGTTCGATTGGCCGCGGCACCTGAAAGCGTTGCGGGTCCTCCTGGTGGACAAGTACGAATGCGTCCAAGAGGCCGCGCCCTTGACGCCGGCCCAGTTTGTCGCGGTCGATGCAAAACATCGGGCTCGCGGTCCCTGCGCTGGTGCGGGTGCTGGCCGAGGGCGGGGACTACAGCGGGCCGCAAAAGGAGGCGGTCAAGGCGTTACTGCACCACGCGCGCAGATCTCCGCCGAACCTCGACGTGGTTCGGCGAGGGGTCTCAGCGGCGACACTCGACGACCGGCGAAAAAAGGCCAAGCGGTTCAGAAAATCTAATTATGTGAATTGATCAATAATTTTTTAATGCATCATGTGCGTCGCCGCCGAACCATGGTGGATTGGGGCTCGCAGGGCTGGACCTCCAAGTCCGTCTTCCGCGACCCGTGACTGGCTGTCGAAGGACGTCACGGCGTGGGTCGCACTCACCGACGAGGCTAATCTTCCCGTCCTTGTGACAGCGTGGTCGCTCTGGAAGTCCCCAAAAACACCCCGAAATCGACGGTCGGCGCGCACAGAGATCGGGCCTTCATGTCGATAATGGTGCAAGAAAAGCGTCGGTGATGGACCCACACCTCGCATTTACCCAGGTCAAATCGAAGACCACCGGCCAGGGCGCTGACAGGATACCCACGACGGAACTCGGGCCGCCGTAGAATGGTCAGCATGTCGAGCACATCGTTTTTCGCCGCGCGGAGGAGAGGCCGCGAGTGTGAAATCGCCCAGCATTGGCAATCTGATCACACCACACGCATACTCGATCGAGGCAGGTCCCGCCCTCGGTGCTATCGGGACGTCATAGCTTCTTCCGACGTTGTTGTGTCATTCGGTGATGAATGCGGAGGTCCAGAATGACGCTGTACTGGTTACTGGTCCTATCGAGTTTGAGCTCTTCGGGCTCACACGCGCTTGGGGGAGACGACCCGAAGCCGGGGCAAGTGCCGACCGATCCGGGGCAGATCGCGCATGTCAGGGTCGCTCGCCAGGCTTTGGCTGCCGCGATGCGGGAGGCTGACCTGGACTCCATCGTTGCGGCCGAAGCGGAAGTCCGAAAATCGCTTGGGCCGTTCGCAGGTGTTCCGGAGACCGCCGAGACACTGACCTCGCCAGGCACCAAGGCCCAGCGGCCGTCGGCCGCGGACTTCAAAAAGCTAACCGCGCGCATGGGGTCTATCGCCAGTGGTGGCAACGACGCGAAGAACAACCGGATGGAACTGCGCAATTCGGCGTATCTTGCGATTGGTCTCCTGGCGATGGCGGAAGCCAAATTGCCGGACGCGACCGAATATCGCAAACAAGCGGCCGTTGAGTTGGACTACTTGATCTCGAAGCAGGCGGACGAAGGGTACTTCCCATATCCGGCCGACCCGATCGCCCCACCCCACCTTCAGAAGCTCGCCGCCAAGGTCGCGAAAGAAAACCCGGACAAGGTCAAAGGGGGACTCATCTACCTCGCCGCGGATGGGGCCCAGTTCGACACGGGGTGCGCTTCGTTTGCCCTCGCATACGGCCATGAACTCCTCAAGGAAGAGCGGTTCTTGCAAGCGGCGCGCAAAGCGGGGGACTGGGCGCTGGACTTCCCACTTTCGACGAACTGGAACTACAACTCATTCTCGGTCTGGCAGCTCGCCAAGCTGGCGGAAGTGACGGGTGAGCGGAAGTACCGAGACGGGGCCGTCCGAATGGCCCGACTCGGCGTCCTGCCTGGCCTGATGGACAACGGGCGTTGGTCCGATCAGCACAACGCCAAAGCGGTGTACCATTGGATCATGGTCCGCGGGTTGGTCGCCCTGCTGCGCGTCTTGCCCGGAGAAGACCCGGACGCGAAAGTCATCCACGCGAAGACAAAACTGGCCGTTCAATCGCGTGTGGAAGACGTGTTGCGGGACGGGGGTGGCAACAGTGTCCACGCCTACGTCGCGCTGGCCGAGGCCTTGGACTTCTTCGGCCCGGAGGAGAGATGGGAGCGGGCCATGGACGAGATCGGCGGTATCAGCCCGTACTCAGCCGGTGTCTTCGCACGGCGCGAGGCTAGAACAAAGTCGCTGGGGAAATGACCGGCCGAGTCCATGCGAATCATGACCTTGCCTTGAGCCAAGTCGGCCTGATTCTAGACCGAGCCATGAAAGCCCCTTTCAACCCGTCAAGGAGTAAGATCCTCCCAATTCAGCCTTTCAGGCAGGCGCCAACGGCGTTTCGACCCAAATTCGCTCGGCGTGGGAGCGAAGGACCGCGTCGGCCACGATTTGGGCGTTCAGGCCATCGAGGAAACTCGGGACTGCTTTCCTTCCCGACACGATTGCCGAGACGAACTCCCACATCAGGTCGTAGCGAAAGACCGTTGCGGGTTTGCCCTGGGACGGGTCGCGCGGGCTGTCGGCCGGTTTCAGGAACTCGGGCGGAACAAGCACAGGCGCGAGGTCCTGCCCCGTCTTGCCGAGAAGGATCGTGTTCGGCTCGTGAAGGCGATACACGGCCGAGCCCTCCGATCCGTTGATCTCTGCCCATTCATGGCCGAACCCGTCACGGCCGTAACCTTTCGCCAGCGTCGTCCCTTCCCAGACCCCCGTCGCGCCGCAGGCGAACTCGCCGAGGATGGCCGACCAGTCGTCCACTTCCGAGGCCGGGCAGGGTTGTCCGTCGGTCGTTTGGTCGCGGGGCGCGAATCGGGCGACGGCCCCACAGACGCGGGTGATCGGCCCCAAGAGGTCGATCGCGAAGTCGATCCGGTGGATCGTCATGTCGAAGAGGTCACCCGCGCCGGCCGTGTTCTTGTATTGGCGCCAACCCCAACTGGTTTCCGGCCAGTCGAGGAAACGCTGGGAACGGAAGTGCCGAGGAGTGCCCAGCTTCCCTGACTTCAGCAAGTGTCTCAGGTAGATCATCGACGGCGCGAAGCGATAAGTGAAGGCCGTCATGTGGACGACGCCCGCGTCGCGGGCCGCCTCGTACATGGCGCGGACCTCCCCCGCGTTGAGCGCCAGCGGCTTCTCGCACATGACATGTTTGCCGGCCTTGGCGGCGGCCACGGCGATGTCTTCGTGCGTGAAGTTGGGCGTGGCGATCACCACGGCGTCGATCTCGGGATCGTCGCAGAGGCCGATCGGGTCGTCGCTGATTTTCTCAACGCCCCATTCGGCCTGGCGGCGCACCAAGAGGGCGCGATCCGCGTCGCAAATCGCGGCCAGTTCGGCGCGAGGGTCAAGGCGGATCGCCGGGACGTGGTGGTAATCGCTGACGGCCCCGGCCCCGACGATGGCGACCCGGACCTTCTTAGGAGACGCGACGGACATCAGGTTGCGACCTCAAGACTCCGCTTTCTTGTTCGCCGCGGCGATGGGCCTGAGGACGGCCAGCATCGTGTTCAGGTGGGCGAGCCGCGGGCCGAACTTGTCCACGAAGTCGGACATGATGAACTCGCCGTCCATCAGGTCCTCGTGATGTTCGTCGACATACTCGGTCAACTCACGCATCATCGCGGCGTGGACTTGTTCGAGCTGTCCGAGGGCCTCGCGGCAGGGCTCAATCACTCGATCGTGGGCTTGCTGCCAGCGTTCGAGTTCCGCGATTTGGCGGGTCCGCTGGTCGCGGGCAACCTGGGTGGCCTCGCGCGCGAGTTCCAGCGACTGCCGATGCATCTCCTGGCTTTGCCGGAGCAATTCCAGGGTTTGCGATTGCAGGTTCGCCAAGACGTTCAACAGCACAATCGGGTCGTTTGAACCCGGCATCGCTTGAGGGCCCTGACCCGTCGGCGAGACCTCCATGTGGTACGTCCAGGGTTGCGACGGATTCTCGCGCGACACGCACGCCCCCTTCCTTCGGTCCCCAGACAACGATCGGTCCGCGCCTGTCGCGGTCAATCCCGCATCGTGTCCTTAACACTATACGATCGAACCGACGATTGGCCTAGGGTGTCCCCGCGAGATTGCGTCCGCTTCGATCGATTTCGCCGATAATTGCGACGATTTCCATCAGCGCTGAGAGAGATGGAAAAACGCGTCGGCCAGGGAATACGCGAACATGGACAAAGGACACGTCGCAAGAAATCGCAGTCGGCGGGACTCGGCCCCCGCGGGACGAGTGTCTCCGCCAGAGGCCAACATTCACGTGGGTCTGGGCCGGCGCCGGCCCTTCCAGGACCCAATCGAGTGGGCCTTCCGCCGGGCGGCGATTCGGCCCCAAGACCGCCGGGCCCCTCACCTCGGCGCCAGGAGGCTGTACTTACCCACCACCTCGACCTCTTCGTAGTTTCGATCGACATATGCGTATAAGATGCGATAAGCGTCGCGTTCCGGCGCGCCGCCGAGGTCCCGCGTCTCGTTGTTCGGGAACCCGCGAGGCGCGAGGATGACTCGGGGCCTTCGGGCCTCGAGCCCGGCGATGATCTCGTTCTGGGCGGCTTCGGGCTTGGCGTAGTGAAGAACGTGGTGTCTTCCGGGCGCGGGCCTGTCCAGAAGGAAGTACCACACGCCCTCCGACGTCAGCGTGAAGAAGGTGTCGCCGCTGCCCAAGCGGGCCTTGAGCCGATCCAGGACCTCCCGCGTGGGGACCGAAACGAAGCTCTCGTCGCGGCGCCAGGCGGCGAAATATCGATCGCGCACATAGAACGGGTCGAGTGGCTCGGCCAGGGTGAACCCCCAACAGAGGGCCGTGGTCGCGAAGGTAGCCCCCACCGGCCCCCGCCAAAACTTGGCGAATCGGTCTCGCCACGCGCTGACACGTTCGCGACCGTCGGCGAGGAGATGAACGAACGCGAAGATCAAGACGGCCGTCGTGAGATGGACCAACGGCACGTGGTCCGGCCGCGAGACCCGCTTGAACGAGGCCAATTGGGCCAGGACCATGACCCAGCAGACCAGTCGCGTGAGGCCGCTCGACCTGCGTTCGCGACGATGGACCAGGAAGACAAAGATCAGAAACGTGGGTAACGCGTCGCAAATGAAGAACAAGTTCGAGCGATCGTGATCGATGACATGCATCCACATGGCGTCCCCGTGCCGCGCCCAATAGCGGACCTGGCCGAAGAACTCGGCGACGGCCCCCGAGCCGAAGGCCATGTCGATCGCCACCGCACCCAGGCCCGCGCCGATCGCCACTCCCAAGAGGGCCAGGAGGCCATGCCGGGCGAACGACCCGAGGGTCAACGCCAATGCGCCCGCGGTGACCAAGGCGAACGCGGATGACCTTTCGTAGTTGCTCACCAAGCCGATCGTCAACCAGGCCCCCACGCCCGCCCAGCGGGCCAATTGCGCCGAGGACCCGATGCGTCGCTCGCTTCTGATTGGGCCCAGCGTGCGGACCAGCCACGCGAGCGAGGGAAAGAAGGCGACTTCGCGCCAACCAGGCGCGAGTCCCGACGTCCCCGAGACCAGGTCCCAGACCATCATCAGGACCAGGCCGACAAGGGCCGCGGCAAACGGCCGCTCGCGTGAGAAGTTGGAGACCCGCGCGATCTCGACAAGAAGCCAGAAGAGCCCAAGGACCGCCAAGACGGACTCGACCACGCGCACCGCGCGCGCGAGAACAATGGAATGATTCGAAGGGCCGTAAGGCCCCCCAAGGACCGACGGCAGCACATTCGGGGCGAAGCCGTGAATCAGAAAATAGGCCCGAGGCGAACCATGACCGGTTTCCCAAGCGGGCCGGAACCCCAGGAATTCGCCTTGATGAAAGAGGTCGGAATCCACCGGGGCGTCGAGATCAGGTGTGGCGCGGAAGGCGACCCAGAGGCACAGGGCGAGCACGCTCAGGGGGGCCAAGTGGCGCGAGACCCAACTCGCCGCTCCGACCCATCGCCTTCGCCAACCGAACCGGAAGTAGGCGGCCGCGAGCAGCGCCGCGATCAAGAAACCCAGCCCGAGGATCAAGTAATTGGCACCCGGCCAGATCCGAGGGGTCGTGATCACCGAGACGATGCCGTCGGCGTTGGTCACGCGAAATCCCAAGAGGAGGCGAATCCCCAGACGATCACCCCAATCGAAACCGATCGCGAGTGCCGCCGCACAGAAGAGGGCGTCGATCGCGAGGTCTTCGTGGCCGCGAATCGCCCCGCTCTCGACGATCTTCGGCGAGCTTTCCGCCATCGACTTCGCCCCGCCGTAAGGACGGCACGCTCGACTTCTCATTGACCCCAGGACCGACGCCACAACGAATGACGTTTCATTCGTGCCGCCGATGTCTCTCAGCGCTGAGAGAGATGGAAAAACGCGTCGGCCAGGGAATCGACGATGTCCCCGGCGATCATGCCGACCTCGCCGCTTCAGTGCAGCAGGTACTCGAAGAGTGCTACTTCGCGCTGCTCAACACCGTGCACAAGAAGACCGGCGCGAAAGCCGTGTGCCTTGCCGGTGGCGTCGCCTTGAACTGTGTGGCCAACGGCATGATCTTCGAGCGGACGCCGTTCCGCGAGCTCTATGTGCAGCCGGCCGCGCACGACGCCGGCACCTCCATCGGCGCTGCCCTGCACGTGTGGCACGAGGTACTGGGTAAGCCACGCGGCTTCGTGATGAAGCACGTGTACTACGGCCCCGAGTACGCGGACTCAGACATCGAGCGCGAACTACGCCTGGCTCGGGCGCCGTTCGCGCAGGTGAGCCAGGAAGAACTGATCGACCGCACGGCGCGCGAATTGGCCGACGGCCAGATCGTCGGGTGGTTCCAGGGGCGGATGGAGTTTGGTCCACGTGCTCTTGGCGGCCGCAGCATTCTTGCTGATCCACGGCGCAAGGAGATGAAAGACACGCTGAACGCACGCATCAA
>CALLYK010000355.1 GCA_937858365.1 uncultured Isosphaeraceae bacterium | reverse complement strand
GTCCTGGGCGGCGGCAGCATCCACTTCCATCCCATAGGCGACTGGATTGTACGCGGCCGATTTGACGAGTTCCAGGCTGGAGAGTGCGTGGTTGTAGACACGTATGTCGTCAATCACGCCTGAGAATGAGGCGCCACCGGCGGCGCCGACGAGCAGGGCCCCGCTGGCGGCAAGCGCCGGCTTGCCCCCAACGATCTTTTCCAGCACACCGTCGACGCTGATGCCCATCTCCCCGCGCTGCTGGTCGTACCGCCAGCCGATTTCGTACCACTTGTTCGGTAACAGGCGCGTCTGCCCGCTGATGCCGTTGCGCCCGAAGTTCATATAGGGACGGCCGTCGAGCACGCCGAGCACAAAGCCGTCGCCTTCGACGCCTATCGGCTGATTGGAGGCACCGAGCGCACCCGCGTACGGGGCATGCGGATCGCCTCTGCAATTCTGTTCGGCGAACTCATTCTGCAGACTGCGCTTTCGATGGCCTCTGACAAGGCCTCGTATAACCCGGTCACGTTGGTGCGTAGCCTACATCGCTTCAGTCGCACCCCGATGTTCACCGCCGATGCGCTGCAGCGATTCCGTTCGTACAACCGCCCCGGCTTCCACCCTGATGATTGGGACAGTGCCGCGGTCCTGGAGCGATGGAGCAAGGAACTGTTCGACCAAGACGGCTCACAGAAGGTCATCGCTCAGCCTGGGTAGCAAAAGTGCGTGAGGAGGGCGACGCAGAAAGACACTGTTTCTGCGTCGTTCCTCCAAACAAACGACAGCGCGCCTGTCGTCACGGATTGGATGCCCGGTGGCGGGTCAAGGCGACAGTCATACAGACAAATGCAGTCGGCCTCGAAACTCACGGAAAGGTTAAGCCTCAGCCGCTGACGACGTAGCGTTGAGCCAAGGTTTCAGCCAGTCGGCTAGTGTGCGCGACCACTTCCTTCTCGGTCTCGCTGCCGATCAGCGGATCGATCAGGTCGATCTCCTCGTACAGGTGGTTGTGGTGCAGGCGATGGACGATGCGGTTGGCCGGGTCCTGCAAACGGTCAGTGACCTGGGCGAGGAGGAAAACACGCTCATCGTTTTTCTCTCCGACAACGGCGGACCGACCTGGGAGACTTCCTCCAGCAACGGCCCTTTGCGTGGTTTCAAAGGGACCACTCATGAAGGTGGGATCCGAGTCCCTTTCTGTATGAAGTGGAAGGGACAAATCCCCGAAGGGTTGGTATATCGAAACCCCGTGATTCAGTTGGACATTGTGCCCACGGTCATGGCGGCGGCGGGCGCACCGGTGTCGGCTGTCGAGGACTTGGATGGCGTGGACCTCCTGCCTTACCTCACCGGGGAGGTCCCAGGTCGGCCGCACCAGACGCTCTACTGGCGGTATGGGAAGCAATGGGCCATTCGGGATGGGGACGACAAGCTGGTCGTGTCGGCACCCGGCCCGGGGCGGGCGCCGGCCAAACGGCCTCACCTCTACGACCTCTCCAAGGACCTGGGCGAGTCGCGCGACCTGATGACCACTCGACCGGTGAGGGCCGCGTCGCTGAAGGCCCTCTGGGATTCCTGGAGCGCCAAGCAGGCACGGCCCTTCCCGAGTCGCTGAGCGGGCGGACCCAAAACTCCCGACGCCCAAAGTCTCGGCCAAGAAGCGAATTGAAGACACACGAAGGAGAACCCAACCAGGTTTCACATTTTTTTTGGATTTTCCTTCGCCCCCGGGGGGGACGTCGATACAATTCGTTGGTGCGGATACTGGGTCGCTCTTGCGTGCGGGCGGATTGGTCTCACCCTCCTGCACAGGAGATCTGTCCAGCCCACACGCCGCCCAGTTCGAACGGCCGGTTTGGCACGTTCGACCCGAGATCGCCCCCCTGCGAACGCCCGTCGGGGTCCAGGCTCGGTTGCTTTCCTTCGACCGAGTTTCTCCAAGGTTTCTTTGGACACCTCGTCGCGACCCAGGCCGGGTGGCCGGTGGGTGGGTTTGCCACGTTCCTTTTCTCGATCAACGCCCATATGGCAGCAAGCCCCGATCGGTGGCGAGACTCGGAGACCCCGCGTCGCCGCGGAAGATCGGGCGGGGATGGCACATGATGAGTACATCGGAGACGACCGGCGCCCAGGATTGGAGGGCCGTGGCCTGTCTCGCGCCCGGCGGTGAGCGACTTCTCTGTTACGGGGGCACGTCGGCCCAAGTGAAAGCGGCCTACGCCGGGGCCTGGACCGAAGTGATCCGCGACGAGGACCGGCCGACCGTCCGAGCGATCTCGCTGCAGAAATGGGCGGGTTTGCCCTGGGCCGGGCAATGGGAGCACCAGAGTTATCTGGCCGTGCCCAACACGCGAAACGGCAAGACCGCCGCGGTTGAGGCCGTCGAGTGATCGACGCCATTGGGCCGGAAAAACCCGTCTTGGCCTTTTCAAGCCCCTGGAGGACCAGGGGCTTTCTCTTGCGCTCCGGTGACTTGGAACGGGTCCGACTCGACCCGGCTCGCCCAGACAAGCAACTCGGGGAAGGCCCCTTCAAGGCGCACGGCCAGGTCTTCCACTCCGGGCCTCTCGGTCGCGTGGTGGCCGGCCACGATCAGGCCCACGCCAAGTCCCTCCGCCTCAAGGCCGCGATGAAAGCGGGCCTCTCCCGTAACGAGGACGTCCGCGCCGGTCCGGCAGGCGTCCAAGAGGAAATCGTCCCCAGCACCGCAAGCGATCGCGACGCGCTCGACACGACGGTCGGCTGGTCCCACGAACTGAAGTCCCCGCGCCGAGAGCGTTTGGGCCACGTGTCTCGCGAAGGAGCCGAGGCTTGTCGGCGTCGGTAATCGACCGACTCGGCCGGTCCCCGGACCGCTCGAGGTCCTTTGAAGGGGATAGACGTCGATCGCTGGTTCCTCGTAGGAATGCGCATCGCGAATCGCGTTCAGGACGGACTTGACCCGGCCCAACGGACTGATGAGTTCGACGCGCCATTCGCGGACCCGTTCGCGACGCCCTTTTTGGCCGATGGTTGGGTCGGTCCCCTCGGTACCAAAAAAGGTCCCTTGCCCCGCGCTTGTGAATGAGCACTCTTCATAAAGGCCAATTCGTCCAGCACCCGCCAGGAAGGCCGCGTCCAGGACGGCCTGGCGATCTCGTGGCGGCGTGAAGACGACGACCTTGCACTGGCTTACCGGATCGCCTTGACGCAGGGGACCAACGTCCACGAGGCCGAATCGGGTCGCCAATGAGTCGTTGACGCCGCCCGCCGTGTTGTCGAACGCGGTGTGGGGACTGGCGATCGCCACTCCCGCCCTGGCGAGCGACCAGAGCGTTGCCCCTTCGGGCCGATCGGCGCGGACCTGTTTGGCCCCGCGAAAAAGGACCGGATGATGACTCACGATCAAGCCGGCCCCTTCGGCGATCGCCTCCTGGGCGGTCCGCGCGGTCACGGTCAGACACGTCATCACGGCCTTGATCGAAGTCGTCGGGTCACCCCAAAGGAGGCCGACGTTGTCCCACGCTTCCGCCAATTCGGGAGGGGCGAACTGATCGAGGAAGGTGACGATATCGGCGACTTGCGTCATGCCTTTGCTTTTCCCCGGTGTGTCGCGAGCCAGTTCTGAAACTCCTTGAGGAGGCCCCTCGTGATGGGACCGGGGGCCGCGAGGGGGCCGCCCGGCGCGTATCCCACCGGCACGATACCTCGGACCGCGTTGGTGAGGAAGACCTCGTCGGCCGCGTCGATGTCGCCAGCGCGAACGTCCACCTCCTCCACCGTCAGGCCCAGGCCGCGCGCGAGTTCAAGGACAAGGCCCCTCATGATACCAGGGAGCAACGGGCCGTCGAGGCTCGGGGTGATGACGTCTCGACCCTGGACCAGGAAGAGGTTGAAACGGGTCCCTTCCCAGATCCGGCCGTCGGGCGTTCCCAGAAGGGCCTCATCGGCCCCGAGCGTCTGGGCCCGGTCGCGGGCGAGGTCTTTGGACCAGTAATTTAAGGTCTTGTGACGGGCCAGCACATCGTACCAACTCAAGCAGTAGCCCCCCAAGACGACCGCCGCGCCGGCCTCACGAATGGGCGCAGGCAAGGGGCGAGAACGCATCCAGACACGCGCCGGCCCGCCCACGTCGCTGCCGCCGGAGACCGTGATCCGGACCACCGCGTCTCCCTTCCAATCGCCCGCGTTGAGCATCTCGGCGACCGTTTGCTCACCGGGCAGGTCACCCGGGTCCAGAGGGAGTCGCAGGGCCTGCGCGGAGCGTTGAAGGCGCTGGAGGTGGTGCCCCAGAAGCAAGGGCCTTCCGGACCATGTCCGCAGCGTCTCGAATAAGCCAATGCCGTGTTCGAGGGCCCTGTCCGCCGCGCCGATGAGGGGCTCCTGGTCCCCGAGAATTTGTCCTTGCGACCAGACCGTCATGGTACGCCTCCTCCCAGGAGCACTTCGCGGATGCCGCGCCCTTTGTGGAGCGTCTCGTCGAACTCGGCGGCCGGGTCGGAGTCGGCGACGATGCCGCCCCCAACCTGATAACTGACCCGGTCGCCTTCCACCAACATAGTTCGGATCAAGATGTTGAAGCCGCTGAAACCATCGCGCCCGAAGAAGCCCATCGCACCCGTGTAGGCCGAGCGGCGATGAGGTTCGAGTTCGTCAATGATCTGCATCGCTCGGATTTTTGGGGCCCCCGTGATCGAGCCTCCAGGGAAGGTCGCGCGCACGATGTCCATCGGGCGAACGTCCCGGCGCAAGCGGCCTTCAACCGTCGCGACCAGGTGATGCACTTGGGCGTAGCTCTCCAGGACCATCGCTTCGCGCACGTCCACGGTCCCATGCCGACAGACGCGCCCCAGGTCGTTTCGTTCCAGGTCCACGATCATGGTCAATTCGGCCCGGTCTTTGTCGCTGGCGAGCAACTGACGACGGAGCCGCGCGTCGTCCGCGGGGGTCTCCCCTCGGGGCCTCGTCCCCTTGATGGGCCGAGTCGCGATCGCATCACCGCGGGTCTGGTAAAACCACTCCGGACTGGCGCTCACGATCGCCAGGTCCGACCAAGCGAGAAAGCCGGCGAACGGGGCCGGACTCACCCGCCGCAAGCGGGCCCGAAGGTCCAGGGGATGGATCTCGCCTCGCGTCGAAAAGCGTTGAGAGAGGTTGACCTGAAAGATGTCCCCCGCCCGGATGTACTCGATTGCCCGATCGACAGCTTCCAGATAAGCGTCACGGGTGAAGTCGCTCATGATCGGAGCGCGTAAAGTGGTCCGCTCGACCTCCTCCGTGGGGACCGTTCCCAACTGTTCGGACCACTCAGCCAGACGACGCTCGACCGCGGAGGCCCCCTCGCCGAGTAGGTCGATTCCGGCCAACTCGGCCTGGCCGGTGAAGTTGTCGAATTGCACCCAGGTGTCGTAGAGGGAAAAACGCAAGTCCGGCAAACGCGAGTCCAGGGGGCTTCGCCGTGGCAAGCGCTCGAAACGAGGGGCCAGGTCGTAACCCAAGAAGCCGATCATTCCGCCCCGGAAGGGGGGACCGTCCGGCGGTCCGGTTTGCTTGAGAAGGCCCAGTTGGAACTCGTCCAGTAGGCCCCCCAGAACCGCCAAAGGGTCGGCCCGTTCCTCGACTTCGCGATCGTGCCGACGGACGCGGACCCGATCTTCGGTCGCCTCCATCTCGACACGAGGCCGGGCCGCGAAGATACTCCAACGACCAGCGTCGCCGGTCAAAGCGCTCCCTTCCAAGAAAGCAGGACCATGCCACCGCCCGATCCGGTCGGCCAGGACGTCAGACCCCCATTCGATATGTCTGGTTCTCGGGACCTGATCGAGGCTCACCGGTATCGTCCTCGATTGTGACTGGGGCCTGATTTTGAAGGAATGGGAAACAAGGGGAAATGTCTCGGACAAGAACAATCGGGGACTTTAGAGAAAATTGGAAGGTTTTGCTATTCAAGGGTTACTTTATCCGTTCTTTCGTCTATTGCAAGGAGCGTGACGACACGTGATACGATCACCGCTCGGGCTCCACGTTGAGAATCGGTTAAATCTGTCTGTAAGGGACAGAATCGAGCAAGCAGCGCTGTGGGGTGCGCAAGGGATCGTCCTCTCGGCAGTGGGGGACCTATCACCCGACCAGCTTTCCGAGACGGGACGACGCGAGCTGAAACAAGTCCTTCGATCAGCCCGTCTTACGCTGATCGCGATGCACTTGCCCACTCGGCGGCCGTTCGACACTCTGGAAGGGCTGGAGGCCCGTCTGCAACGAGCGGATCGGGCCTTCACGCTTACTTATGCACTGGGATGTTCCCACGTCATAGCCAATGTAGGCGGCCTTCCGTCTGACGAGCGGGACGAGGGTCGGACCCATTTCGCGACGGCCTTGGCGGAGTTGGCGGGGCGGGCCGACCATCGGGGGGTCCGGCTCGCAATTGCGACGGGGCCCGATTCGGGGGAAACGCTTCGCGGCCAACTCGAGCAATGGGGGCACCCGTCCCTCGCGGTGAGTCTGGACCCTGGGGCCTTGCAACGTTTCGGTCATGACCCGGCCGCGACGACGGTCGCATTGGGTCCGTGGGTAGCCCACGCTTTCGCCCTGGGTCCGGCAGGAGGCACGTCGATCGTGTCGGCGCGGGGTCCCCGCTCCAACTGGGAGGAATATCTGGGCGCCCTCGAGGAGATCGACTACCGCGGCTACCTTACGCTTCAGGTCGACCCCACACGCGATGAAGGGACCCAGTTTCGGGCCTTCGCGGAGATGATGAAGCGGTTTTGACTTCGACCGGTGTTTGGTTTGATCGGCCCATCGGGCCGGCGAATGCGGCTACTTATTGCGGCGACCGACACATTCCTTTAGAGATACTCGCGGGACTATCTCCTTCGTCAACTCGATCGTGAGCGGCTCGAGACAGCGGGCCCGACAGGATGAGCGGGAGAATCGGAAGGCGATGACGGACCTCATGGTTTGACCGTGAGGACCGATCTGGCGCGCTGCGAACTCAAACAGGAATCCGTCCAGGAAAAGGCCCCGGATGTAACTCTGGTGCTCATGCCGAATTCATCCTGTCCTTCCTGTCCATCCTGTCCAAGAATGGCATTCGGCCCGGAAGGGGCTCGAGACGGCGGGCCCGACAGGATGAACTGGATGAACAGGAGAATCAGGAGGCGATCATGGACCAGATCCATTGACCATGAGGATCGATCTGGCGCGCTTCCTACCCAAACATGAAACCGACTAGGACAAGGTCCCCGCATGCAACACCTCTTCTCCTGTCGTATTCATCAAATCCATCCTGTCCAAGAATGGCATTCGGCCCGGAACAAGGTCCTTAGCGCATGCCGTCCCGGCCGACATCGGGCCTCGTTTCGACATCTCGTTGCGCTACTTCATGCCTGTCTTCGCCGGAGCGCTCGACCTACGAGGTCGACCCGGTTGCAAATCGCTCTCACGGACCCCACCTACCGAACTTAGGGCCCGCCCCTCGCCGAGTCCCGACGTTCGGTCAATGCGGCGACTCGCCCACCTTCTTTTCGTAGGCGTCGTAGTCGAGCAAGGCAGCCAGGTCGTTCGCTGGGTCGCTCATACGGACCTTCACCAGCCAGCCGGCGCCGTAGGGGTCTTCGGCCAGGGCCGCGATGTCGTTGGCGACGTCGGCGTTCACGGCGATCACTTCCCCGGCGACGGGGGCGTAGAGGTCGCTCACCGCCTTCACACTTTCAACCACGCCGAAGCTCTTGTTGGGCGTGATCTTCGAGCCGAGCTTGGGCAACTCGACCGTGAGAAGGTCGGTCAGTTGCTCGACCGCGAACTTGGAGATGCCCACCGTCGCGACGTCGCCTTCGACGTGGGTCCATTCGTGCGTGGGCAGGTACTTGAGCGTCTTCGGGTCCATGATACCGGTCCCAGGGAAGGAAAGATCAGGTCCGCTTGTAAAAAGGCAGGGGGACAATGCTCCCCGGTTCGATCTGACCGCGGATGTCAACCTCGACGGCCGAGCCGACGACCGCCTCGTCCTTTCGGACCAGGGCCATCGCCAAACTCTTGCCGAGCGTCGGTGAGAAGGTCCCCGAAGTCACAACGCCGATCTCTTGACCGCCTCGAAGGACGATCGTCCCCTGACGGGCGACCCGTTTCCCTTGCAAGGCCAGTCCGACACGGGCCCTTCCGGGCGCGGCCTTCGCGGCCTGAAGGGCCTCGCGGCCGACGAAGTCCCCTTTTTCCAGCTTCACGGCCCAGCCGAGCCCCGTCTCGAACGGATTGACCGATGCGTCCATCTCGTGACCGTAGAGCGGCATCGCCGCTTCGAACCGCAACGTGTCGCGAGCGCCAAGGCCGCAGGGAATGATGCCGTGTCCCTCACCCGCGCGGAGCAGGGTCTCCCAGGTTTGTTCGGCCAGTTGGGCCGCAACGATCACCTCGAAGCCGTCTTCCCCGGTATAGCCTGTTCGACTGATGACGGCGTGGCCGCCGGTCGCCGGGCCGGCCGTGAAGCGGCTTTCCTTCACATGATAATATTTCAGCGAGGAAAGATCGAGGTCGCAGACACAGGCCAAGACTTCGGCCGCCCTTGGTCCTTGGACGGCGATCATCGCCGTGGAGCGCGTGTGGTCGTCAATCGTCGCCTCGAACGTGCCCGACTTGGCGACCATCTGGTCGAGCACCGTGTGGCGGTTGCTCGCGTTGCAGACCATCCTCAAGGCGCCGTCGGCGACCCGATAGACGAGAACGTCGTCAATCACGCCCCCCTTGTCATCGCAAACGAGGCTGTATTGGATTTGGCCCGGCTTCAGCTTGGCGACGTTGTTCGTCGTGATCCGTTCGACGAGTGGTTCGGCGTTGGGCCCGGAGAAGACGAGCCTGCCCATGTGGCTAATGTCGAAGAGGCCCACGCGGTGGCGGACCGCCTCGTGTTCGGCCGTGATCGTGGAGTACTGGACGGGCATCATCCAGCCGCCAAACTCGACGAGCCGGCCGCCGTGGGTGGCGTGCCAGGCGTATAAGGCGGTTTGGAGTGGGCCGGCCATCGACGTCCTTCTCGTGGGAGTGACTTTCGAAATCGCATGAGGCCGCGATTGTAGCCGAACTGACGAGCCCTCTCAACGGTCGTGGTTGGGGCTCGCCGACTCTGCTATCATCCTCCGACCACGGCCCGCTTTCTCGCGAGGGCCAGGCCCGCCCGCGCGCCATCCATGGAACTCCTCCCCCACGTCGGATTCGACCCCGTCCTCCTGGCCCTGGCTGAGGTCCACCATCGGCCCATCACCTGGACCGATGGCCTTTGGGTCGCCTTCCTCATTTTCGTCAACGGTTACTTCGTCGCGGCCGAATTCGCCTTGGTCAAGGTGCGGGTCAGCCAAATCGACCAGCTCGCCGAAGAGGGCCACTGGGCCGCGCGCATCACCGGTAGGGCCCTCGATCGCCTTGATACGTATCTTTCCGCCTCGCAACTTGGAATCACAGTGGCCAGTCTGGCCTTGGGCACGGCGATCGAAAGTCAGGTCAGCCCGGCCCTTGCGCGGCTCTTGGCCTGGGTCGGACTGCCGGCCTCATCCATGACGCTGGGACCGCTGAGTGTTTCGATCGTCCCCGTCTTGGCCCTTTCGTTCGTCACCTTCCTGCACATGGCGCTCGGTGAGCAGGCCCCCAAGAGCCTGGCCATTCGCTCGGCCCGAACGCTCGCGCTCTGGACGGCGCCGCCGCTCGTGGCGTTCACGTATGTCTTTTGGCCCTTGATCTGGCTCTTGAACACGGCCAGTAACCTCACGCTCCGCCTGATCGGCCTGGGGAGGACCGACCACGCCGAACTGACGCACACGGAAGAGGAACTACGCCACATTGTCGCCGAGAGTGTCGCGGGCGGGCACCTCTCGCGCCAGGAGCGCCTGATGATCGAGAATGTCCTCAACTTGGAGGACCGGACGGCCCGGCGGATCATGGTGCCTCGTCCCGACATCGTCTATCTCAGCCTGACGCGGTCCCTCGACGAGAACATGCGGCTGGCGCGTCAGGCCGGACACACGCGTTATCCGCTTTGCAGCGAAGACCTGGCCTCGGTCGTGGGGATGGTCCACGTGAAGGACCTCTTCCGCGTGGCCGGTGCTGAGGGCCGGCCCGATCTGGCGCGGATCGCCCGCGAAGTCCCCTTCCTGCCCGACTCGATTGGCCTTGATGAACTGCTCACCGCGTTTCAAGAGAAGAAGGTCCACCTGGCGATGCTCGTAGACGAGTACGGCGGCGTGGTCGGCATGGTGACGCTCGAAAACGTCCTCGAACAGCTGGTCGGTCCCATTCAGGACGAGTTCGACCGCGAGGAGGAGCAAGTTCAAGAACTCAGTGCGGGGCTCTTCGAGGTGGACGCGGCGACCCCCCTGGACGTGCTGGCCGAGCGCTGCGGCGTGGACGTACCCGAGACCGACGCCGAGACGACGAGCGGTCTGATCCTGGAACTTCTGGGCCGGCTCGCTCGCGCTGATGACGTGGTGGAAGTCGGCGAACACCGACTCACAGTGGTCCGGGCCGACCCGACGCGTATCCGCCGCGTTCGCGTGGAGAAGGTCGTCGCGCCGTCGTCCTAGCGAGGCCGGTGGGCCGTTTCAACGAGCCAGGAGGAAGCGGTTGAGCAGGTAGCCGCGAATCGCGCGGTAGGGCCTTCGGACCCAGCCGTGGATCGTGATGAGCCACCCTTTCGACCGAGCGCGTTCCAACTCATCGGCCGAGAAGTCTTGGGGCCGGCGCCTGCGCCAGATCTTCTTCAAGTGGTAGCGGTCCACCGACTGCATGTATTTGAGGATGGGTCGCTCCAGGCGGTCGAGCACGGGCCAACCGGCGAAGGTCATCATCACGGCGATCTGGAAGTCGATCAGGCACGGCCCGCCGTCGTCGCGCACGAGGACGTTCTCGGGCTTGCTGAGGTCGTTGTGGGCGATCCCTCGCTTGTGGACCTCATCCAGGATGGCGGCGAGGTCGTCGAAGAAGGCGCGTGAGACCCCCGGTTCGCGTGGGACCTCGCGGAGGTTTCGGCCCGGCACGAATTCGCGAACCATGCCGGATTCGCCGACTCGGGCGATCAGCTTGGGCACTCCGGCCACATCGGCCAGGCGTTCAAGGTAGGTCGCCTCGCGATCGCAGAGCCAGCGGCCCAGTGGACCGAGGGGCAGGGGACCCAGACGGTCGGTGTGATACACCTTGTAGAGCACGTCGGCGGAGGCCCCTTCCGCCGCACCGTCGCGGCGGTAGAGCCCGGTGGCCGCGTAGAAGTCGAACTTGAGGACCTTGACCTGGCGATAGGTCGTCTCGCCCACGTGGACCTGGGCGGGCAAGGGGACGCCCCGCATCGGTTGGTATCGGACCCAGTCGGAATCGGGCATGGTCGTGGCCGTCCTTGGCGAGCCTGAAGCGCGATCGCCGCTAATCTACCACGTTTCGACAAATCCCCCGAGACGACTTGACTCGAATCGGCGTCAACCTGACGACCTGCCCCCTGGTCGAGCTTGGTCGCGCCTGCTTGAATGGTCGAATTCACGATTTAAGGAGACCTTGCATGAGACCTTCCGCGGCAGTTGTTTGGCTCGTCCCGTTTCTCCTTGTCGTGGTCCCTTGTCGAGCGGACGAGTTCCGCCGCCATGTCGCCGTCTCACAGGAGCGGCATGCGTCGGAGGCCGGTCGCGACGTCATGCGGGCGGGCGGGAACGCGGTCGACGCGGCGATCGCCACCGCCTTCGCATTGGCCGTCACCCATCCGGCCGCGGGAAACATCGGCGGGGGCGGGTTCATCGTGGCCTATCTGGCCGACCGCCACGACGTCCTGACGATCGACTTCCGAGAGGCCGCGCCGCTGGCCGCGACCGAACGGATGTATGTCGATACCCAGGGGGCCCTCTTGCCCGGCCATCGGACCGGCCCACGCGCGGCGGGCGTCCCCGGCACGGTGCGCGGTCTTGGCCTGGCCCACGAACGCTGGGGGACCCAGCCTTGGGCCACCTTGGTCGCCCCGGCCGTGAAGTTGGCGCGCGACGGCTTCCCCATCTCCGACACGCTGGCTCGGTCCCTAAACGCCCAACTTTTTCGGAACGCCGACCCCACCGACGTCCCCGAAGACCTGGGCCCGCGCGCCCATCGTTTGGGCGATTTCCCAGCTTCCGTCAAAGCGTTTCAGAAGGCCGACGGCACGCCTTGGAAGGCCGGCGATCGCCTCGTCCAGCCCGACCTGGCCGCGACCCTGGAACGCATCGCACTCGTGGGGCCCGACGAGTTCTACCGAGGTGAGACCGCCCAAATGATCGCGGCCGACTCCCAATCAAACGGGGGCCTGATCACCCTGGAAGACCTCGCCCGCTATCAAGCGAAGGTCCGCGCTCCCGTCCACGGCACCTATCGCGGAAAGGACATTTACGGCATGGGCCCGACCGCGTCGGGCGGGATCGTGACCTTGCTGGCCCTCAACATTTTGGAGCGGTTCGACCTCAGAGCGTCCGGTCCTGGTTCCACCGAGACGCTCCATCGTGTGGCCGAGGCGTCCAAACGGGCCTTCTTCGTGCGCGCGACCGCGATCGCCGACCCCGACTTCGTCCCCGTCCCGGTCGAGAAACTCGTCTCGAAGGCCTACGCCAACGAACTGGCGGCGACCATGACCGACCAAGCAACGCCGAGCGCCAAACTGGCCCCCTTTCCGATCGAACGGCCCGAGGGGAACGACACGACGCACCTCTCCACCTTGGACGGCTCGGGCAACGCCGTCGCTCTGACCTACACTCTGGAAGAGGGGTACGGCGCCAAGTCGGTCGTGCCTGGGGCCGGCTTCCTCCTCAACAACGAGATGGGCGACTTCAACCTCATGCCGGGCAAGACCACCACCCGAGGGACGATCGGCACGCCGGCCAACCTGATCGCGCCCGGCAAGCGGATGCTCAGTTCTCAGGCGCCGACGATCGTCTTGGAAGCGGGGAAGGTCCGCGTGGTGACCGGCTCGCCGGGGGGCCGGACCATTCCCAGCACCGTGCTCTGGGTCCTGCTCCATACGCTCGAGTTCCAACTGGCGCCTCGTGCGGCGGTGGACGCACCTCGGGCCCATCACCCCTGGTTCCCCGACGCCCTCGTCTTGGAAGGGACCTCCTGGGAGGAGACCACCAAGCAGGCGCTCCGCGATCGGGGCCACGTCGTTCGGGGCGTGAGCATTCAAGGGGACGCGAACACGATCATCGTGGACCCGGCGACTGGCCTCATTCACGGCCTGGCGGACCGCCGTCGCAAGACGGAAACGGCCTCGGGCGACTGATTGGCGCGCGACACGTCGGGGTCGGACGTCGTATGAGATGGCACCGGCGCGGAGGGGCCGCTCGGCGTCTTGTCGCAGTTTCTTCCATTGCGGTTCGGGGGAGGGCGGGACATGTTCGGCGTGTCCGCGACGATGATGGGGCCTGGTCAGAACGGGACGCGAAACGGCTGGGGACACACGGCGGTCGAACTCCGCGTGCGCGACGGCGGCAAGGTCAGCCATCAACTCTTTCGCAGCATCCGCCTGGCCGTGCGGGCCGCCGAGGCCCTCCACGAGGCGGGTCGCGAGGTCCAACTGATCTCCTCCGCGGGCCGCGTCTTGCTCCACTATCAACCCCGAAATGCTCGCCCAATGGGGCCAAATTCGCACTTGGGCTGAGAAAAACTCGGGAATTCTGGGGTTTTCATCTAGGAAGTCGGCATTTTTCCTGTATATTCCGGGCATTCCCGTCGATCAAAGGTCCACGTAGGCCCCGGTCGGCACCTTCGCGCGAGGGTGGACTGGTCGCCCGACGGACGACGATGGTCCCCACGGGACAGAAGAAGGACACCCTTCATGGCCAAGAAAGCCGCTCCCAAGGCCGCCGAAGTCAAGGCCGCCGCCGCGAGTGAGAAGAAGCCCAAGGCCGCCACCAAGGCCGAAGTTTACGGCCTCATCGCCGAGAAGACGAAGCTGTCCAAGAAGGACGTCGCGGCCGTCTTCGGCGCCCTGAACGAGATGATGGTCCGCGAGCTGGGCAAGAAAGGCCCCGGGGTCTTCCAGGTGCCGGGCATGCTTAAGCTGAAGGCCGTCTTCAAGCCCGCCACCAAGGCCAAGCAAGCCCCGAACCCGTTCAAGCCGGGCGAGATGATGACCATCAAGGCCAAGCCCGCGCGCAAGGTCATCAAGGCGTCGGCCCTGAAGGCACTCAAAGACAACGTCTGAACTCACCGATCGGCGCGGGGCCCCTCGCGAGTCGGCCCCGCGCTCGCTCCCGCGCCGAGAGTGACCCGGCATGAGCGACCAGGCGAACCTCAGCGGCCGTGGATACCTCGTCCGCCGGATCGAAAACGCCCCCAGCGTCCCGTGTCCATGCGGGACGAGCACACGCTTGCTCACTCGAAGCGATGGACCGGAACTCAATGTCCATGTCACCTTCATCCAAGACTCAGTGAAACATTATCATAAGCACTGCACCGAAGTTTATTATATCCTAGAAGGCGTTGGCGTCTTGGAATTGAACGACGAGGAGGTTGAGGTCGGCCCGGGGATGATGGTGCGGATCGACCCCGGCACGCGCCACCGCCTCCGCTCCCGAGAAGGCGTCCGGACCATGGTGATCGGAACGCCCGCGCTCGACCTGGAAGACGAACACTTCGACCCCTGAGCGTCTCTCGTGCTTCAACGAAGCGAACGGGACAGAAGAAACAAGCCGACCGCGAAGACCATTATGCCGACCAGGTAATAGGTCGCCGCCAGGGCGCCGATGCCCAGCACCATCAAGATGAAACCGAGCAAGGCCGTCGCGAGGTGTCCCACTCGCTCCAGGCCCTTCCCCAATGTCCGAAAGGGCCAGAGGAAGGCCGACCAGATCGTGGCGAGCATTGGCGATACCTCCAGCCTCAGCATACCGGGGCCCTCGACGACGAAGGAATGGCGCGCTCCGGCGGTCGATGGGCCGGTCGTCGTCCCCTCGGGTCGCCGGGGAGCGCTTCCACCTCGCGGAAGGGACCGAGCTTCGCGCGCGCCGATTGACCGGGCTGATCGGCCTCGTTACAGTTGGTTCGGCGAAAAGACACTCGCGAAGAGCCACCGGGGGCGAACATGAGCCTGGGCGAAGGCGGCGGCGCGGAACTCGATTTCGAGACCTTGCCAGGGCGCGACTGGCCGACTCTCACTCAGTATTCGGTCTTCCTCGAAAATCGAGTGGGCCAATTGCTGGAAGTCGTGCGCCTCTTCCGGGGGGCCTCGCGCGTCCGGATCGTGGGGCTCTCTATCGCCGATTCGGCCGACTGCTGCATCATCCGCTTGATCCTGAGCCATCCGGAGCAAGGACGCGAGCTCCTCGAACAAGCCGAGTTCCCGTTCGCCGAGAGTCAGCTCCTGGCGGTCGAACTCCCGTCGGGTCCGCAATCGCTGGCCGACGTCTGCATGGCCCTGCTTCAGGCCGAGATCAACATTCATTACGCCTATCCCCTCATCGTCCACCCGCACGGCAAGGCGGCGGTCGCCCTCCACATCGACAATGTGGAACAAGCGAGCGCCACGCTCCAGAGGCAAGGCTTCGACGTGCTCTGCGAGGCCGATCTCTTCGGTTCCTGATCGAACCGTCGGGCCGATTTTCCGACGCGTGGGGAGACGCCCCGCGTCGTTGAGGACCGGACCTCGCGAGGAAAAAGAGAACATCAAAGCGAAAGCGGACGACTCGACGGTCGAATGAAAAGGTAGAGCCCCGGGCCTCTGATCGAGGGACCGCGCATGAACGCGGACAAAGTGTCCAAAGAACTCCGAGAGGCCCTCGACAATCCGAGGCTTCGCCATCGGATCGTCGAAGCGTGGCGGTTGCGTAAGAAGAGTGAGTCGCTGGGTCATCTCCACGAGGCACCGCTGAAGACGACGACGCCGAAGGCCCAGGAAAAAAAGGGCGAGGACGGCGTGGACTAGGCCGAGCGCGCGATGAACTTCGTCTTCCCGGCCCTGGCGATCTTCGCCCTGATCCTACCGGGAGTGCTCTTTCGTCGGGCCTACAAGAAGGGGGACATGAAGTACCCTCTGGGCCGTCTGGGCCCGGTTGCCGAACAAGTGCCCGACGCCGTCCTCTGGGCGATGTGCCTGAACACGGTCGGTCTGGCCGCCGTGTCGATCGCCCATGTCTTCGTGCCGCGACTTGTCCCGGCCGTTGACTACGAGAGCGCCCTCCGGTGGCTTTCCAACAACTTCGGCAAGGACAACGAGGCGCTCGATCGTTCCATCAAGGCCATCGAGGGGTCCGTCTTCCATGTCCTCGGCTACTTGGTCCTACTCTACGGCGCCTCATGGGGCCTTGGGTTCCTGGCCCACCGCCTCGTCAGGAAGGCCCGCTGGGACCATTCCTCCGAGGTCTGGCGGTTCGACAATCACTGGCACTACCTCTTTCTGGGGGAGGTCCTGAAGTTTCGGGACAAGAAACGCCAAGGCGGCCTCCCGGACCAGGACCGGCGTGCCGGCGCCGGTGAGGAGCACCTGGGCACGATGGTCGCGGCCGTGGTGGATTTCAAGGACCGAAGCGTCCTCTATCTCGGCGTCTTCGTCGACTTCTTCTTCAACGCCTCCGGGGACCTCGAAGGGATCGTCTTGGAAGGGGTCTCCCGACGCGACCTGGCCGACGACGAGCCCGATCCCGAAACGACAACGCCCCCCACGCCCCCGGTCCGGCCCGTGGAAGTCGTGCCGACCATGCTCGACCCGGATTCGGGGCGGCAGAGCGGCGGGCCCCACTGGTACGAGGTGCGCGGACATTTCTTCATCCTGCGGATGAGCGAAGTCCGCACACTCAACCTCGACTACATCACCAAGGCCGACATCGACGCCGCGGAGCGCCTCGCCGAAGAAGAAGAACGCGAGTTCATCCGCGACGGCGGGATCGGCGGCTGATCGGACCGCACGTTTCCAGTCCCCGCATTGGCTACGAAGCGAGCGGCCCCAGCGCGTTGAGCACCCGATAGGTGTCGCGCAGGTCGGGCAGACGGTCCGGCACTTCCCTGCCCGGCTCCGTTGGGAAGTCGCGCGATCCCACGACCAGGCAAACCAGACCCGCCGCGCGTGCTGAGGCCCAGCCCGCGTGGGAATCCTCAATCGCTCGGGCCTCCCAGGCAGGTAGGCCCAGCTTCTTCAGCGCCAGGCGATAAGCCTCGGGGTGAGGCTTGGGGGCCTGCGTGTCCTCCTTGGCAACGATCAGCTCAAATGCGTCCCTCAAGCCGGCCGACCGCAAGACCGTTTCCACGTTCTCGCGCCAGGTGCCGGAGACGACCGCGAGTCGGGCCCGACCTTTCAAACGTTCGATCAAGTCGCGGACCCCGGGCTGCAGCGGCGGCACGTCGGCGAGCAGGGCGCGTGTGATCGCCTGTTTTCGGTTCGCCCAGCCGAGGACGTCGCCCATCGTGTTCGCCTTGGAGAAGACCTCGGCGAGGAAGACCCGATCGTCGATCTCAGCGGCCCGCGCGCATTCTTCGGCGGTCAGGTCCCAGCCCATCGCGTCGAAGGTTCGCTCCCAGGCCGCGACGTGGACGTTCTCCGTGTCGGCCAGGACACCGTCGAAATCGAAAAGCACCGCTTGGGTCGTCATGGAATGGCCCTTTCCCCCCCGGATTATCCGCCTCGGAACACGCGCGGTCAAATCGTTGACAGCGACCTGGCCGTCGCATAGCTTCAGAACAATCCCCCGGCGTTCGCCGGACCTCCTTTTCCCGACCCAACCGCCCCGAGACCATAACGAGGGAGTTGCGCGATGGCTCGTCCCGTCACCCTATTCACCGGCCAGTGGGCCGACCTGACCCTGGAGACGATGTGTGAGAAGGCCCGCCAATGGGGTTACGACGGCATCGAGTTGCCATGCTGGGGCGACCACTTCGACGTGAAAAAGGCCCTCGACGAACCGGGATACTGCAAAGGCCGGATCGACCTGCTGGCCAAGTATGACCTGAAGTGCTGGGCCATCTCGAACCACCTCGCCGGCCAGGCGGTTTGCGACCTGATCGATGAGCGCCATCAGTCGATCCTGCCCGCCCGCGTTTGGGGCGACGGCAAGCCCGAAGGGGTGCGCAAACGTGCCGCCCAGGAGATGATGGACACCGCCCGTGCCGCCGCCAAACTTGGCGTGAAGGTCGTCAACGGGTTCACCGGCTCGTCGATCTGGCACTTGCTCTACTCGTTCCCGCCTGTCACTGACGCCATGATCGACGCCGGCTACCAAGACCTGGCCGATCGCTGGAACCCGATCCTCGACGTTTTCAAGAAAGAAGGGGTCAAGTTCGGGCTGGAGGTCCACCCCACCGAGATCGCGTTCGACATCTACTCGGCGGAACGTGCCCTGAAGGCCCTCGACGGACGGCCTGAGTTCGGCTTCAACTACGACCCCAGTCACCTTCTTTGGCAAATGGTGGACGAGGTCGAGTTTATCCGCTACTTCCCCGACCGGATCTTCCACGTCCATGTCAAGGACGCCGCGCGGACCCTCAACGGCCGAACCGGGATTCTCGGCTCCCACCTGAACTTCGGCGACCCCCGCCGGGGCTGGGACTTCCGCTCTCCAGGCCGCGGCCAAGTCGATTTCGACGCGGTCGCGCGGGCCTTGAACGCGGTCGGCTACACTGGCCCCCTCTCCGTGGAGTGGGAAGACCCCGGCATGGAACGAGAATACGGCGCCGCCGAGGCGGCCGAGTTTGTGAAGAAGAAGATGGGCTTCGCCGCCGCCGGCCGATTATTCGACTCGGCCTTCGCGGAGGGTCAGTCGGGCAAGTGAAACGGGGCCGACGAAACCCACCCGGCACGGAGGAGATGGAGACGAGAAGAAAGAAGCAAGCGACGATGCTCTACTTGGTGCGCCACGGCGTCGCCCTCCCTACGGGGACGCCCGGTATCGCCGACGACGACCGGCCATTGACTCCCGAAGGCGCCCGTAAGGTGCGCGAAGTGGGGCGCGGCTTGGCCGCCTTGGAGGTGCGCGTGGACCGGATCGTGACCAGTCCGCTGCCGAGGGCGCGCCGGACCGCCGCCATCTTGGCCCAGGTCCTGGGTATCACGGACGTCCTCGAAGAGAACGAGGTCCTCAGGGCCGGCCGCTCGGCGGAGACGATCCGGACCTGGCTTCTGGGCCAGCCGGAACGCCGCATGATGCTCGTCGGCCACGACCCGGCCTTCTCCGACCTGGTCGGCTTGCTGCCGACCGGTCAGGTGGGGCGCCCGATTTGTGGCCTCCGAAAAGGAGGGGTCGCTTGCCTAGACAAGAGCGAGGGGGAATACTGGAGCATCGTGTGGATCGCCCGACCACGCATCTTGCGCCGTTTGGGCGGTTGACCGGTCTTCGCTTCGGCCTGATTTCCGCCGTCTTCTCCGAAATCGCCCATGTTTCGGGTCCACACCGTCGATGACGGAAGTGAGGTCCTGAATAAATCGGGCGCTCGGGGCGTCCGGGTCCAGGGAGGTTCGGGCCGCGTCCCCCGTTCGACTCCCATTTGCGGCGACCCGCATGGGGTGGGTGCCGCCCGGCTTTTGCCCAGTTCGCCAAGAGGTCCTTCCCGATGAGCCAGCGCTCCCTATTCAGGGCCTGGGCCCGCCCGGCCACGGGTCTTCTCGCCTGCTTCTTCCTGGCGCTGCCCGTCGCCAGCGCCTCGGCCGACGACGATCCAGCCCCCACGGCCGTTCACGTCCTGCGGGCCCAGCGCGACGGCCAAATCGACCTTAAGGCCCGCGGCAACGGTCCCGACCGCGTCAAGCTGGAGATTCGGAACAACACGGCCCAACGCCTCAAGGTCGTCTTGCCGCCTGGCTTGGTGGCCTCCTCGGTGACCAGTCAAGCCGGCGGCGGCGGGTTCCAGAGCATGGGTCTGGGCACTCCGACCAACCGCGCCGGTAGCTTTGGCCAGTTTCAGCCGACGACTCGTGAGGAAGGGTTTCGCTCAGTACCCCTGGCTAGTCCCGATGTCCAGCCCGGCGTTGTCGTCCCGGCCGGCGGCTCCGTGGACTTCCTCTTGCCATCCGTCTGTCTGAATTACGGCATCCCGACGCCGACCCCCCACGACATCTTCCGACTTATGGATGTCGATGATTTCACAGCGGACGTCCGCGCCCGTAAGGCCCTGCGGAGCCTGGCGACCCTCGGGACGAGCCAGACCGTTGCCCAGGCGGTGGCTTGGTCGGTCTTCAACGGCCTGACCCTCGACCAGTTGTTGAACCAGCCGGTCGCCCAAATGAACTTCCACGAAGTCGCCCTAGCCGGCCGGTTCATCGACGCCCTCGACCACTCGTTGGGCCGGAGCGACCTGGTCGACCTCGACTCCGTCAATGAAGGCCGCTTGTTCGTTCGCATCCTCGGTGAAGGGGCCACCGAGAAAGACGCGCGCAGGCTCAACGAGGAACTCGACGGGGTTCGGCTGCTCGGCCTCAAGGCCCAAACGGTCAGCGATTCGGGCAACCCAGTCGCGGCCCCCGCGTCTCTTCTCGTGGTCGTCCAACTCACCGGCACGCAGCCTGGGCAAACGAAGGCCAAGCTGGCCCTCCGCGTGAAGGCGATTGACGGCTCGTGGCGCCAACTCGGCCAGTTCATCCTCACGACCGACTCCTACGCGGGCGACCTGAGCGCCTCCGACTTCGCGGTTGACCTCGATCGCAAGATCGCCCGTTCGTTCGTCTCGGCCAAGCTCGCCCTTCGCGGCAACACGTCCACCACCTTTAAGCTCGAAAACCGGTTGCCGATGAGCCTCGCGACCGTCGTCCTGAACGCGGGCCCCGAGGGGCGCACGGCGCCGATCACGTTGGAGGGGCTGGGCATCGGTCCGATGCGGACCACCCAGGTGACCGTCCCGGCGATGCGCGCGACCGTGGAACGCGTTGAGCTGAACGGTCTTTGAGCCACAATCACGCGAGTGGTTGACGACCGCGAAAACGCACGGCCGAACCTGCCCTCTTGCGTTCGTCCCGAAATGAAGAGAAGGGGAGAGCTCACCGAGAAGTTGGTGGGCCCCTCTTCTCTTTCTTCGTTCTCCTGTGGGTCCTGACGCGGTTCGTCTGACTCGGCCGAAAGCGCGTCGGCTTACCTTGTTTTGTTAGGGACTCGGCCGATACACTGATCGCATGCGACACTCGGAGAGCCAAAGACCAGCATGGGCTTGACGCGGCGGCGAGTGCTCTATTCCGGTCGAGTGCAGGGGGTCGGCTTTCGCGCGACGGCCTGTCAGACCGCCCGCGACCACGCTGTCGTCGGGTCCGTGAGGAACCTTCCCGACGGCCGCGTCGAACTCGTCGCGGAAGGCGAAGGGCCGGTCGTGGGGGCGTTCCTGGCCGCGATCGACCGGGCCCTGGGGTGCTGGGTTCTCGATGTCCAGGTCTCGTCCGAACCGCCCTCCGAACCCCCGGCCGCCGATTTCCGTATTCGATATGATTGAGCTGCCCGTCTCATCCCACACGCGACCGACTCATCCCTTCATCCCTGATTTTCCTGATCGAGCCATCCCGAACCATGAAGACACTCACCATCGCCCTGGCGACGGCCAAGCAGGCGGTTCGCAAGCCGGCTTTCTTGGTCTTAAGCGCCTTTGCCTCGTTCCTGCTGATCGGGACGATTTACGTCCCGTACTTCACGCTGGGCGAGGACATCAAGATGTACAAAGACACCGGTCTGACGATGATCTCGTTCTTCTCCCTCCTGTTGGCCTTGCTGACGGCCAGCTCGGAAGTGGCGGAAGAGATTGAGGGCCGGACGGCCATCACACTCCTATCCAAGCCGATCAACCGTCGTCAGTTCATTTTGGGCAAGTTCTTGGGGATCGAGTTGGCGGTCCTGGCCATGTTCGCGATCCTGGGAACTCTCTTCGCCGGAGGTGTCTGGTACAAATACGCTTACGACCTCACGGAGTCGGGCGGCGGGGCCACGGCCGAGATGGCCATGCGGATCAAGCAGGTCCAGCAGGTCTTGCCAGGCCTCGTGCTGGGCTTCTGCGAAGTCACGATCCTGACGTCCATCAGCGTGGCGATCTCGACCCGGGTCCCCATGCTGCCGAACCTGGTTGTCTGCCTCTCGCTCTTCTTCCTGGGTCACCTCAGTCCGGTGATGGTCGAAGCCACGAAACCGGGATCGGGCGCCAACGAACTCGTCCGATTCATGGCGGGCTTCTTCGCGTTCCTTTTGCCCCCCTTGGAGAACTACAACGCGGGTCCGTCGATCGCGACGGGCGTCATGGTCCCCTGGGGTGTTTACGTCTTGCCTGTCGTTGGACTCTGCGTGTTGTATAGTAGCGCGGCCCTTTTCTTCGCCTTCCTCCTGTTCGACAACCGCGACGTGGCCTGATCCCCGCCCCGCCCCGTTCGGCGCGGTCGGGGCCCGGCTTTGGATCGATGGATGCAACCATGCGTTCGGAAGCGTATCAACGGGCCCTGAGGCTGCTGGAAGGGCGCCGGAGTTCGGTGGTCTGGGCGAGCGTCCTGAGCGTTCTCCAGGCGGTGCTTGTCGTGGCCTTATTGGCGACGCTCGGCCTCTTGGTGGACCTGGCCTGGACGCGAGGGGCGGCCGAGTTGCCCGCACCCTTGCCAGATTGGGCCCCTGCCTGGCTGGCGCGAGACGTCGCGGACACCAAGGCCCCTTCGCCGTTCACCGATGGCGGGCTGGTCGCCACCGGAGTCAAGAACCGTACCAATGGAAACCTCTTGGAACGAACATGGGGGCGCGGTTTGCTGGCCGCTTCGCGGTGGGTGCAGCCCCTCCGTTTCAACATGGGGGCGCTGCTCTGTTTGCTCGCGGTCGGACTCTTTCTGGTCCTCGCCCACGCCCTCGCGGCGCAGGCGCTGGCCGACCTGGTGATCGCGTTGCCAGCGACCGTAGCGACGAGCTTGCGGCGACAGGTCCACCGACAGATGTTCCGCCTGGGACAATCCGCCTTACCTTCCGAAGGGATCGAGTCGGTCACGGACCTTTTCACAAGGTCGATCGATGAGGTGGAGAAGGGCCTCCGCGCCGACTTCAACGAGAGCATCCGGGCCCCGGCCCTGATCGCGGCCCTCTTGATCTTGGTTTTGGTGATATGCACGCCGCTGGCGGTGGCCCTTCTGGCCCTGGCGATCTTGACCGACCTGGCGAGCCGGCCCTTGCGTGAGCGGTCGCGGCGGGTCTCGGAATCGGCCGGCCGGAACGCGCAGGTCCAGATGAGGCTCTTGCAAGAAGACCTCGGGCTGGCTAGGACCGTGCGTGTCTTCGGTATGGAAAACGTTGGCAATCGGCGGTTTGACGAGCACCTGGACTCTTACGGCGAGGCCGTGCTCCGACAGGAAGGGGCCTCCGCTTGGGCGGGTGCTGGGGCAGCCTATTTGTTGGGGGCCACCTCGGTCGTCCTTGGCTTTGGCCTGGTGATGATCGCCTTAGTGCGTCCGGCCCCGCTCCTCGCGCCGTCCGCGGCGCTCGTCCAGGTCCTGGCCCTCTTGGGTCTTCTCCCGGTGATCAGGGACTGGCGGGCCTCGCGCGACGCGATCCGTCACGCTTCCCGCGTGGCCACGCATCTCTATGAGTTTCTTGGTCGGAAACCCGAACTCTACCAAACGAGCGGTGCGCAGTTCCTTGCTCCTTTGAGTCAACGCATCACCTTCGAGAACGTCAGTCTCACCACCCCTTCGGGCAAGGACCTTTTGGAAGGCGTGAACGTCGAGATCCGGAAGGGGGACCGCGTCGCCATTATGGGCCGCGATGAAGAGGCCAAGCACGCGTTCGTCTGCCTCATTCCCCGTCTGATCGACCCTAAGGGCGGACGAGTCCGCATCGACGGCCAAGATCTGAAAAACGTGACTCTGGAGTCGCTACGTGCCCAAATCGCACTCGTCTTGAGCAACGACTTGATCTTCAGCGACTCGGTAGCGGCGAACATCGGTCTGGGGGACTCGAGTTTCGCCCTGCCGCGGATCATCGAAGCGGCCAAGATCGCCCACGCGCACAACTTCATTCAAGACCTGCCGAACGGTTACGAGACGATCATCGGGCCGCTGGGACACTTCCTACGTGTGGATGAACAATACCGGATCGCGTTGGCGCGCGTGTACCTGCACGACCCATCGATCGTGATCATCGAGGAGCCCAATGGGGCCTTGGACGACGAGATCAAGCCCCTCATCGACGATACGATCCAGCGGCTGGGCAAAGGCCGGACGTTGATTTTCCTCCCGCATCGCCTCTCGACGATCCGGTCGTGTGATCAGGTCATCATCTTGCACAACGGCAAGCTCGAATCGGTAGGAGCGCCGCGCGAGCTTCAGAGCTCGAGCAAGGTCTTCCGGCACCTGCAGTATATGGAGTTCAACCAGTTCGCGGCCGGAGACATCGAAGCGGGTCAGATGGGGGTTTGACAAAGGGAAGTCAGTGTCGGTTCGGTCGCGTGAGCAGCGCCCTCCATCCCTTTTCTCATCTAGGACGGGCACGGCAATCTTGTCCCGCACCCAAACCCCTCCGGGTGCGGAACCGGGACCGCCAGTGATGCTCTAGAATGATACACGATTGGGTTGAGCACGCGCGAGGACGAATCGTTCGAAGTCCGCCCCGCCGTAATCGGCGGGTCGATGACCGCTGCGCGGAGAAGGCCCATGAACGGGCCAAAAACAGGTCCTGCAAGGCGTCATAGTTGAGCGCTTGGGACTTCGGGCCGCGTTTACCCGGCTTTGCCGCGCAGCGCTTGGCGGACCTCGAACGATTTGTCCTCACACCTGCGCAACCCGATTGTGATCCGCTCTCATCCTGGACCTGGAACGCAAACCGAGCCGAAATCGTCCGCGACGGTTGGGGCCGTTAGGCCGTGGCCGTCGCGATCGCTTCCGGCTCTGAATCAGACACGGACGACTGACTTAGCGGCTCGGCCGCGTCGCGGTCGTGCGGATCGGGGTCGAAGCCAACACTTTCGAGCCGAGGGTCAGGTAGTCGGCGACGATGTTCATGACCTCGTCGTTGTAGAAGCCGGGTTCCCAGGCGGTCCGCTCCGATGCCCGCTTCTTCTTGCCGGGCTTGGGGTCGATGTCCCCCGCCTTGTTGGGGTCGTCTTGGTCGTCCACGACCGACTCGGCGCGGTACTTGGCCTCATTGAGCGGGATCTCGTGACGCTGCTTCCGTTCGATCATCTTGGCGATCGCCTTGTCCAGGCGCTGGAACTTCGGGTGGGCCTTGCGTCGGGCCTCGGAGCGTTGGTCGAGTTCGGCCACGAGTTCAGCCGGGACCCGCCTGTACTGGTCGTGGGGCAGGGCGGGGACCTTGTCGAACTTCATGGCCGATTCCATTTGCGCTTCGGAGAGCTTGTCCATCTGGTCGAACTGCGACGGGATGTGGATGTGCGGTTCCACGCCCTTAATTTGCGTGCTCTCGCCGTTGGCCCGGTAGAACTGTTGGATCGTCAATCGGAGGCCGCCCATTTCGGGCAGTTCCGGTTCCCGGAGCCACTCGTTGAGCATCAGGATGTTTTGGACCGAGCCTTTCCCATAAGTGCTAACGTCGCCGATGAGTAGGCCGCGATCATAGTCGCGAATCACCCCAGCGAAGATCTCGGAAGCGCTGGCGCTGAGGCGGTTGGTGAGGACGACGAGAGGGCCGTCCCAAACCACGCCACCTTCGTCGTCGTTGCGATGGCTGACTCCTCGCGAGTCTTTCACCTGGACGACCGGGCCCTTGTCGATGAAGAGCCCGGAAAGGGAGATTGCCTCTTCCAAGAGGCCGCCGCCATTGGAGCGGAGGTCCATCACGACACAATCGATGCCTTGCTTTTTGAAGTCCTCGATGAGCTTTTTGCAGTCGGCGGTCGAGCTGACGGCGTTCGGCTTCGGTGAGCACGTACGTGTGGGCGAAGAAGATCACGTCAAAGCGGCGGTGGAGGCCGAAGGGCGCCTGGACATGTGGCGCATCGCGATGAAGCCCGGCAAGCCGCTCGCGTACGGTCAGGTGCGCCGCACGGACGGCAGCGGCGCCTCGTTCATCGGCCTCCCGGGCAATCCGGTCTCGAGCTTCGTCTGCATGATGCTGTTCGTGCGTCCGTTCGTGTTGCGCTCGCAAGGCGTGCGCAACGTGATGCCCAAGGGCTTTTCGATTCGCGCCGATTTCGAATGGCCCAAACCCGACGCGCGCCAGGAATATTTACGTGTGCGCCTCAATTCGAGCGGTGGATTGGATTTGTTCGCGAACCAAAGCTCGTCGGTGCTGACCTCGACGGTGTGGGGCGACGGGCTCGTCGACAATCCGCCGCGACAGGCCATCAAGCGCGGCGATACCGTCCGATTTTTGCCGTTCTCGGAGCTCGCGAGGTAGCGCGCGTGAGCGTCAAGATCCTCTACTTCGCGCGGTTGCGGGAGGCCATCGGCCATGCATCAGAGCCGCTCGATTTGCCCGCGGGCGTGGCGACCGTAGCGGATGTGCGCACGCTGCTTGTTGCGCGCGGCGGGGCGTACGCGGATGCGCTCGGCGCCACCAAGTCGGTGCGCGTTGCCGTCAATCAGGATATGGCCGAGCCGCGCACGGCTGTACGTGACGGCGACGAGATTGCATTCTTTCCACCGGTCACCGGAGGCTGAGCATGAGCATCCGCGTCCAGACCGAGGATTTCGGATTTGGGGATATTGGTAAGCGCGGGGATATTGCCGACCGGCGTGACCGCATAGGTCGCTTCGCGGAAGAGCCCCGGCGAGAGGATTTCGGTTGCCATGGTGACTCCTAATCTACAGCAGGATTCTACGTTAACGGCCCTTTCCGGATCGGCGCTGCTCGCTTGGCTGGCGCGCGATCCGGGTTTCTCTGGTTTTAAGCGAGTTCTTTAAGACGCAGCTGCGGGCGCTCGTGCGCGCTGCCGTTTACGGCAACGTCCATATTCTGCTGCCCATGGTTAGCACCGTGAGCGAGGTGCAGCATACGCAGACGCTGCTGTCGGTGTTCGGCG
>CALLYK010000354.1 GCA_937858365.1 uncultured Isosphaeraceae bacterium | reverse complement strand
TGAGAAGCTCGACAACCGCGAGCCTGAGCTACTACAGAACCTCAGCGACAATCCGCGCGTGCAGCAGCTTCGCGGCAAGGTGCGGACGCCCACGGAGAACGGCAAGCCCGTTCCGAAGATGAAGGCGTTCAACGTGCGCGACGCGCTGTTCGAGGCCCTCATCCACCGCGTTGGGGCCGACAGGGTCCCTTACATCAGCGTGGCGGCAACCGTAAACATGGCCGGCGGCCAACCGATCGCGATGGCCAATATTCAAGCCGTCCAGGCGCTCGCCCATCGACACGGCATCCGCGTGGTCCTCGACGCCACGAGGGCGGTCGAAAACGCCTGGTTCATCCAACAGCGCGAGCCCGGTTTTTCCCACAAGAGCGTCGCGGAAATCCTCGTCGAGTTCTGCTCGCACACCGACGCTTGCACGATGAGCGGCAAGAAAGACGCCCTGGTGAACATCGGCGGTTGGCTGGCGGTCAACGATGCCGACCTCTACGCCGAGGCGAGCAACCTTGTGGTCGTGTACGAGGGGCTCCACACCTACGGCGGCATGGCCGGCCGCGACATGGAGGCGATGGCACGCGGAATTGTCGAGAGCGTGAGCGACGACCACGTCAGTGCCCGGATCGGTCAAGTCGAGTACCTTGGCCATAAGCTGATGGATTGGGACGTGCCGATCGTCCAACCGATCGGCGGCCACGCGGTCTACCTCGACGCCAAGGCGTTTTACCCGCACCTCACCCAGGACCAACTCCCCGCGCAAACGTTGGCGGCCGAGCTCTACCTCGACTCGGGAGTGCGCGCCATGGAGCGAGGGATCGTCTCGGCCGGTCGCGACGCCACGACCGGCGAGCATCATTACCCCGAGCTCGAACTGGTCCGACTCACGATCCCCCGTCGGGTGTACACACAAGCGCACATGGACGTGACCGCCGAATCGGTGCTGAACGTCTGGGAGCGACGGCAAGGGGCCCGGGGTCTGCGTTTTGTCCACGAACCGAAGTACTTGCGGTTTTTCCAGGCCCGTTTCGCGCCTTTATAAATGAAGGCCGTTCGTAGCGAGACCGAAAAAACCTGCAAACGGGTGTCGAATAAGCCATCCTTTGGACGACCCGCGCGGCGTCGCCGCGCGCGTTGGGCGTTAGGCCTCTTGACAAGTCCTCATCTCGCACCGAAATGCCGAAGAGCGTGTATTCGGACCAATCATCCGAAACACTCAGTTCCGCACGTCCAGCCATCGCGGGGAGTGACAACCGACCGGTGGGCCGGTTTGACAAGTCCCGAGGCCGTTGGATCTCCACCACTGGTATGGACTTGCGACGAAGCGCCAGGTTCGTTCCCCCGCATTGGGCCCAGCTCGCCGTCGGAACGAAGCATGACCACGCTGTCGGGCGCCTGACTCGCCTTCCGCAAGGCGTCCGCCTGCATCCTGACTTGCGATCATACATCCCGATCAAAGGCCTGTTTGCGGTCTTGAAAGCACTGCTCGGCTTGCCGGCGAATTCCTCCACGAGGAGCGTTCAGCCAGGGTCGTCATCGCCCGCCCTGGTTCCCAGATGGGTGGCGATCCGCGCGAGCTCGGGGGTCGTGAAGGGGCACGTTGGTCCCCAATTTCGCATGACGCTCAAGACCTCATGCCAGCTCTCGGCCAGGAAAGCGGTCCCCGCAGGTCTCGGAAAGTTGGCCAGGGGCCTCTTGACGGGCCTTGATCAAGAGGTCGCGGGCCTTCTGAAACGCCTGGATCTCGGCTTTTCCAAGGCGTTGCCCAGTTGTGACATCGCTCATTACAGTCACTTATGACACCTTGGATGGAATCATGAGGGAGGCCGGCTCGGACCGCCTGGTCGAGTACGTCGAAGGCTGGCCTCGGCCTGTTTCCCGGCGCGTGACATGGAAGTGGTATCAATGGATGTTTGGAAAACTCGGCCATAGGTATAAGTAGGTGGGAAGAACTGTCCTGGTACGGCGAGATTGGTGATTCCGTCGCGATAGCGACGTAAGCGGGAAAACGTGAGAAATGGGATACGGATTATGTCCTGTTAGCGGGGGAGCGACCGTCCACGTTTCCCTGGTCAACCTCGACAGTTGTTGATGAAGACGTGGCTTTCCGTGCTCCTCATCGCCGGTCCACGCACTTCCTCTTGACTCCTCCTCCGTACAGGCTATGATGGATGCATTGAGTCTTGGCGTGCCGTCGGTTGGATGGAGGTGGGCGATGGGAAACGAATTGGCCGTCGCTGGGGCCATCGTGGATTCCTGGATGGAACCGCCGGGGCGCGTTGAGCCGGGAAGTCGGGTTGTTTTGCAGGTGGCGCCACGTGGCCGGCCGCGCGATCTGGTGATCGTGGAAGCGGCCTCGTCCCTCTTTCCCGACCAGTATTGGCTGGAAGACCTGGGCGAGAACCTCTGTCACGGCATGTCGATTTCGGCCGTCGGCCGCTTGATGCTCGATGGCCTTGTGGACGCCACACGCATTGAGTTGGCCAGGTAGTTTGGGACGAACCGGATGACTTTCGCTGCCAGCCTCTTGACCGGGCGGGAGCGCGCCACTTACAACACGAGTACCACACAGCGCGGCGATCGCGGTCAGGGACGAACGATCGCGTTTCGTCGCCCGCCCCGGTTCGCGGCAGGGTCCGACGTTGGCCTCGTCCGCGACCGCATCAGGCCCCTTGGGCTTCGAGATTCATGGCACAGACGCTCATCACCAGGCCACGGGCGTACCGGCCCGGCCTCTGGACCCGCCTTCGTGCGGGTCTTTCCTACGGCGGTGGCGTGGGCCAATGGTCCTGGCTCTTCCACCGCGTCACGGGGATCGGCATCGCCATCTTTCTGCTGATCCACATCGTGGACACGTTCTTCGTCGTCGCCTACCCCCGGCTTTACGACCACACCGTCAGCATCTATGGCGGCGTCTTTAACGGGGAATACTACTGGCCCCTGCGCTGGGGGTTCCGTGTCGGTGAGTTGGGTTTGATCGCCTGCGTCGTCTTCCACGCGATCAACGGCGTTCGGATCATCGCGTTCGACTTCAACCCGAAGGCGTCGGCCCACGCCCCTATGGCGTTCAACCTGGTCATGGCGGCCTTCCTGCTCATCATGGTCCCGGTGACCGTGTGGGTCTTGCTGCCTCTGGCCGAACCCTCGAAGCACTGGAAGATGCCCGAGGCCCGTCCCGAAGGACCCGCGCTGGTGGCGGGTGCCGAACCGGCCCCGCGCTAAGGGTCGGCGGTCGGTTCGGGCGGTCTTGGTCGCGTCCTCTTCCTCCGGCACTGACAGAACAAAGGGACCTGAAATCATGGCATCGCGTCGCGTCAAGCCGACGGGCGGCTACGAGCTTTGGTGGTGGTACTTCATGCGGGTCTCGGGCCTGCTCCTGGTCTTCCTCGCCCTCGGCCATTTGTTCATCACACACATTCTCAATAATGTGGAAGTGATCAACTATCATTTCGTCTCGTCGCGCTGGGCCAATCCCCAGACCGGGGTGATCTGGCGTCTCTGGGACCTGACGATGATCAACCTGGCCGTGCTCCACGGGTTCAACGGCGTGCGCGAGGTCTTGTACGAGTACATCGCGTCGAACCGGGCCCGGATCATGGTCTCGACCATCATCTGGTCGTCGGCCGTCGGCCTGATCGCCATCGGCAGCTACGCCATCTTGTTATTCCACTCCGACAAGGACTACATCCGCGATTTCGAGGACGCCAACCGCGGCGGGACCGCGATCCACGCGCCCGTCCTTCCACCCACCACGATCGCGCGGCAACCCTGACATGATCCACAACTATCATCGTTTCGACTGCATTGTCGTCGGGGCCGGCGGCGCCGGCATGATGGCCGCCCTGGAGACCAGCCGACGGGTCGGCACGGCCGTCGTCAGCAAGCTCTACCCTACCCGCTCCCACACGGGCGCGGCCCAGGGGGGCATCGCCGCGGCCCTGGCCAACCTCGAAGACGACACCTGGGAAAACCACGCCTACGACACCATCAAGGGGGGCGACTTCCTGGTGGACCAGGGGCCCGCCGAGGTCCTGTGTCGCGAGGCGGTCGAGTGCATCATCGAACTCGAACACATGGGGCTGCCGTTCGACCGCACGGCCGCCGGTCGGATTTCCCAACGCCGGTTTGGCGGTCACACCAAGCCGAACCCCGACTACGACCCCAACGCGGCGCCCGGCACACCCAACGCGCGGCCCCGCGTGCCCGTGATGCGTTCGTGCCACTCGGCCGACCGCACCGGCCACATGATCCTGCAAACGCTTTATCAACAGTGCATCAAGCAAGGCGTGACCTTCTTCGATGAGTTCCAGATGATGGACCTCATCATGGTCGAGGGGGAGTGCCGCGGGATCGTCGCGATCGAGATCGCCACGGGCCAATTGCACGTCTTCCACGCCAAGTCGGTCGTCTTGGCCACGGGCGGCTTCGGCCGGATCTGGAAGGTCTCGTCCAACGCTTACGCCCTCACCGGCGACGGCCCCGCGATCGGCTACCGCCGCGGCTTGCCGCTTGAAGACATGGAGTTCTATCAGTTCCACCCCACGGGCATCTATCGCCTGGGCATCCTCCTCAGCGAGGCGTGCCGGGGCGACGGCGGCGTCATGTTCAACGACAAGGGGGAACGCTTCATGGAAGTGTACGCCCCCAACCTCAAGGACCTGGCCAGCCGAGACGTCTGCTCCCGCTCCATCTACCAGGAAGTCCGCGCCGGCCGGGGCGTCGGCGGTAAGGACTACGTTTATCTCGACATCCGCGCTGAGACGATCAACAAATACGGCACCAGCCCGACCGGCGAGAAAGTGGACAGCCACTGGGTCGAGAAACGCCTGCCCGACATCATCGAGTTCGCCCGGACCTATCTGGGGATCGACCCGATCAAGGAGCCGATGCCAATCCAGCCGACTGCGCACTACGCGATGGGCGGCATGCCCACCGACATCGACGGCCGGGTCCTCGCCAACGAATCCGGCGCGATCGTAAACGGGCTCTACGCGGCCGGCGAGACCGCCTGCGTGAGTGTCCACGGCGCCAATCGGCTGGGCACGAACAGCCTGGTGGACCTCATCGTCTTCGGCCGCCGCTCGGGCCGCCACGCCGCGCGGCACGCGATGGAGGCGTCGTTCCAACCGGTCCCGCCCAAACCCGAGACCGCTGCCAAGGCCGAAATCGAGGGCCTTCTCTCCCGCCCGCGGAAGGAACCTTGGGCCAAGATCCGCGACGAAATGCAGCGCGTGATGATGGACGATTGCGGCGTTTATCGCTCGGCCGAGGGCCTGGAACGGGCCCGCCAAACGATCGCCGACCTCCGGGCCCGCTTCCGCGACCTCGGCGTGCAAGACAAGGGGACCGTCTTCAACACGGGCTTGCTGGAGGTGATCGAGCTCGGGAACCTGCTCGACCTGGCCGAAGCGACCGTGGCCAGCGCCCAGGCCCGCACCGAGAGCCGCGGCGGCCACGCCCGTGAGGACTTCCCCAACCGCGACGACGCCAACTTCACCAAACATTCGTTTGTCTATCGTCAAGGTGAAGGGTCCACGCGTATCGCCTACAAGGACGTGGACACCATTTACATCGAAAAGGACGGCCAAAGGGTGCCGAAATACCCCTTGGAAGTCCGCAAATATTGATATTCATATCTTGATTTCGATCACCCACGGGACCGACCCACGATGGCCGCGACCGACACTCAGAAACGCAAGCTCACCGTCAAGGTCCACCGGTACGACCCCGAGCGCGACCAGGCCCCCCACTGGGAGACCTACCAGGTCGAGGCCGAGGGGCACGACCGGGTCCTGGACGTGATCCAGAACATCAAGTGGTATCAGGACGAGAGCCTGACTCTCCGGCGGAGCTGCGCCCACGGCGTTTGCGGCTCCGACGCGATGCGCATCAACGGCGTCAACGCGCTGGCTTGCAAGATCTTGATCAAGAACTTGCGCTCCGACACGTTGACGGTCGAACCGATCCTTGGTCTGCCGGTGATCAAGGACCTGGTCGTGGACATGAAGCCCTTTTTCGACCACTACAAGTCGGTGATGCCTTATCTCGTGAACGACGAGCCGGCCCCGACCACGGAGCGCTTGCAGTCGCCCGAGGAGCGGGCCCGGTTCGACGACACGACCAAGTGCATCCTCTGCGCCTGCTGCACGACGAGTTGTCCGCCCTTCTGGGGCGACCGCAAGTACGTCGGCCCGGCGGCGATCGTCAACGCCCACCGCTTCATCTTCGACTCGCGCGACAGGGCCGCGGCCGAGCGCCTGGAAATCCTTAACGACGCGGAAGGGGTTTGGCGCTGCCGGACCGTCTTCAACTGCACGAACGCTTGCCCGCGCGACATCCCCGTGACGCAGGCGATCCAAGAGGTCAAGCGGGCGATGCTCACCGGAGACGTGGGGGTCGAAGAAGAGGAAGGCGCGGTCGCGCTCACGGCCTGAGGGCCTTCCGCGACGGGACGGACCCCGAGCGAGGAATCACGCGTTCTTTGGCGACCATCGACCCCGAGGACGAGTCGGGACCGTTCCCGCCAGAGGGCCCCACCATGTACGACCCTCGCCTGGAATTCATCCTCGCCAGCGCGTCGCCGCGTCGTCGGGAACTGCTCGCCGAGGCTGGTTTTTCGTTCATCGTCGATCCGTCGAACATCATCGAGCGTGAGCCGAAGAAGGGTGAGGACCCGTCGATTTACGCTTACAACCTGGCCTGGCTCAAGGCCCGGACGGTCGCCGAGCGGCATCCCGATCGCCTCGTCCTGGCCGCCGACACCATCTGCGTTCTGGGAAACGACATCCTCAACAAGCCCAAAGATCGGGCCGATGCCGAACGCATGGTCCGGATGCAGGAAGGCCGCGATGTCGAGGTGCGTACCGCCTTCGTCGTCTTCCGCCACGACAAGTTCGATTGGGCCGCCGCGGTCGAGCGCTCGACCGTCCACTTCAAACGCCTCAGCAAGGTCGAGCGCCAGGCATACCTCGACTCGGGTCAATGGGAAGGAAAGGCCGGCGCCTATGGCGTGCAGGACGGCGACAAGGTCGTGCGCGTGATCGACGGCAGCGTTTCCAACGTGGTTGGCCTGCCCATCGAGCGACTCGGCGCCCTGCTGGAAGTCCACGCCGACAAGCTGGGGATCAAGGGTCCCGTGCCTCCCAAGACGTGACGCCCCGCGCGGTCCGGCGCCTTTGTGCTATCATGGTGCCGCCTCGCGGTGGGCGAGCCGCCGCGCCATCAGGGGACCCTCCCATGAACCGCCCGAAGCCGTCAGCCAAGCCGGCCAAGACCACCCACGCGACCGTCTCGCCGACCACACGCCGCGCGCCGCGCTGGCTGGGTCCGGCCTTGGTGCCGGCCGTGCTCGCCCTGGCGCTTGGGGCCTGGTTCTGGCACCCGATGATCCTCGGCCAAACTCGGGCCCAGCCGCAGCCGCTTTCGCCCGCGCCGATCGACGGCAAACGGGCCTACGGCTACTTGAACCAACTCTGCGCGCTGGGACCGCGTCCGGCCGGTTCCGAGGCCAACGAACGGCAACGGAAGCTCGTCGCCGACCACTTCAAGAAGTACGGGGCGGAAGTGATCGAACAACCCTTCCGCACGCGCGATCCCCTGAGCGGCCAAATCGTCAACATGGCCAATGTCGTCGGCTCATGGTTTCCCGATCGGAACGAGCGCCTCCTCATCTGCGCCCATTACGACACGCGGCCGCATCCCGACCAGGAATTCGACCCCGATCGGCGCGCTTTGCCCTTCTTCGGCGCGAATGATGGGGCGTCGGGGGTGGCGCTGCTCATGGAGATTGCCCATCATCTCAAAGACATGAAAACGCCTTACGGCGTGGACCTGGTGATCTTCGACGGTGAGGAGTTGGTGTACGATCGGGTGGGCGAGTACTTCCTGGGGGCGAAGGAGTTCGCCAAGCGTTACAAGGCCGGTTTGCGTGATCGGAACAACAAAAAGCGATACGTCGCCGGTCTGCTCCTCGACATGGTGGGCGACATGGACCTGAACATCACGCGCGAGGTGAATAGCCAGCGCCTGGCGCCTCAGGTCGTGCGTGAGGTCTTCGACATCGCTGCTCGGCTGAAGGCGAAGGGGTTCGTGGGCGGGCCGGGTCGCGAGGTCTTGGACGATCACCTGGCGCTCAACGAGGTGGGCATCCCCACGGCCGACTTGATCGACTTCGACTATCCCGAATGGCACACGGCCGATGACCTTCCCGACCGTTGTTCGGCCGAGAGTCTCGCCGAGGTCGGTCGAGTGGTGACGGCCTGGATCGGCGTGCAAAAGGCGAAAAAGGCCACGCGCTGAAGGGACCTTTCGGTTGGTCCGCGCGACGGTCGCCCTGACGGCCGATCGCGCGTTGGGCGGCGGAGAGCAACTGATGGACATCGTTTGGGACGGCATCACGCAAGCTGGAACGTTGAGCGACGAGGCCGCAACTGCTCGCTCTGCACTTGCAGATGCCGCCAAGGCGTACAACTGGCCGCGTGTGTTCGAACTGATCTCTGAGTACAGGGAGTTCGTCAACTCGTGTCGCCCGAGTGGGAAATCGCTGTTCGCGCCATTGCATCAAGCCGCCCACGCCGGTGCGGCTGTTGAAGTCGTTCATCGCTTGATCGACCTGGGCGCGTGGCGGACGCTTCAAAATGCCCGCGGTGAGCGCCCCGTTGATGTGGCTGAGCGGAGAGGGCATAACCACTTGCGCGAAGTTCTGGAGCCGGTACTGAAGCACCGCATTCCTCACGGTGTGCTTCTGAGAATTCAGTTCCACTTTCACGAGGTAATCCGGGGGCGGATTAACCGGGAACTACCCGACCACGGGCTGAGGCTGCCGGAGCTAGAACCGCTGCTGGAGCTGGATCGTCCGCAGATGTGGTTCCCCGTCCCCGGAATGTACGGCGGGTTTAGCTACCGCCTGGAGTCTGCCGGCGTGGAAGCCAAGCTGCTTTCGGAGAGTTGGTGCCGGGTGGTCGATGGGTCCGGCCAACGGCACGAGATTACCTCCGAGGATAGCCGCCTCGTGGAGGAAGGCTTCGTTTAAGGCAGTTCATGATTGGGTTGTCCTCTCCTTCGAAGGATCCTTATTGAGAGCTTGACCAAGACGACAAAACGATTCGAGGTCCTCTTCAAGAGGTCTCTCAGGCGTTGCACTTTGGCCCCGATGCGCGGAGTCTTGGGATGGTCAAACAGACATGTCATGAGGTCCTTGTGCCTCAAGGGGGCTAAGGAAAACAGCCCCGGGCAACGCCCGGGGTTGTCGGAACAGGCCGGAAAAGTCCTGTTCTCCGGCGCTCCAACTTGGCACCACGGGCGTTGCCCGGGGCTTTCGTGCACCGCCCCGTTGGGGCGAAATCCGATCAGCGGATAAGTCCGCGTCGCATGGTCAACCGAATCGTGAACTGCGGTAACGGAAGGCGGACGACCAATGTGCGTCTTTACCAGATACGGGTTCTTCAGCGCGGCTTGCGTCCGGCAGGGAAGCGGCAAGCGCGGCCCGTCCGTCGATACGAACCGCTTCATGGTCCGGGCGCGAGTCTGCGCCCACCTCGAATCCCTGAAGCAGCGGTATGCCGATTTGCTCGGCCAATGTGAGATTCAGGAATTCGCTAGGACCGATCACGTCTTTCGAGTCTCTTTGCGTAGCGGGTAGGGTCGCGTGTGCTGGCGGCTTGGCCGAGGAAACAGACTATGACAACTTCAAGTCCGAAGTTGCCCCGCATCAGGGGAAGGCGGGAGCCGCCTACGAGCATTCGCTACATGATGTATGGTCCGTGATGTACAAATTGCAAGAGTGATCGAAGGCCGCCACCGCACAACCGGCTGCAGCGGACGACCCGCTTCGCGGCCCGCCGCTGAACCGGTACGTTGGGACGACAAATCGGTCGTCAGGCCTCGTCTTCCTCGCGGAGCTTGGCCAGGACGCCGTAGTCTTCGAGGGTGCTCGTGTCGCCCGTGCTGGCTCGTCCGGCGGCGATGTCGCGCAGGAGGCGTCTCATGATCTTGCCGGAACGGGTCTTCGGGAGCGACTCAGTGAAGCGGACATCGTCGGGTCGGGCCAGGGCGCCGATCTCGCGGACGACATGGTCGCGAAGTTCGGCCTTGAGGGCCTCAGTGGGGGTCTGGCCCGATTCGAGGGTGACGAAAGCGGCGATCGCCTCTCCCTTAAGGTCGTCGGGCTTGCCCACGACGGCCGCCTCGGCGACGCGCGGATGGCTTACCAGGGCCGACTCCACCTCCATTGTCGAGAGCCTGTGGCCGGCGACGTTGAGCACGTCGTCCACTCGGCCCATGATCCAGTAGTTGCCGTGCTCGTCCTTGCGGGCGCCGTCGCCCGTGAAATAAACGCCGGGGATGTGCGACCAATACTGTTCGCGATAGCGCTCATCGTCGCCCCAGAGGGTCCGGAGCATCGACGGCCAAGGCTGCCTGATGATGAGGAAGCCCCCTTCGCCGTCGGGCACGGGTTGACCGTCGCGCGTGACCACCTCGGGCACGACGCCGGGAAGGGGCCGCGTCGCCGAACCTGGACTGGTGGGGGTCGCGCCGGGCAGGGGTGAGATCATGATCCCTCCCGTTTCGGTTTGCCACCAGGTGTCGACGATCGGGCAGCGTCCGCCACCGATGATCCGGTGATACCACATCCACGCCTCGGGATTGATCGGCTCGCCGACCGTGCCCAGCAGGCGTAGGCTCGACAGGTCGTACTTCATCGGGAAATGTTCGCCCCATTTCATGAAGGCGCGAATGGCCGTGGGCGCCGTGTAAAGGATCGTCACGCGGTAGTCTTCAACGATCTTCCAGAAGCGGCCTTCGTCGGGGTAGTTGGGGGCCCCTTCATACATCACGAGCGTGGCGCCGTTGGAGAGCGGGCCATAGATCAGATAGGAATGTCCCGTCACCCAGCCAACGTCGGCCGTACACCAAAACGTGTCGTCCTCCTTGAGGTCGAAGACCCACTTCGTGGAGAGGGTGGTGCCCACGAGGTAGCCGCCGGTCGTGTGGAGGATCCCCTTGGGTTTCCCGGTCGAACCTGACGTGTAGAGGATGAACAAGGGATGTTCGCTGTCGAGCGGCTCGGGCTCGCAATGCGCGGGGACGACCAGACCCAGGTCGTGCCACCAGTGGTCGCGGCCTGGTTCCATGGTCACGGCCTGGCCGGTCCGGCGGACGACCAGTTGGTGCTGGACCGTGGGGCATTGTGCGGCGGCGAGGTCGGAATTCTCCTTCAAGGGGACGATCTTGCCGCGTCGGTAGCCGCCGTCGGCCGTGACGATCACCTTGGCCTTGCTGTCTTGCACCCGACCGGCCAGGGCCTCGGCGCTGAAGCCGCCGAAGACGACCGTGTGAATGGCCCCAATGCGCGAGCAAGCGAGGCAAGCGAAGATGAGTTCAGGGATCATGGGCATGTAAATGGCGACGGAGTCGCCCTTGCGCACGCCCAAGCGTTTGAGGACGTTGGCGAACTTGGTGACGTTGCGGAGCAGGTCCTGATAACGGAGCACGCGGCGCTCGCCGGGCTCACCTTCCCAAATGATGGCGGCCTTGTTTTTGGAGGCGCCGGTGCAGTGGCGATCGACGCAGTTGTACGAGGCGTTGAGCTTGCCGCCGAGAAACCACTGGGCGTGGGGGGGCTTCCACTGCAAGACCTTGTCGAAGGGGGCGGCCCAATCGACGGCGCCGGCCATTTCGGCCCAGAAGCCCTCGGGGTCGTCTTTGGCGCGGTCCCAAAGGGCCTGGTACTCGTGGAGCCCCTTCACATGGGCGTTCTTCGAGAACTCGGGGGAGGGGGGAAAGACGCGATGCTCGACAAGGACGCTCTTGATCGCGCCGCTGCTCGTCTCGGCCGCCATGAGGACGACTCCCGCGAGGACCAGGTTCCGAGGGTGTGGGGGCCAACGGCCACCGGGGCGGGCCGGACCAAGGCCGCGCCATTGAGGGAATGGCGTGAATCTTAAGGGCCCGCGCGCCGGGCCGTCAACATCGAAGGAGCACGGCGAGACCACGACATCCGGATGGCTTTTCCCTGGTCTTCTTCTCGAGCGCGGAGGTGAACCCCACGGACCACTTCTCAGCATTGATCATCTCGCAAAGGGGCCTCGAGAACATTCGGCTCGCGGAAGACCTCGCGTGAAACACCCGAGGGCCGAAGCGAACTCCCCTTGCCCGTCCCGCCGATTTGGACTAATTTGCCGCCCCCCTGACGACGGTCCCTTCCTCGAAGACAAGGGAGGCCGGCATGGAAGCCCGTGCCCGACTTGGCCCACGTTTGCGCTCGGGTTGGCGATCGTCTCGCGGCCTGGGGCAACTTCGTGTCGCCCTCGTCCACGACTGGCTCACCGGCATGCGCGGCGGAGAAAAATGCTTGGAGGTCCTTTGCCGGGCCTTCCCCGATGCATCCATTCATACGTTAATTCACGATCAAGGGAAACTTAGCCCCACGATTGAAGGGATGACGATTCACACATCGCCCCTTCAGCGCGTGCCGGGGATCACGCGTCATTATCGTCATTGGCTGCCCTTGATGCCCTGGGCGGCCCGATCTTGGCACGTGGGCGACGTGGACCTGGTCATCAGCCTCAGTCATTGCGTGGCCAAGGCAGTGGCGGTGCCGGCCGGCGTGCCTCATGTTTGCTACTGCTTCACGCCCATGCGCTACGCCTGGGAGGGCCGAGAAGCCTACCTCGACGGCTGGTCGCGCCGGCCCGTTCGACGCTTCCTCGCCGGGCGTCTGCTCGACGGCCTTCGCTCGTGGGACCGCGCCACGGCGCGCGGTGTGACCCATTTCGTGGCGATCTCGCAAACGGTTCGCAGGCGGATCGCCGCGTCGTACGATCGAACCAGCGTTGTGATTCCGCCTCCGGTCGCCACCGACTATTACCGCCCCGACCCGACCCAACGGCGCGACGACTTTTACCTCGTCGTCTCGGCACTCGTGCCCTACAAACGAGTCGATCAGGCGGTGTCCGCGTGCTCCGAGTTGGGGAAGCGGCTGGTCGTGATCGGTGAGGGGACGGAGCGACCAAGCTTGCAACGTCTGGCGGGCCCAACCGTGTCTTTCCTGGGCTGGCAGCCCGACGATGTGATTCGCGACCATTATCGGCGTTGCCGGGCCCTGCTCTTCCCTGGTGAGGAAGACTTCGGGATCGTGCCTATCGAGGCCCTGGCCTGCGCCTCGCCCGTGCTGGCCCTCCGGCGCGGCGGCGTGGCCGAGACCGTGGACAACGCCGTCGGCCGCGTCTACGAGGAACCAGGCGCCGGCCCGCTCGCCGCGACGATCGTCGCGTGGGAGGCCGACGGCATGCCCTTCGACTCCGCTTTGGCTCGATCACGCGCCGAGTGCTACGCGGAAGACCGCTTTCGCGGACGCCTTTTGGGACACCTCACCGACGTCGTGGCCAGGCGCGACCTGGACCGAGTGCCTCCGGCGCCGCATTTTTGACCACCCTGGCAATCCGACGGCGCGCCCCTTACGATGAGGGCCGGCGCGTCCCCGTGCCCATGCCGGGAGCGCGCCGCGGGTCCCTTCCTTCGGGGACCTTGGTCGCGAAGAGGTCCGCATGGCCCATGACTGACAAGCCCGCCGCCGAGGCCGACCCGTACGCACTGCCCCTGGACACGATCCAATCGCCCCCCACGTCGCTTTGGCGGGCCTTTCGCCAGATCGGCCCCGGCCTGGTCTTGGCCGGCTCCATCGTGGGCACGGGCGAACTCATCAACACCACTCGCCTCGGAGCGCAGCAGGGCTACATCTTACTCTGGCTCATTCTTTTCAGTTGCGTCATCAAGGTGTTCGTTCAGGTCGAGCTGGGGCGTTACGCGATCACGCACGGCAAGACCACGCTGGCCGCCTTGCACACGTTGCCCGGCCCTCGGTTGGGGACCTCTTGGCTGAGCTGGCTCTGGCTCTTCATGATGCTGACGACCCAGGCGCAGATCGGCGCGATGGAGGGCCTGGTGGGTCAAGCGGCCGTGATGGCCTTTCCGGGCGCGACCGAGTCGGTTGTCGCCTTCGCCGGCCGCGTCAACCCAGCGCTCGGCGAATATCTCACGAACCACGCCGAGTATTTTTGGGCGGGGCTGACCGCGCTGGCGGCGATCGTCTTGCTGATTTCGGGCGGTTACAAGCGGTTGGAGCACGTGACGACGTTTCTGGTGGCGATGGTCACGGCGATCACGGTGGCCTGCGTGGTGGCCCTGCCCTGGACCGACTTTCCGATCCATCTCGACGAGGTGGCCACCGGCCTGACGTTTTCGCTGCCCGCGGCGGGGGCGGCGCTCGCTTTCTCGACGTTCGGCATCACAGGGGTCGGCGCCAGCGAGTTGTTCGTCTATCCCTACTGGTGCATTGAAAAAGGCTATGCGCGCTACGCCGGCCCCAGGTCCGACGACGAAGGCTGGGCGCATCGGGCCCGTGGTTGGCTGCGGGTCATGCTTCTCGACGCCTGGTTCAGCATGATCGTCTTCACGGTGGCCACGATCGCCTTTTACTTTCTGGGCGCGGCCGTCCTGAAACCGCAGGGGCTCAACCCCGAGGGGAAGGACATGCTGGAAACGCTCTCGCTCATGTATGTGCGACCGCTCGGGTCCTGGACGCGGGTCGTCTTCCTGATCGGCGCCTGGGCGGTGCTTTTCAAGACGCTTTATGTCGCCACGGCGGGCAACAGCCGCCTCACGGCCGACTTCCTCGCGCTCGTCGGCGTGGTCCCGCAAGGGCGCCAGGGCCCGCGCGAAGCGACGATCCGGGCCTTCTGCGTCTTCTATCCGCTCCTCGCGTTTGGTCTCTATGTCTTGGTCCGAGAGCCGGGCAACCTCGTCAAGGTCGGCGGTTACGCCCAGGGTCTGATGCTGCCCTTGATCGCGGGCGCCGCCCTTTACCTAAGCAGGCGCGATCGCGACCCGCGCGTCGAGCCGAACCCGCTGACGAAGGGCCTGGTCATCTTCGCATTCCTTTCGATCACGGCCGTGGCCCTGTACAGTCTGGTGGACCTGGTGCGCTGGCTCTTCTGAAAGTTAGGCTCGACTTCCGCCCTGACGACTCCTACAACGTGAGACTGAGTCTGGGGCCTCAGGATCGCGTTCGCCCCCCCTTCCCCGACCGTTTGTTTCGAGGTGTCGCGCCATCGTGACCGATCTGCTCATCCGCCTGCGATTCTGGACCTTCGGCGCCGTCAGCGTCCTGATGGTCGTCCTCTTCCTTTGGGGCCGGCACGTCCAGTACGAACAGTCGATCCAATCGTTTTTCGCCGACGAGGACCCGGCGGTCATCTCCTATCGGAAGGCCGCGACCCTCTTCGGCAACGATCAACTCGTCTTTCTCGTGTACGACGACCCAGACTTGCTCACGGCGGCCGGCATGGACCGCGTGGCCGAACTCGCGAGCATGGTCGGCCCGGACAAGATCGACGGCGTCACGCGCGTGGAGTCGCTCGAAGGCATGCCCGCGCTTTGGAAGGTCGAGGAGAACTTCCTGGCCTTGAACAAGGTGGACGAGCGCCTCGCCAAGATGGGGAACTCGCTGCTGGCCCGGGGTATCCGATCGACGCGCGACCAGCTTTGGGAACGGCTCAAGAAATCGGTGGCCGGCTCGGGCCGCATCCTGGGCGACATGTCGGTCGGCGCGCAAGTGCGACAGGCCGATGACGACGACCTTCCAGCGATGCGTGAGCGAATCCTCAAGAACCCGTTCTACATGGGGACGGTGGTGGACCCAACCGGAAAAACGACGGCCGTGGTAGCCCGGCTGAAGGCCCCCGAAGAGCACGACGTGAAGGTTGCCATCGCCGCATTACGCACCGCGGCGGCCGAGTTCGCCGGGCGCCACGGGACCAAGACGCCGGCCGTTGTGGGACCGCCCGTGCTGCTCGCCGACGGCTTCACCGCGATCGAGATCGACGGCCGGCGCTTGGCCTTGGCCGGTATGGCGCTCATCGGCCTGGTGATGTTCTCGGGCACGCGAAGCCTCTGGTGGGCCCTCGTCCCGGCCGTGGCTGGTTGGTCGGTCTGGCTCGCCACCGACACCGTCCTCTCGCTGCTCGACATTCGTCTTTCGCTGTCCGGCGGGCCGCTCGTCGCCCAGATCATCGTCTTGACGATGCCCGCCGCGAGCCACCTGGCCCTTCACTTCATCGACGACCTTCGGCAAGGCAAGGACCGAAACGAAGCGGCGCGGGAAACGCTGAACTCGGTGAGTGGACCGATCGTCTGGTGTGTCGTGGCGGGGATGATCGGCTATGGGGCCCTGGTGACGAGCAACGTCGTGCCCGTCCGCCAATTCGGTGCCGTGCTGGCGATTTGCACGGCTGCCGGCTCTTTACTCACACTCTTGCTCTCGCCGATCGCGATGTTGCCCCCCATGCCTCTCGAATGGCCCGTGCGCCAGGGCTCACGATCACTCACGGCGACAGCCATGAACCGCTTGACCGCCTGGGTCGTGAAACGTCCTGGGTTGCTCACACTGGTGATGCTGGCGAGCGTCGGGCCGCTTTCTTGGGGCATTTCCCGCCTGGAATACGAGTCGAACTACATCAATGCGTTCAAGCCACGCGCGCCCGTGGTGCGCGATTACTACGAGGCCGAACGGAAGCTCGGCGGCATTGGCCTCATCTCGGTCCTCTTGCCGGTGGGGACGACGTTCGATCACGAGACCCTGGCCAAACTGGCCGAGTTCGAGCGCGACGCCCGCTCCATGAAGGCGCGTCCCGGCGAACCTCAACCGATCACGCAGGCCATCTCGCCGGCGACGGTCCTGGACCCCGAGGGACAAGTGGCCGCGCTTGACGAGGCCGCCCAAGACCGTATCCTCAAGGCGAAGCTCGAACTGATCAGCGCCTCGTCGCTGGTGGAACTCCTGAATGGCTTCTGGAGGCCCGACGAAGGGGCGACTCGTGTGATGGTGCGCTTGCTGGAAGGCCAACAAGCCGCGACCAAGCAGGCCACGTTCGACGTCTTGCGTGTGAAGGGCCGTGCCTTGTTCGGTCCTGGGGCCGACGTCACGGGCCTTTCGTACCTTTTGACGCTCACGACCGCGGGCGTGATCGCGACGCAGTGGAACACGTTTTTCTGGTCGATTGGGGGCCTGCTGGTGGTCCTCACGCTCGCCTTCCGAGGGCCGAGACTGGCCATCCTGGCGATCCTGCCCACGCTCCTGGCCGTCGTGATGGTCCTGGGCTTGATGGGTTGGCTCGGCGTGAAACTCGACATCGCCACGGCCCTTGTCGGCAGCGTGGCCCTGGGCCTCTCGGTGGACGACACGTTCCACTGTCTCTTGCAATTCCGCCGCGCCCGTGCGGAGCACCCCTTCCGTGAGGCCCTTTTCCGCAGCTACTCGGTGAGCGGGCCGGGCGTGTTACTCTCGAGCCTGGCGGTGGCCGTCGGCTTCAGCGTCTTGCGCTTCAGTGAGTTCGTCCCCTTCTCGAACTTCGGTTCGATGGTGGCGATCGCCACGCTTGGTAGTTCGCTGGGCAACGTCGCCTTGCTGCCCGCGATGCTCGCACTCGGCAATCGCCTTGGGTCCCGATCGAAACCGACGACATGACGGCCCGAACGACTATAATGTGACGGCCTTGGACCCGACCAACTCACGAGATCGGCCCTCGTGTCTCCGCGTGACTTGCCCGCCGTCAACACGATCCTGGCGATGCCGGCCCTGGCCCGCTTGGCCGCCGACCACGGCCGGGCGGTCGCGCTCCGGGCCGTTCGCGCCACGCTCGAGGACGCGCGCACATCGCTCCTTCTTGGCTATGACACACCGGTAGACCTGGACGTCTTGACGAAGCTCGCCGTGCGTCGGGTCGAGGAAGACCGCCCTTACCTGCGTCCGGTCTTGAACGTCACCGGCATCCTGCTCCACACGGGCCTGGGACGTGCCCCGCTCGCCGAGGAGGCCGTCGAGGCCGTCACCAAGGTGGCGCGCGGCTACTCCAACTTGGAACTCGATTTGGGGTCCGGCGAACGCGGCAACCGGACGAGTGGCGTCGAGGAGATCCTGCGACGCCTCACTGGCGCCGAGGCGGCGACCGTCGTGAACAACAATGCGGCGGCGACCGTGCTGGCCCTGAAGGCCCTGGCGCAAGGCCGCGAGGTCATCGTCTCGCGCGGCCAGCTTGTTGAGATCGGCGGCTCCTTCCGCTTACCCGACGTATTTGAGACCTCCGGCGCCAGGCTTCGCGAAGTGGGCACGACGAACAAGACCAGGACCAGCGACTACGAACGGGCGATCAGCCCCGACACGGCCGCGATCATGCGTGTTCATCCCAGCAACTTCCAGATCATTGGTTTCACGGAGACACCGAGTTTGAACGACCTGGCCGAGCTGGCACGTCGCCGGGGCCTTTTCCTCATCGACGACATCGGCTCCGGGGCCCTGGCGCCAGGACTAGTCCCCGGCGTTGTCAACGAACCAACCATCGACCAAGGTCTCGCTGCCGGGGCAGACCTCGTCCTCTGCTCGGGCGACAAACTGCTGGGCGGTCCCCAGTGCGGCCTGATGGTCGGCACGACCGCCGCGATCGAGCGCGTGACGCGGGACCCACTCATGCGCGCATTTCGCGTCGATAAGATGACGCTGGCGGCGCTTGAGGCGACTTTGAGGCTGGCCCTGGCCCCCGAACGCGCGGCGCGAAGGCTGCCGCTCTGGTCCTTCCTGAACGTGCCGATCGCGGCATTGCGCGAGCGTGCCGAACGCTTCGCCCAGCGCTGCCGCGACGAGCTGGGCCTCTCGGTCGTCACGGTGGAGGACTCGACGGCGTACATTGGCGGTGGTAGCCTGCCAGACCGAGCCGTGCCGTCGGTGGTGGTGTGCTTCGGCCCCCCCTTCCCCGGCGAAACGGCCTCCGAAGCGGACTTCGCCACGCGCCTGCGTCTCGGCGAGCCGGCGGTCGTGCCCCGCGTCCAAGGCGGGTCCGTCTTGTTCGACCTGAGGACCGTGAGCGAAACGGAAGAGGAATCGCTACTGACGGCCCTTCAGGCCATCGTTCGTCTTTAGCCCCGAGGGGCCCTCGCCCCGCGATCGTTCAGGAGGCCGCGCATGCGGGTCTGTCGCTTCCGCTTCGAGGACATGGAACTGCTCGGCTACCACGCCGACGATCGCGTTTACCCCCTCGACCAGGCCGCCGAGGCGTTCGCCAACGACGTCGGCGAGGACCTCGAACTCGAGGCCACCGAAGACCTCTTGGCCCTACTGCCCCCGGACGGCCCGTCGTCCGAAGCGGCCAAGCGTCTGGCCGACTGGCTCGACCAGGTTGACGGCCGCCTGCTCGATGGCCTCTTCATCCCGGCCGACGACGTGGAGCTGCTCGTCCCCATTCCGAACCCGCCCAAGCTGCTCTTCCTGGCCGGCAACTACGCCGAACACATCAAGGAAGGCGGCGGCGTGGCCGTGGAGCGCGCTGAGACGTTCCCGTATGTGTTCATGAAACCACTCACCACGCTGACCGACCCTGGCGGGCCGATCATCCTCCCGCGCGTTTCGCCAAACGCGATCGACTGGGAATGCGAACTCGGCGTGGTGATCGGGCGCCCTTGCCGCAACGTGGACGAGGCCGACGCCCTCAAGTACGTCGCCGGCTACACGGTGATCAACGACATTTCCGACCGGAAGTTCCGGCCCAACCCAGGCCGGCGGACGCGCGAGCGCGACAAGCACTTCGATTGGATGCACGGCAAGTGGCACGACACGTTCTGCCCGATGGGCCCATGCATCCTCTCGGCCGACGTGGTGCCCGACCCGCAGGACCTACGGCTACGCCTGACCGTGAACGGGCAGGTGAAGCAAGAGGACTCGACGGCGTCGATGGTCTTTCCGGTGGCCGCGGTCATCGCGTTCCTTTCGCAATGGATGACGCTCGAACCGGGGGACGTGATCGCCACGGGCACCCCCTCGGGCACGGGCGCGGCGAGCGGGACATTCCTCAAAGTAGGCGATGTCGTGGTCGCCAGCGTCGAGGGGATCGGCGACCTGATCAACCCAGTGATCGCGGAAGAATGAGCGGACCCAAGAGGCGTATTGATGTGGGAGTTTGATGTCTGCGTGGTCGGTGGCTGCGGTCACGTGGGGCTCCCTCTGGGTCTCGTTTTCGCCGACCGGGGCCTGCGAGTCGCCATCCATGACCTGAACGACCGGGCGGTCGCCCTGGTGCGCGGCGGCTCGATGCCCTTCCTCGAACAAGGGGCGGGGCCCGTCTTGCGAGACGTGCTCGAGCGGGGGCTGGTCGTGGCCAACGACCCGACCCTCGCCGCCCGTTCCCGGTTCGTCGTCGTCGTCATCGGCACACCCGTTGATGAACACTTGAATCCGACTTTTCATGTGATGAAAGACCTTTTCCGCGCCTTGCTGCCCCACCTGAGCGACGGCCAATGTGTCATCTTGCGCAGCACCGTCTATCCGGGCACGACGCGCAAGGTCCATGAGATCTTGCGGAAGTCGGGCAAGGCGATCGAACTGGCCTTCTGCCCGGAACGTGTTGCCGAAGGCAAAGCGATGAAGGAGTTGGTCGAACTTCCGCAACTCGTCTCGGGCTGTTCCAATGAAGCGACCCGCATGGCGTCCGAGCTCTTCGGCAAGATCGCTCGTCAGATCTTCGTGATGTCTCCCGAAGAGGCCGAGGTCGTCAAGATCTTCGCCAACGTCTGGCGTTACATCCAGTTCGCGACCGCCAACCAGTTTTTCATGATCGCGACCGACAAGGGACTCGACTACTACCGGATCCACGACGCCCTCACACGCGACTATCCGCGGATGGCGGGCCTGCCACGGCCCGGGTTCGCCGCCGGCCCCTGCCTCTTCAAGGACACGATGCAACTGGCCGCCGCCGCCGAGCACCACTTCAGTCTTGGACATTCGGCAATGCTCATCAATGAAGGACTCCCCGAGTTCGTCGTGAAGCACATGAAAGCGAGGTTCCCTCTATCTGACATGACCGTGGGCATTTTGGGCATGGCCTTTAAGGCCGATAGCGATGACCCGCGCGAGTCTCTCTCATACAAGCTGCGTAAGGTCCTCGACTACGAGGCCGGCGCCGTGCTCTGCACCGATCCGTACATCGAGGGCGCCGGGTTTCTGCCAGTGGACGAGGTGCTCGGGCGGTCCGACGCCCTGATCGTGGGCACGCCGCATTCGGTCTATCGCGGCTTGGTCCTTCCGGAAGGCAAGCCGGTCATCGACGTCTGGGACTTCTTCGGCAAGGGGGCGAACCTCACGTGAAGGTCTTGGTCACCGGCTCGGCCGGGTTCATCGCGGGCTATCTGGTCGAGGAGTTGCTCGGCGCCGGACATGAAGTCGTCGGCCTGGACAACTACTCGAAGTACGGACCGATCGAGCATTCGTACGACGCCCACGAGCGCTTCCGCAAGGTCGTCGGCGACGCCAAGGACGCGGCCCTCGTCTCGGACCTCCTCACGGATTGCGACCACTTCGTCGCCGGCGCGGCGATCATCGGCGGCATCTCGCTTTTTCACGAACTGGCCTACGACCTGATCGCCGAGAACGAACGGATCACGGCCGCGGCCTTCGACGCGGCCATCCGGGCACATCGCGAGCGGAAGCTCCGCAAGATCACCGTGGTCTCCTCGTCGATGGTCTTCGAGAGCACGAGCGTCTATCCCACTTCCGAAGGAGAGGAGCGCCGCTGTCCGCCACCCCAATCAACGTATGGCTTTCAGAAACTCGCGACGGAGTACTTTGCCCAAGGGGCCTGGGAACAATATCAGCTCCCTTACACGATCGTCCGGCCCTTCAACTGCATCGGCGTCGGCGAGAAGCGGGCCCTGGTGGACAAGGACGTGATGTCGGGCAACATCAAACTGGCGATGAGCCACGTCGTCCCCGACCTGGTCCAGAAGGTCCTCAAGGGCCAAGACCCGCTCCACATACTGGGCGACGGCGGGCAGGTGCGTCACTACACCTACGGGGCCGACCTGGCGCGCGGCATTCGCCTCGCCATCGAGTCTCCCCGCGCCGAGAACCAGGACTTCAACCTGTCCACGGCCGCCTCGACGACCGTTCTCGAACTCGCCGAGTTGATCTGGAAGAAGATCAAGCCCGAGACCCCCTTCCGATACCTCAGCGAGAAGCCCTTTGCCTACGACGTCCGGAAGCGCGTGCCCGACGTGAGCAAGGCCCGCGAGGTTCTCGGCTTCGAGGCGACGACCACGCTCGGCCAGGCCCTCGACGAGATCATCCCCTGGGTTCGCGAACAAATCCAGATTGGCGGGATCTAACCATGGCCGCGCCGGTTCATCATGGCAACGTGGAGTCGGCCCTGGACCGCATCTATCGCAACCGGTTCTCGCCGGAGGAGCGCGCCGCCAAACAGGCCCTTTGGAAGGTCCTTTGCGGGTCTTTCTTCAACCCGCGTTATCTGACAAGAGACGCGACGGTCGTGGACCTCGGCGCCGGCTATTGCGACTTCATCAACCAGGCCACGGCCGCTCGACGCTTCGCCGTGGACATCAATCCCGACACCGCGGAATTTGCGGCCCCCGGCGTGGAGGTCTTGGCGACCCCACTCGAATCACTGGCCGAGGCCCTGGGACCGAACAGCGTGGACGTCGCCTTCGCTAGCAACGTCTTCGAGCACCTCCGCGGTCCCGACGTCCTCCTCACGGTGCTCGACGCCGTGCGGACCGTGCTGAAGTCGGGCGGCCGGCTGATCATCATGCAGCCCAACGTCCGAGTGCTGGGAGGGGCCTTCTGGGATTTCTTCGACCACACGCTCCCCCTCTCCGAAAGGGGCATGGCCGAGGCCCTGACGACCTCTGGGTTCCAGATCGAAGAGTGCCGCGCCCGCTTCCTCCCGTACACGACCAAGGGGGTCCTGCCCACTTCGGCCTCTTTGGCGCGCTTCTATCTGGCCTTGCCTCCAATCTGGTGGCTCCTGGGCAAGCAAATGCTGGTCGTCGCGCGCAAGCCGAGCGAGGCCTGACCAGAATGGACGACCGCCCGCCGATCGACTTGATCATGCCCGTCTTCAACGAATGCGGGAACATCGAGCGGGCCTTGCGTGAATTGGCTGAGAAGGCCCCCATCCCCAAGCGCTTGATCGTCGTTTACGATTTCGACGATGACGACACCCTGCCCGTCCTCGATCGCCTTGCGCCCGAGTTTCCCTGGGTCACGAGGACCAAGAACGTCCTCGGCAGAGGGGTCCTCAACGCAATCCGCTCGGGCATCGCCGCGGCGACCAGCGACGTGGTCATCATCACGATGGCGGACCTCTCGGATGACGTGGCCATCATACCGAAGATGGTGGCGAAACTGCGCGATGAGGGCTTCGACATCGTCTGCGCCTCGCGCTACATGAAGGGGGGACGACACATCGGTGGGCCTTGGCTCAAGAAAGCGATGTCCCGAACGGCCGGTGTCAGCCTGCATCATCTGACCGGCATCCCCACGCACGACGCCACGAACGCCTTCCGCGCCTATCGTCGCGAGGTCCTGACGGCGATCCCGATCGAGAGTACCGGAGGGTTCGAGTACACTCTGGAACTGACTGCCAAGGCCTACGCGGCCGGGTACAGGATCACGGAAGTCCCATCGACCTGGACCGATCGTGTGGCGGGCGCATCGCGGTTTGAGCTGAGGAAATGGCTGCCGAAGTATTTGAAGTGGTATCTCTACGCTTGCATGAAACGCCTGCCCAATTGAACTCGCCGGCAACGCAATGAGTGGCGCCGCGGGGGTTTCCAGGAGCTGCGATACATGCGGACTTTTCGTTTCCTCCGAGCGGCGTCTCAAGGGGTCACAGCCTCAATCATCGGGGCCGCCTTGACCTCCATTGTTCTGGGATGCTTTGTGGCCGGCCGGATAGACGTGAAGACGGCCGACACCCCCCGCTACCGTCGACTCGCGATGAATCTCGTTCGCCATGGCGTGTTCAGCTCGTGCGAGGCCCCGCCCTATCAACCGGAAATCCAACGAGTGCCGGGTTACCCTGTCTTCTTGGCACTTCTGGGTCGGGTCGGGGTCCGGTCCGACCGGGCGATCGCGACCTCGCAGGTCGGTCTTCATGCGTTGGTCGTATTGGTCATTGGCTCGCTTCTCCCCTCCCATCGAGTCGTCACGGCTTGGGTCTTCGCGCTTTATCCCTATAGTTTGGTGCTCTGCGTCCGCCTGATGAGCGAGGGTCTCACCGAGTTCGTTTTGGTCGCGGGTCTTTGCTGTCTCGCGCAGGCCGTGGCCCGCGAACGTTCGCGGCTCGTATGGTATGCGGCGGCGGGCCTGTGGCTGGCTGCTCTGACCCTTACGCGTCCCATCTATCTGTTCATGCCGGCCGTGCTTGCGCTCGGGGCGGCGTTCTTGGGCCGAGGCGAGGCCCATCGGCGCTGGACCCGCTTGGAACTGATCGTCTTCGTCGCGTTCGGGACACTGCCCGGGGCGGCCTGGGCGGTCCGCACCAGCGAAATCGCTCGGCGCCCGCTTCCGCTCGCTCTGAACTGGGCTGGGTCGAACCTCTGGCTGGCCACCTGGGAGTATCGAATCGCGTATGAAGACCTGGAAGGAGCACTCTTCAGTCGCGACGACCCCAGGAATGAGGGAGTCACGATGGACCTCAACGAATGCGACTCGGACTTGAACCTCGCCGAGAGCGACCACGCGCGCGATGTCGCCGTCCGACGCATTCGTGAGGCCCCTGGTCGTTACGTCATGGAGTGCCTGTGGCGTTCGGTCCGCGTTTGGCTGACCTGGGAGATCACCGCGGCCGGCGGCCGAGCGATGCGATGGGCATCGCCCATCCTCCGATACACCTCGATCACGATCCTCGCGCTGGCGGTCGCGGGCTCCTGGTTCGCGAGACGGCAGGTCAATGTCGCCCTCACGTTGACGATTCCTTGTATATATATAAGTATTTTGCATATGCCTATCCATGTGTCGGGAAGGTACTCGCACCCCGCGCGAGGTCTCTTGATCGCATTGGCCGTCCTCGCCGTGACGACCATCTTCCGCTCCCTACGCCCGTTGATTTGGGGTCGGAAGAGCTGAGCATGGAGGTCCACCTGTCGGCGACTTCCGGTCGGCGAGACGTGTCCGATGCCGAGGCGAGCGATTGGAGTTGTCTCAAGTTCTCCGGCCGTCCATCGCTGAGTCCATCATCGCCCTTCTCGCTTCGCTCCACTGCGCCGGTCTTCACTTCCCGACCTTGATCGTCGGATTCTATTCTTCGAGACTGACTGCTTTCTTGCTGGTGTTCATCGTAAGCATACGAAATCCCTGGTCCTTGTTGGAGACGGAGTCAGCGCTTGTGCCCCTGTTGGTGGTCGCCTTGCCGTCCTGGCGATCCCGCCCTCGGGAAAGCGGAGACAAGATGACTTGAAGGGGGTCCGATCGGACATCATTGTCTTCTCCCTTCGTTCAAGACCGGCCTGGACGACAAGATGACGGTCCAACCCGCCACGGTCTGGACCATCGGGTCCCGCTCGTGTATCCAGGAAAGGCCCACCTCACGCGGGATGCCCCCCTCGATCACCAAGACTTGACGCGTCTATGAGAGGCCACGATAACGATGTCCCGACCTCCGAGACGAACGCGCGCGTTCAGGCCATTGCCCGAACCGCTGGAGTCGAAGTGCCTTTTGGCGTCCGTCACGATCAAGATCAACCCGGCCGCGACCTTTTACCTGACATCCAAGGACCCGGCCGCTCGGCCCGTGCCCTTCGACCTGGCCTCGCTCGGGATCACCGCAGGCGACACCATCAACCTCTCGCAATTGGGCGACTTCTCCCGGAGGGTCCCTGACTTTCCCGACTCCGACACCGGCATGTCGGGCGTCTTCAGCGCGACCAATCGCCTCTTGCCGTATTCGCAATTGCACCGGGTACCAGACGCCCTAGACACGGGCGACGACGTGGTTTCGGAGAGCACGTTCCGCGACAATCTGTCCACCGACATCGCCGAGGACTTCGCGATTCGCCCGAACACCTCGGTGAAGGTGCCCAACAAGGCGCGCTATTTGTTCGTCTCGGCCCTGGACACGTACTACTCCGACAACCGCGACCCCGACGTTGACTTCGCGCTCTCGATCACCGCGAAGGCCGACCTGAGGGCGACCGCCTTCGGATACGCGGTCCCGGCCGACCAGACTCATGCCAACAACGGACCTCTTCCCGTCAACGTCCCGTACATTGTGCGCGCGACCGTCGAAAACGTGGGGCCGATTCGCTCGGAAGCCACCAACGCCGGGGTCTATCTCTCCACCGACGGCTTCATCGACCCCGCGCGTGACTTCCGGATCGGGACCGTGGCGGTCCCGGCCCTGGACAAGGGCAAGCGGGCCGCCCTCACGATCAACATGGGGACCGCGCAGACCTGGCCCGACACACTGCCTCGCTGGAGCGGCCGCGTCACGATCGGACTGTTCATCGACCCCGACCACCGCCTGGTCGACGAGAACACGACCAACAACGCGAACCGAGGGACCGGGATCGACTCCCGCACCGTCCAGCTTTACGACGCGGTCCCAGCCAACACGACCCCCTTCACGGGCCCGACGCGCGCCGGCGCTTTGAGCTGGCTCTTAACGAACGGGTTCACGCCGGTCCCGCCCTTCACCGGAAGCGGTTGGTCCAGCCACCTTCCCTCCAGCCTCGATTTCATCTCCCCGTTCGACGGCCGGACCCGCTCCGGTCGGGCCTACCGACAAAATGCCTTCCTTGTCTACGATGTCGGCGCGCGACGCTGGAACGTCCTGGTCCAAGGCACTCGGACCTTGGCCGAGCCAAGCCCCGAGACGGCCGCGGAACTGAACGTGCCCGTGACGCTGATGCCCTTGCCGATGG